>DAOTZU010000110.1:0-15277 GCA_034433995.1 Anaerolineae bacterium
CGTCGGATGGAATCCGGCGGCTCTGCTTGCCAAGCCCGCGGCGCGGGCTCACATCCCCAGACGTCGGTCTCTAACCGACGGGGGCATTTCTCGGCGCCCTCGCTAGAGCGAGGGTATTGAAAAAAGGCGTATAGAGGCCTTGCCCGCCGTCGGATGGAATCCGGCGGCTCTGCTTGCCAAGCCCGCGGCGCGGGCTTACATCCCCAGATGTCGGTCTCTAACCGACGGGGGCATTTCTCGGCGCCCTCGCTAGAGCCGTTCGACGCGCACCTGGGGGTAGAGGGCCTGCACGTCTTCGGGACGGCAGACGCCCGTGCCGGGGGTGAGCAGCACCGCCGTGGCCACGGCAACGGCCCAGCGCAGGGCCTCGGCCCAATCGGCGCCCTGGAGGCGTGCCCGGAGCAGCCCGGCGTTAAAGCCGTCGCCGGCGCCGGCCGTGTTCACCACCCGCACCTGCAGCGGCGGGACAAAGAACACCCCCTCATCCGTGGCCGCCACCGCCCCTTGGGCGCCCAAGGTGATGATGGGCGTGGCGATGCCCCGGGCCTGCAATTCCAGGGCCGCCTCGGCCGCCGCCGCGACGCTCTCCACCGGGCGGCCCAGGAGGGTGGCCGCCTCCGCCGCATTGGGTTTGATGATCTCGGGCAAGGCTGCCACGTTCGCCGCCAGGAACCGCTCGCTGGTATCCAGCACGGTGAGGATCCCCCGGCGTTTGGCCTCGGCAATGAGGGGCGCGTACCAATCCACCGGCAGTTCTGGGGGCAGGCTGCCTCCGCAGAGGAGTATCTCGGCGCGGTCCAACAAGGAGAGGACATGCGCCGCCAGGCGACGGCCATCCTCCGCCGTGGCCCGCAATTGATCCACAGAGACCATCCCGTGGAGGCCATCCGCCGTGCGCACCAGGATATAGTTGGTGCGCGTCTCGCCCTCCACCCAGATAAAATCCGCCTGGACGCCGGCGGCCTCCAACATAGCCACCATGCGCCGCCCGGTGGCCCCGGCGGCCAGGCCCGTGGCCAGGCTGGGCGTGCCCAATTGCCCCAGCACCCAGGAGGCCACGGCCCCTTTGCCGCCCATCCCCTCGGCCACGCCCTTGGCGCGCACCATCTCGCCAAAGGCAAAGTGATCCACAAAAAGCACCAGGTCCAACGCTGTGTTCGGGGTGACGGTGAGGATCACGGTCATTCCTCAGGCGGCAAAAGGCGCGAGAGGAGGATGCAGCGGGCGTTATCCTCCAGGCGCTCCAAGGTGTCATAGGCGTTGTTCAGGTCGTGGCCCAGGACGGCGATCCCGTGTCCCGGCAGCAGGATGCCCAAGGCGTAGCGCTGCAGTTGTTCCCGGCGGCGCTGGGCCACCTGGAGCACATTATCGGCCAGCTCCTGGGTGTGGGCCTTGGAGGGCGGGATGCATTCTACCACGCCGAACTTGGTGGTGAATTCCAACACCGGCTTCATGGGACGGCCGGCCGCGGCAAAGACCATCAGCCAGCGGGGATGGGCGTGGATCACCGCCCCCACCTCAGGGAAATGGTCATAGATGGCCAGGTGCATGCGCACCTCGCGGGAGAGATCCTGGGGGCCCTCCAGAACGTTATGTTGGGCGTCCAACACCGAGATCTGCTCCGGCGTGATCTTGTAATGATATTCCGAACCCATGAAGCGCGGCGAAACATAGATGCGCTCCCCTTCGCGGACGCTGATATTCCCCCCAGCCGAGTTGCTGAGGAAGCGGTTGTAGATCAGCGACGCGATCTCGACCATGTGCACACGTGGATCGGCCATCATCCTCCTCAATCCTGGTCATTTTTATCTGTGCTCAGGGCGGGTTGGGCCATGAGCCGGTCCAGAGCGGGGCAAGCGGCGCGCACCCGACGCTGAATCTCGGCCAGGGCCTCCTCCGTGCGGGCCTCAAAGCGCAGAGTGATCAGCGGTTCCGTCACTGAGATGCGGGCCAGGGCCCAACCTTCGGGGAAGAGGATGCGCACCCCGTCCAGCCGATCTATGGGGTAATCCTGGAAGGCGGCTAGCAGCCCTTGCAAGATGGCCTCGGCGCATTCCACCGGGCAGGGCAGGCGGATATCGGGGGTGATGGGATAGGCGGGGACGGTGTCCATGGCCTGGGTGTAAGGCAGGCCCAGGGCATCCAACGCCTGGAGCAAGGCCAAGGTGGCATACAGGGCGTCATCGCCGCCCAGGGCGCTGAAAAAGTAATGGCCGCTGATCTCGCCCCCCAAGATGGCCCCCTCGTCCAGGAGCCGCCGCTTGATAAAGGCGTGCCCCGATTTCTCCCTCAGGGCCTCTCCGCCGGCCTTTTCGATCTCTTCTGCCACCACCAAGGATGACTTGAGATCGTAAACCACCTTGCCGCCGGGATGTTGGCTCAAAAAGTGCCGGATCAAGAGGACAAAGGTGCGGTCGGCCGGTTGCACCTGGCCGCGCCCATCCACCAAGATCACCCGGTCGCCGTCGCCATCGTAGGCCACGCCCAGCTCGGCCCGCGCCGCAACCACCAGCCGGCCAAGATCGCCCAGGTTTTTGGCGATGGCGGGGTTGGGGGCGCGGTGGGGGAAGGTGCCATCGGGGGTGCAATAGAGCTCCACCACCTCTTGGCCCAGCCGCCGCAGGACCGTGGGGGCCACGGACCACAGGGAGCCGTTGCCCGCATCCACCACCACGCGGTGCGGCCGCAGGCTGGGGAAGGAGCGGACCAGAAAATCCATGTAGGCATCCAACACCGATTCCTGGCGATAGCGCCCCTGCCCTTCGGGCCAATCTCCGACGGCCATCTCCTGGGCCAAGGTTTGCAGATCCTCCGGGGTGATGGGCAGCTCGCCGAACATCAGCTTGAAGCCGTTATAGCGCGGCGGGTTGTGCGAGGCGGTGACCATGACGCCCGCGGGCGCGCCCAGCCGACGCTTGGCGAAATAAAAGGCCGGTGTGGGCACCAGGCCCAGATCCACCACGTGGGCGCCGCTGCGCAAAAGGCCGTCCATCAGGGCCGCTTTGAGGGCCGTGGTGCTGGGGCGCAGGTCGCCGCCCACCACCACCTCCTGGCCCCGGAAGCGCGCCCCCACCGCGCGCCCCAGGCGATAGGCCGTCTCCGCGTCCAGCTCGACGCCGTAGACGCCGCGAATATCGCACGTTTTAAAGATGCTCATACGAGGTACCCCCTGGCCCGGCAGGCCTCCAGGAAGCGCCCGTAGCGTTCGTCGTAGGCGGCAAGGTGGCCGGGGCGTGGCTCCACCACCTGACGAAAGTGCACCATCTGGCGCGCCGCCTCGCCAAGGCTGGGGAAGACATGCCCCCGCGCCGCCAAGATGGCCGCGCCCATGGCCCCCAGGGGCACCTGGGGCACGCGCAAACACTTCTGCAGCACGTCGGCGCGGATCTGCAGCCCCGCCGCGCTTTGGGTGCCGCCGCCGGCCACATAGATGGTCTCGCTCACCTCGGCCCCCAGCTCCGCCAACACCTGGAAGGAGAGCCGCTCCACGTACGCCAGGCCCTCCAAATGGGCGGCAAAGAGAACCTCCTCATCGTCGGTCTGGCCCAGGGCAAAGCCGGTGGCCTCTGGGGCGATAAAGGGGAAGCGCTCCCCGCGCCGCGCCAGGGGATAGATGATGAGGTCGGTGGGGCTGTGGCCCAGGGCGGCCGCGTTGAGAGCCTCCAGGCGCGCGGCGGCGAACCGCTGGGCCAGGCAATCGGCCCCGGTGCTGCTGGCCGCGCCGGGCAACCAGTGGCCATCGGGATGACGGTGGGAATAGATGCGCCCCAAAGGATCGCGGAGCAGCTTTTCCGTCACCCCTTTGAGCACCAGGGTCGTGCCCAGGGTGCTGTTCCAATCGCCGGGGGTCACGGCGCCGCTGGCCAGTTGCGAGGCCGTGCCGTCGGTGGAGCCGGCGACCACCTTGGTCTGGGGCGCCAGGCCCGTCTCGGCGGCCACGCTGGGCGCGACCTGCCCCAACACCGTGCCCGGCGCCACCACCTGTGGGAATTTGTCCGCGGGCAGGCCCAGATCCCGGGCGATGAACTCGGGCCAGCGCAGGTCCAGCACGTCATAGCCCCACTTGAGGGCGTTGGTCCAATCGGTCAAGCCCCATGTTCCGGAGAGCCAGCCGACGAGCAGGTCGGCCGGGCTGAGGAACCAGCGGGCACGCTCCAGGCGCTCCGGCTGGTGGCGTTGCACCCAGCGCAGCTTGCTCAGGGCAAAGGAGGCATTGAAGCGGAAACCCAACTTGGCCGCCAGCTCTCTTCCCGCGTCTTGCACCTCCTCGGCGATGGCCGCCGCGCGGGTATCGGAATACATCATGGCGGGGCCCACCGGCGCGCCGGCCGCATCCACCAGACACAGCGTGCCCGAGGTGGAAGTCACCGCAAGGGCGGCGATCTCCTCGGCCTTGTGCCCGGCGGCGGTGAAGGCGGCCACGGCCTCGGCGATGGCGCCCAAAGACGCCTGCTGCCACAGCAAGGGATCCTGCTCAAAGTGGCCGGGTTGGGCCGCGGCGAGCTGGCCGGCGGGGAAGGCGCGGCTGGCCTCCCCCTGGACGCGCCCGTCCAGGCCGACGATGAGGGCCCGGGCCCCTTGGGTGCCCACATCAAGCCCCAGCACGAACAAGGGAAACCTCCACCAAAAGGGGATAGTGGCTCTATTTTATGACGGCGGGGGTTCCTGTCAAAGATTGCTGGGCTCGGGTTTGGGGCCGATGGGCGGGCGGAGCATCATGGCCAGGATGAACCAGCTCGCGCCGGCGGCGATGAGGATATCGCCCACGCTGAAAACATTCGCCAAGGGGAAGGGTTTGGGGAGGGCAAAGATATCTCCCAGAAACCAGAGGGGCGTGCCCTCGGTGATCAGCGACGAGTTGGTCACGCGCAAGGTCTCAAAGGAGGCGCCGGGCTCCAGCAGGCCGGCCGTCTGCAGGGCCTGAAAGGAGGCGGGCATGTGGCCGCCGTTGGCCGTGATAACGGCGGCGTTCAAGGCCAACCCCACACCCAGGAGGGCCATCCCCGGCACGCGGCGGTTGAGCCACACGGCTACGATGAGAAGCACCATCGAGACGACGTATAGCGGCGCCACCATCGCGCCCAGGCCGCTTTGCCCCTGCCACCAGCGGGAAAAAATAAGGATTTGGAGGATGAGGGCCAGCAGAATGAGGTAAGATGCCCGGAAGCGCGCTTGCCCGAGACGGGCCGGCCGACCGCCCAGCACCAGAGCCACCAGGAAGGCCAGCCCCACGCCGATCAGGAGAAACATTCCACCCCTCTCCCTAAGCCTGGACCTTGAGGGATGCTGCTTCCATGGGCCTGCTGGGCAAGGTGATGGGCGTGCTGCCGACCTGCGCCCAGGGCAGCGTGCCGCCCCAGCGGGCCAAGATGCGCAGGAAAACGCGCACCACCTCCGGATCGAATTGGGTGCCGCTGTTCCGCTCGATCTCTTGGACGGCCTCCGCCAGGGAGACCGAGGGACGGTAGGGGCGGACGGAGGTCATGGCGTCGAGGGAATCGGCCACGGCCAGGATGCGGCTGCCCAAAGGGATCGCCTCGCCCGCCAGCCCCGCGGGATACCCTTGGCCATCGTAGCGCTCGTGGTGGTGGAGGATGAGGATCTGTCCTTCGCTAAAGAGACGGAAGCTTTTGACCAGCTCGGCACCGATCTGCGGGTGCCGCCGGAACTCGGCCTGTTCCCGTTCATCGAACTTGCCGGGTTTGTAGAGCAAGGCGTTGCTCATGCCGATCTTGCCCACATCGTGCAAGCGGGCGGCCATGCGGATCGTCTCCACCTCCTCGGCGGGCAGGCCCATCTCCTCGGCGATGGCCGCGGATAGGATGGCCACCCGTTGGGAGTGTTGATACGTGCTGGGATCCCGTTGGTCAATGGTATCGGCCATGCTGATCAGCGCTTGGCGCGTCTGGCGTTGTAATTCGCCGATATATTGGAACGACTGGCGCACCACCACGATGGGCAACACCAAGGCCAAGATACTCCACGGGCTGTTCAGCCAGAGTGTGGCGATGATGGCCCCCAAGGGGATGATGGTCAGGTTGTTCCAGGTGAGATCGCGAAAGTTTGTTTTCCAAATATGCCAGAAGCTGGCGTGGGTTGTCAAGGAGACGACGGCGGCCACCAGGCCCACGTTGAGCAGGAAATAGGCCACGATCATCGTGGCCAGGGCCAAGGCGTTCTGGGCCGAATGGAAGGGGTTGGGCACGCCATCGTAGAGCAGATAATAGATCAAGCTGATCCCGGCAAAGGTCAAGGCGATCTCGGCGATGTTAAAGAGGGCCTTGTACCACGCGCGGCGCAGGGTGAGCTCGGAGAGCAAGGTGCCCAGGAGGACGATGAGCACCGTTGCTCGCGGGCCGAACATGATCGCCGCGGCCGTGGAAAAGGCGGAGGAGATGGTGATCTCGGCGTTGTTTTCATAGGGCAGGACGATGGGAAAGAGGTCGGCGACAAAGACGGCCAGGATGAAAACGCCCACCTGTAAGAGGCGCTCGCTTGTCCAATCCAGGGAGTAGATGGAACCTGCTGCCAAAAACAGGGTGAGGGTTGCCAGGGTGAGGATGTAAACCCGCGCTTTCCACGGCAAAGTTTTCATTGATCAGCGCAGCTTTCCGGAAATTCCTCGTGGGCCGCCCCGCCGAAGGCAGGTGACCCTGCAAGGCGACGTATCCCCTGCCGCCTTGAGGGGGTAAGCTTCACCGATGCGTGACCCGCCCCTGAAACCGCCAAGGAACAGACCACCCATCCTCTTTTGAGCATAACCCGCTGGGGTGAAAGTAGGGTTAAAAGAGGGCCGTAGAAGGTGACAATTCTTTAATGTTTTTGGCTTGGCCCGCCGTTGGCGTCGAAGGCTCGAGGGCATGGCCCTTTACCTAGCGCCGAGGAGCCCTATGGAAGCTGAAGCTATCTTGTTGGTGAACCGATAGGCATCCAAGCGTGGGAATCTAGGCCGTAAAGGGATGGCTTAACGTTGAACCTGGCTCAGCGTGGCCGCAGCACCGTGGCGCTGCGTGATCTAGTGCCACTTGAAAGCGGCCGCTGCCGTAGCCACCAGGCTCGCCAGCACGACCAAGACATACATGGCCTTGAAATACAAGGCATCCACACGCCATTTCATGGGGAATTCCTCCTATGTAGGGATGATGAGAGCGCGTGAGAGCGCTCCGTGATGTCGAATTCCCCTTCGCTTCGCTTCGGCGCAAGGCCGGGCCTGGATGCCTATCGGGATCACCCTATGCAGGGGCGTTCACCACATCATGCCATCGCAAGGGCGGATTCAGCCCATTCTGGGGGGCGCGCCCCACATGGGCAGACGCCGGTTGACCGCGTCCAGGGTGGCCTTGGCGGCCGCCGAGGCCAGGTCCTCGCCGATGAGGCAGGTGCCGGTCAGCCGCTCCTCGCCGGCGGCGGTGAGGGCCGAGGCCACCACAAGAAAGACACATTGCCCCTCCAAGGCGACGGTCTGGGCTTGCTGCAAACGTAATGTGGCCGCCTGGCCGATCACCTTTTGCAGGGCATCCAAAGTCGCCCGCGCCGCGGCCGGCCCCAGACCCTCCGCGAGGGTGGCCGTGCCCTCGATGCATCCTTTGCCGTTGGCCAGGGCCACACGCACACGGTCGCCCTCCTGGGCCACCGAGACCAATCGCAGGCGCGCCGTGGGTTTGGTTTCGCCGTCTCCCTCCACCTGCACCAGGCTGATGCGGCGATAATCCACCCGCAGCCCAAAGCGCGCGTACAGGAGCGATTCCGTATCCCGCACGATTTGTTTGGGGCCGCGATCGGGACTGCCCACCAGGTGGATCTCGGCGATCTCGTTGTGATCGTCCAAGATCACCCGGGCCGAGGTGACCCCTTTGATCTGTTCGATGGAGCGTTGTAGCCGCTGTGCGAGCATCTCCCCTTGTGTCGTGGCCATTTTGCCTCCTCGTCTTACCCTTCGCTTCCCTTGGCGGAACCGCTCTTCCACCCGTAGGTGCCGGCGCACCGATAAGTCGCTCCTTGAGGGCGACCCGCGTCCCCCTTCAAATAACTGACATGCGCATTATAGCATAAAGTCTTGTCCAAGGGAAGAGGGAAATCATCTCAAAGCGGAACGCGCTTGACAGTCACTTCAGGAGATGCTATAGAAGCATTTTTAGCAGATATCATGCATCCCACAAGGAGACACCCCCGTGAAGCTCTCTTTCATGACCTTTCTCTAACCAAACTTGGGCTATGAGGCCCTGATCAAAAAGGCCCTGCAGTTCGGCTACCAAGGCCTGGAGTGGCGCGCCGAGGCGAAGCACAACCATGGCGTGGAGCTGGAATCCAGCCCGGCCACCATCCAGGCGGTGCGCCGGGCCATGGCCGAGGCGGGCTTGGAGACTTCTTGCCTGGCCACCAGCATCAAGTTCGCGAGCCAAGACCGGGCCGAGCGCGAGGCCAACCTGGAGCGGCTCTACCGCTTCTTGGACCTGGCCGTGGCCGTGGGCGCGCCGCGCATCCGCTTCTTTGCCGACCCCATCCCCAACGGCGGCCGGGGCCAGCGCGCCGCCAGCTATGCCTACCAGGCCGAGTATATCGCCCGCGCCTGCGAGCGTGCTGCCCAGGCCGGGGTCAAGCTCTGCTTGGAGACCCACTCGGTCTTTCGCGCCTACGATGCCGGCGAGCTGCTCTTCCGCACGGGGTACCCGGCCGCCTTTTGGATCAACTGGCACCTGGCCCATTGCCTGAACCACGGCGAGGACGTGGACGAGGCCTATCGCCACGTGAAGGGGCGGGTGGCCCATGCCCATTTCAGCCTGGCCCCAGAGATCGAGCGGCAGATGGAGCTCTTGGCCATGGAGAACTTTGCCGGGTTTTTCTCCCTGGAGCTGATGCCCAAGGAGCCTGAGGAGGCTGTGGACCGCCTCGTGGCCGAGCAGGCGGCCGGTTGGTGGGGCCTCTATCGCAAGCTGGGGCTGGATAAGGGCAATTGAAGCGTGTCTGTGGGGAATATGACCTGACAGGTCATCCCGACCTGTCAGGTCTCGCATAGCAAGCTTTTTCCGGAGGAGACCATGAAGCCGACCAACCGTTTCGTGGGCGATATGTTGGACCTGGAGACGCCCGAGGCCGCCGGCGACGTGCTCTGGCGGGCTTGCAAACCCATCGCGGCGGAGGAGCGCGAGGGCGCCATCATCTTTCAGGTGCCTTTCCAAGCGCAAAAGCCGGGTTTGCAGTTCGTCCCCGACGAGCGCACGCCGCGCCAGGTGCATGCCCTGGTGGTGCGGGCCTACGGTCCAAGGGTGGTGCGTCTCTCCATCGCCTTCTCCGGCCAGGTGCCGGGGGACGAGAGCGTGATGCTGGAACGGGACCCGGCGCTAGTCCCCGAGCCGCTGCGCGTGCGCCAGGATGCCACCGGCTGGGAGGTGACCGATACAGCGGGAACCGTGCGCCTGCGCGTCATCACCCAGGAGGAGCCGATCCGCCCTTGGAGCGACCTGATCGAGCCGCCGGCCGAAACCTTGCGCGCCACCGTCTATCCCGATGGCGCGACGGCGGTGCCCTTTATGGCCTACGATGGTTTCTTTCCGCGGCAGCAGGAGTCGTTGCCCTTGGCCTATATCACCCGGGAGAGCCGCCCCCACCGGGTGGCCTATTCCCTGCACGCCCTGCCCGATGAGAAATTTGCCGGCACGGGCGAGCGCTTTGCCCGCATGGACCTGGCCGGCGGTACCTACATCTTGGAAAACACCGATGCCCTGGGGGTGAACAACCGCCGCGCCTACAAGAACGTGCCCTTTTACCTCTCTAGCCGGCCCTACGGACTGCTCATCTTGACCTCGGCCCATGTCCGCCTCTCCCTGGCCGATATCTCCACCCGGGCTGCCCAGGGCTTGGTGGAGGATGATACGTTGGACCTCTTTTTCATCGGCGGCCCCAACCTGGAGCGCATCCTCTACACCTATCGGCAGCTTACCGGCTTTCCGCGCACCGTGCCCCTGTGGTCCTTTGGCATTTGGATGAGCCGCATGAGCTACTGGACCGCCGAGGAGACCCGCGAGGTGGCCCGCAAATTGCGCGCCGGCGGTTTCCCTTGCGACGTGCTCCATCTGGATACCGGCTGGTTCCAGCGCGATTGGAAGTGCGATTGGGAGTTCAGCCACGAAAAGTATCCCGACCCGGCGGCCTACCTGCGCGAGATGCGCCAAAATGGCTTTCGCATCAGCCTGTGGCAGATGCCCAACATCAGCCAGGATAACAAGCTCTATCCCCTGGCCAAAGAGCACCGCTACATTGTGCCCAAGAGGGCTGCGCCTCGCCATGCGCCCGCTGAGGCGGGCGGCGGGCCGGCGGCGGCCCCCGGCGGCTCTGATTTCAGCGGACAGGAATACGCGGGCACCCTCGATTTCACCAATCCGGCGGCGGTACGCTGGTATCAGGGCCTGCTGGAAAAACTGCTCAAACTGGGCGCGGCGGCCATCAAGACCGATTTCGGCGAAGAGATCGACATGGCCGGCGATTATTACGGCCTGCCCGCCCACCTGCTGCATAACCTTTATGCCTTGCTTTACCAAAAGGCCGCCTTTGAGATCACCCAGCAGACCACGGGCGAGGGGCTCATCTGGGCCCGGGCCGGTTGGGTAGGTTGCCAGCGCTACCCCGTCCATTGGGGCGGCGACGCCGCCTGCACGTGGGACGGCATGGCCGGCACCCTGCGCGGCGGGCTGCACTTGGGCCTGAGCGGTTTCGCCTTTTGGAGCCACGATGTGCCCGGCTTTCATGGCGTGCCCAACTTTATGAACAGTTGGCCGGCCGATGATCTGTATGTGCGTTGGACCCAGCTTGGTGTCTTTACCTCGCACCTGCGCTATCACGGCGCGCAGCCCCGCGAACCTTACGAGTATCCCCAAGTGGCCGACGTGGTGCGCCGTTGGTGGCGTCTGCGCTACGCCCTCATCCCTTACCTGGCGGATCAGGCGGAGCGGGCCATCCGTAGTGGCCTGCCCATTTTGCGGGCGTTGATCTTGCATCACGAGGACGATCCCCTTTGCTGGCAGATTGATGACCAGTTCTACTGCGGCGACGCGCTGTTGGTGGCCCCGGTGATGAACTCGGAGGGACGGCGCGATGTCTATCTGCCGCAGGGGGAATGGGTGGATCTCTGGACGGGGGAGACCCTCCAAGGGCCGCGCTGGTTGAAGGGCACGCTCTGGCCCCTGGAGCGGTTGCCGGTCTATGCCGTCAGGGGCGCCAGCATCCGCGTCTATCCCCACGTGGTGCAATGCACCGACGAGATGGACCTCCGCCGGGCCGTGCCGCTGACCTTCGATGCCCCCTATCGCGGCCTCTCCCGCTCGGTGCTGGGGCAGGTGAGCGGGCTCTGAGCCGGCGCGCTGGAGGGTGTTGGAAGAGGCGTGTAGGCCTTGCCCGCCGTCGGATTCCATCCGACGGCGGGCATTTCTCGACACCTTCGCGTGCGATTACTTGACAAAGGCTTTATACGATGGTATGCTGGCCGCCATGGTTCAGCAGCCCGCCCGCAAGGTGGCCAACCCGTGGGCGAGGCACAGCCGGCGCGCTCCAGGAGGAAACGTGAAGCCTGCATATTGGATCGGAATCATGGCGGTGTTGGGCGGCCTCGTCGCTTATGCCATTTTCAAAGATGTCACTGTGGGCATCGTGGTCGGCATCTTGGCTGGCGTGGTCAGCTATGCCAGCCTCAAGGGGAAAAGGCGGGGAAGCCAATAGCGGTTTGCGCAAAGGCCGTCGGCCAAGGTGAGGATCGAGGCACTCGTTCGCGAAGGATGGGCAGGATGAAATACCTCGTCGTCGTCGAATCGCCGGCCAAAGCCAAGACCATCAGTCGCTACCTGGGCGGGGAGTATCACGTGGTGGCCTCGGTGGGCCATGTGCGCGATCTCCCCGCCAAGGGCCTGGCCGTGGATATCGCCAATGGTTTCAGCCCTACGTATCAGCTCTTGCCGGGGAAGAAAAAGATCGTCGAAGAGATCCGGCGCATGGCCCAAGGGGCGGAGGCGATCTATCTGGCCACCGACCCCGACCGCGAGGGCGAGGCCATCGCCTGGCATGTGAGCATCGCCGCAGAGCTGGCCCAAGAGCGCCTCCGGCGCATCACCTTCCACCAGGTGACGCCGGCGGCCCTCCATGCGGCCTTGGCTCAGCCCCGTGCTCTGGACCGCGACCTGATCGACGCTCAACAGGCGCGGCGCGTCCTCGACCGACTGGTGGGATACCAGATCAGCCCCCTCCTGAGCAAGACGCTGCGCCGGCCCCTCTCGGCGGGGCGGGTGCAATCGGTGGCCCTGCGCCTGGTGGTGGAGCGCGAACGGGAGATCATGGCCTTTGTGCCGGAGGAGTATTGGACCCTGGAGGCCGAGCTCCAACGGCAGGTGGAGGGCAGGGAGACTTTCCGCGCCCGCCTGCACAAAATCGCCGGGCAAGACCCCGCTTTGCAGCAGCGGGCCGACGTGGAACGCATCCTGGCCGCCCTCCAAGGGGCCACGTACACCGTCACGCGGGTGCAGCACGGCCAGCGCCAGCGCCAGGCTCCGCCGCCCTTTATCACCAGCACCTTGCAGGCCGAGGCGGGGCGCAAATTGCATTTCTCCGCTCGGCAGACCATGGTCCTGGCCCAGCAACTCTACGAAGGGATTGACCTGGATGGCGAGCGGGTGGGCCTCATCACCTACATGCGCACCGATTCCACCCATGTGGCTCCGGAGGCGCAACAGGAGGCACGGGAATATATCGGCCAAACGCACGGCACAGAATATTTGCCCGAGCGGCCGCCGACCTATCGCTCCAAAGTGGCCAACGCCCAAGAGGCCCACGAGGCCATCCGCCCCACCTCGGTGTGGCGCACGCCCGGAGCCGTCCGTGCCCACCTGACGGAGCAGCAGGCGCGGCTCTATGAGCTCATCTGGCAACGCTTTCTGGCCAGCCAGATGCGGCCGGCCCTTTATGCCACCATGACGGTGGATATCACCGCTGCCCAGGATTATCTCTTTCGGGCCACGGGCGCCACGCTCCTCTTTCCTGGTTACACCATCCTCTACACCGAGGGGCGCGATGACGAAGAGGAGGAGCGTGCCCAATCCTTGCCGCCCCTGAAGGAGGGCGAACTGCTGGATCTGCTGCGCCTTTTGCCCGAGCAGCGTTTTACCCAGCCGCCTCCCCGTTACACCGAGCCCACCCTGATCAAGGCCTTGGAGGCCAAGGGGATCGGCCGCCCCTCCACCTATGCCACCATCGTCACCACCATCCAAGAGCGGGAGTATGTGGTCAAGCAGCAAGGGCGCTTGGCGCCCACTGCCCTGGGGTTCGTCGTCTGTGACGCTTTGGTGGATACCTTTGCCGAGGTGATGGACGTGGGCTACACGGCCAGGATGGAGGAGCGCCTGGACGAGATCGCCCGCGGCCAACTGGGCTACGAGGCCATGCTGCGCGATTTCTATGCCGGCTTTGGCCCCCAGGTGGAGGCCGCCCGAGGGACCCTGCCCACGGCCGTGGAGCAGGCGCTGTGGGCCGGCCTGCCCGCCGAGCTGCGCCAGACCACCTGCCCCCAGTGCGGCCGCCCCATGCAGGTGCGCCTCAGCGCGGAGGGGCGCTTCCTGGGTTGCACAGGGTACCCCGCCTGCCGTTACATTTTGGACCTGCGCGACCCTCAGCGGCCGGCGCCGCCGGCGGAAGAGTTCGCCCCCGGCGAGACCTGCGCCCTCTGCGGCGGCCGCATGAAGGTGTTGCACAAGGGCAAGAACCGATTCTTGGGCTGTGAGAATTATC
Source organism: Anaerolineae bacterium (assembly GCA_034433995.1). GTDB lineage: Bacteria > Chloroflexota > Anaerolineae > UBA1429 > UBA1429 > DAOTZU01. The sequence continues at coordinate 13,768 of DAOTZU010000110.1, forward strand.
CGCGCTGCAAGCACACCCGGCCCCTCTTGAGCGAGCGGGTCAAGCAGGCAGCCGCCGAGAACGCCTGTCCCCAGTGTGGCCACCAACCCTTGGAGGCCAAAAGCGGGCGCTATGGCGAATATCTCCATTGCCCCCAGTGCGGCGCGAACGTCTCTTTGAACAAGCTGGGCCAGGCCGGCCAGGGGGCCGGCGCGCCTCCGCGCCGGAGACGGTAGATTTGGCCTGCCCCAACTGCCAACACACGCCTTTGGAGCGACGGGTGGGCCGCTGGGGGAGCTACTATCGCTGTCCGGCCTGCAAGACCAATTTCTCGGCCAAAAAGCTGGAGCAAGCACAAAATGCCAAGGCAGGCGGCGAGGAGGCGGAGGGGCAATGAACCGGCGCCCCCCATGTTCCAGGGGGGCGATGACCTGCCAGGCCCGCGCAGCGAGCTTGCGAGGAGCAGCCGTCGGTGCCTAACCGATGGCTGTTTCGCTTTCCTTCGTGCCCGGCTTGTGCTAGAATAAGGGCCATCCGGCGAGCGAGACCTGGTAGTTGCTTGGGAGGCACCGGTGACCGAGTTTGTCCATTTGCACGTCCATAGCGAGTTTTCCCTCCTCGATGGCCTGGCCCAACTGCCCGCCCTCTGCCAATATGCCGCCGCTTGTGGCATGAAGGCCTTGGCGCTCACCGACCATGGGCAGATGTATGGCATGATCCAGTTCTACCGCGCCGCCACCCAAGCGGGCATCAAGCCCATCTATGGCTGCGAGGTGTATCAGGCGCCGCGCAAGCTCACCCAAAAAGAGAGCCAGCTCGATAGCAAGGCCTATCATCTGATCCTCCTGGCGCGCAACATGACCGGCTACAAGAACTTGCTCAAGTTGGTCACCACGGCCAACCTGGAGGGGTTTTATTACCGGCCGCGCATCGACAAAGAGCTCCTGGCGGCCCACGCCGAGGGTTTGATCTGCTTCAGCGCCTGCATCTCTGGCGAGGTGCCCTCCCTTTTGCTGGAAGGGCAGTATGAGAAGGCGCGCCAGGTCGTCGGCTGGTTCAAGGAGGTTTTTGGCCCGGAGGGCTATTTCCTCGAGTTGCAGCGACACGCGGGGCTGCCCGAGCTGGAGCGGGTGAACCAACAACTGGTGGCCCTGGCGCGGGAGTTTGGTTTGCGCACCGTGGCCACCAACGACGTGCATTATGTGCGCCGGGAGGACGCGCCCATCCAAGAGATCCTGCTGGCCATCCAGACCAACACCACCCTCTCCGACCCCAACCGGATGCAGATGGGCAGCCAAGATTTTCACCTCGCTACCCCTGAGGAGATGGCCGCTTTACTGCCCGAATATCCGGAGGCGCTGGAGAACACCCTCTGGATCGCCGAACAATGCGACGTGAACCTGGGTTTCAGCGGGTACCATTTGCCTCGCTTCGATGTGCCCCCGCCCTACACCGCCCAGAGCTATCTGCGCAAACTGTGCGAGGAGGGTTTGCGGCGCCGCTACCGCGAGATCACGCCCCAGATCACCCA
>DAOTZU010000111.1:0-13933 GCA_034433995.1 Anaerolineae bacterium
GGATATCCTGGGCTATGCGGTGGAGGATTACCTTTCCCGCCTGCCCTTGGCGCGGACGGTGGAGATTCACCTCAGCGGGCCGCGCCCGCACCGCGAGTTGGATGCCCGCCGCCAGGCCCTGGTGAGCGAGAACGCGCAGAGCGTGGCCCATCTCTTGTCCTTCGATGGGCATAACCTGGTGGATGCCCACGAACCGCTGCAAGAGGTGGATTATGCTTTGCTGGAGTGGGCCCTGGCCCGCACAGAGCCCAGGGCGATCTCGCTGGAATACTTTCGCGATCCCGATCTTTTGCGGGGGCAGCTCGTGCGCCTGGGCAAGTTGTTGGGGCGCCGGTAGAGGATGCGGCGCAGATTTTCCCACTTTTTGACAAACCCCCTTGTTCGGCTATACTTTCCTTGCAGTGGTCGAGGGGCTGTAGCTCAGCTGGGAGAGCGCATCAATCGCACTGATGAGGCCAGGGGTTCGAATCCCCTCAGCTCCACTGCGCCCTTTACAAGAACGATGACATGGGGCTGTAGCTCAGTTGGGAGAGCGCTTGAATGGCATTCAAGAGGCCAGGGGTTCGACTCCCCTCAGCTCCACCTATTCGGCGCTTTGGATGAGCGCAGCATGAGGCAAAACTCTTTACCGCGCACCGGCGTTGCCACCCTAGGCCTAAGCGGGCTCCCCAGAGGGGGAGCAGGGGCCGGTTGGGAGCATGTCGCATAGGTAGTTTCGCAACAGGGGATTTTTCAGAGGGCCGCACCCAACCGGGGGTTGAGGCCCTCTTTTATTGTGGGAACTGTCCGGACCGCACCCATGGAGCGCGCCCCGGCCGCCCCAGTTGAGCCATGAGGAGGACACGATGACCAGCACGGAACAGGCGCCCAAGTATCAGCCCCAGGAGATCGAGGCAAAATGGAAGCGGCGTTGGGAGGAGACCGGCCTGTACAAGACCGTCGAGGATCCTTCGCGCCCAAAACATTATGCCCTCACCATGTTGCCCTACACCTCCGGCGATCTGCACATCGGCCACTGGTACGCCATGGCCCCCTCCGATGCCAAGGCGCGCTTTATGCGCATGAACGGCTACAACACCTTTTTCCCCATAGGCTTTGATGCCTTTGGCCTGCCCGCCGAGAACGCGGCCATCCAGCGGGGCATCCATCCCAAAAAGTGGACCATGGATAACATCGAGCGCATGCGCAAGCAGCTCAAGAGCATGGGTGCCATGTGGGCTTGGGATCGCGAGGTGATCACCTGCCTGCCCGAATATTACAAGTGGACCCAATGGTTCTTCCTAAAGTTCTATGAGCATGGCCTGGCCTATCGCAAAAAGGCGCCGGTGGATTTCTGCCCCAAATGCAACACCACCCTGGCCCGCGAGCAGGTGTGGGGCGAGGATCGCCATTGCGAGCGCTGCGGCACGCCGGTCATCAAAAAGGACCTGGAGCAATGGTTCTTTCGCCTCTCCAACTATGCGGAGGAGCTCCTGGAGGGCCTGAACAAGATCGAGTGGCCCGAACGGGTCAAGACCATGCAACGCAACTGGATCGGCCGCAGTGAGGGCGCCCAGGTGTTCTTTCATTCCGAGCTGGGCGATCCCATCGAGATCTTTACCACCCGCCCCGATACCCTTTGGGGGGCGACTTTCATGGTCCTGGCGCCGGAACATCCCTTGGTGGAAAAGTTGACCAGCCCCGAATGCCGCGAGGCCGTGGCCGCGTACCAATATCAGGCGGCGCGGCAGAGCGAGATCGAGCGCCTCTCCACGGAGAAGGTGAAAACCGGCGTCTTTATCGGCGCCTATGCCATCAACCCGGTCAACGGGGCGCGCATCCCCATCTGGATCGCCGATTATGTGATGATGACCTATGGCACCGGGGCCATCATGGCCGTCCCCGCCCACGATGAGCGCGATTTTGCCTTTGCCATCAAGTACGGCCTGCCCATCATCCCGGTGATCGAGCGGGTGGATGGCCGGGCCAAAAGCCTGGTGCTCCGCGAATCGGTGACGCCGGGGTTTGCGGCTGCGTTGGCGGCCGCTGGCATCGCCGCCGAGGAGGACGAGGCTTTTTGGCGGGTCTCTTTGCAGGGCGAGGAGCAGATCAACCGCTACGTGGCGCTGGTGCGGGAGCATCTGCGCCAGGGCTATTGGGTGGATGTGGTGGGCGCCAAGTGGCTGTTCATCTTTAAGGATGACGTCATGAGCCTGGATTCGCCCGCCGCCGACGCTGCCATCCTGGCCCGCTGTCAACAGTTGGTGGCCGGGGCCGGCGAGGCCTTTGCGGGCGTGCGTGCGGCGCGCACCACCATGGAGCTGCTCTATGGCGTGCCGTGGTACCGGGATGTGCTCTTTCATGCCGAATATGGCACCATGATCAACTCGGGCCCGTTCACGGGCACCCCCGGAGATAAGGCCAAGGCCGCCGTGACCCAGTGGCTGGCCGAGCAGAAGCTGGGCGGGTTCCAGGTGAACTATCGTCTGCGCGATTGGCTGATTAGTCGGCAGCGGTATTGGGGCGCGCCCATCCCCATCGTCTACTGCGGGAAATGCGGCATCGTGCCCGTGCCTTACGAGGACCTGCCGGTGCTCTTGCCCGACGATGCCGAGTTCATGCCCACCGGTGAATCGCCCCTCAAGTACCATCAGGGCTTTTTGAACACCACTTGTCCCCGGTGCGGCGGGCCGGCCCAGCGCGAGACGGATACCATGGACACCTTTATGTGCTCCTCCTGGTATCACTATGCCTATGTCAGCCCCTATTACCAGGGAGATGTGCCCTTTGATCCGGAGAAGGGCAAGTATTGGCTGCCGGTGGACCAATACACGGGCGGCATCGAGCACGCCACCATGCACTTGATCTACACCCGCTTTTTCACCAAGGCCCTGCGGGATATCGGCTTGGTGGATTTCGATGAGCCGATGCTGCGCCTCTTTACCCAGGGGATCATCCTGGGCGAGGATAATGAGAAGATGAGCAAATCCCGGGGGAATGTGGTCAATCCCGACGAGTATGTGGCCACCCTGGGCGCCGACGCCGTGCGCGCCTTTTTGATGTTCATCGGCCCCTGGGAATTGGGCGGCAGCTGGAGCTCCACGGGCATCGAGGGGATCTATCGCTTCATCAACCGCATCTGGAGCGTGGTGCTGGAGGGCCGCGAGGCCCCCGATGGCGCGCCCGCGGCCGCCGAGCTGGCTGACCTGCGCCGCATCACCCACAAGACCATCAAGCGGGTGACGGAAGATCTCACCGTCTTCAAGTTCAACACCGCGCTGGCCGCGTTGATGGAGTTCAACAACTATCTCATCAAGGCCAAAGCCACCAACGTTTACGGTAGCGAGCCTTGGAACGAGGCGATCCGCACGCTGATCCTCCTCATCGCGCCCATGATGCCTTATCTGGCCGAGGAGCTGTGGGAGCGGATCGGCGGCGAATACAGCGTGCACACCCAGCGTTGGCCGCGCTATGATGCCAACCTGGCCGCCGACGCCTTGGTGACCCTGGTGGTGCAGGTGAACGGCAAGGTGCGGGCGCGCTGCGAGGTGCCGGCGGATATCGCCGAGGAGGAGGCCAAGGCCATGGCCCTGGCCCAAGAGAACGTACAGCGCCACCTGCAGGGGAAGCAGGTGCAGCAGGTTGTCTATGTGCCGGGACGGTTGGTGAGCATCGTCGCGCGGTGAGTCAGACGCAAACGAGGCGATCAGGGGAACCCGATCGCCTCGTGCTTTTTGGCTGATGGTTATCCAGATGTCCGCTGCCTAGCCGTTGCAGCAGCCCTCGTCATCCTCTTCGCAGCTCCCGCCGCAGCCGCTGCAGGCGGAGCAACCGCCGCCCAGTTCGTCTGGCGAGGCCTCGCGCAGGTCGGCGATCTTGACATGGAAGTAGAGGGTCTCGCCCGCCAGGGGATGGTTGAGGTCCACCACCACCTGATCATCCTCCAGGCTGTGGATGTACACGATGACCACCTGCCCCGTGTCGGTGCGCATGCGAAAGCCCATCCCCGGCTCCAAGACGATATCGGCGGGAAAGATGGAGCGAGGCAGGGTCTCCAGGAGCTCCGAATCAAACTCTCCATAGCCATCGGCCGGCGCGACGACCACGTCCTTCTCCTCGCCCAAGGCCATGCCGTAGAGCTCCCGTTCCAGGCCGGGGATGATCTGGCCCTGTCCCTGGATAAAGACCAAAGGCTCCCGACCTTCCGATGTATCTACGATCTGGCCGTCGGCCAGGCGCAGCGTGTAATCCAAGCTAACGGCCATGTTGTCCTGTACTGTTAACATCTTACTCTTCTTTCCGATCCACTTCAGGATCCCTGATAAAAATATAAGCCCTCTTGGGCTACAAACCCATTATACCACAGAATTGCGCCCCGTCCAATTCGCGCAATCCTTGAATGGGGCGGCGAGTTGGTGTACAATGGCTAGGCGCAACAAAACCGGGCCCCTGAGCGCCGGCGGACGGCTACAGGGTTACAGGCCGAAGGTTGCACATCAAGCACAAGGAGAGACTCGACATGACCAAGGAAATTCGAGGCATCATCGTCCCCGTGGTGACGCCATTTCACCCGGATGAGTCGCTGAACGAGCCGGCTTTGCGCCAGATCGTCAACTACCTGCTCGCCCATGGCGTCCACGGCCTGTTCCCCTGCGGCAGCCAGAGCGAATTCTTTGCCCTGACCACCGAGGAAAAGAAGCGCGTGATGGATCTCGTCATCGAGGAGACCCGGGGCCGCGCCTTTGTGATGCCCAACACGGGAGCAGTGACCACCCGCGAGAGCGTGGAGCTGAGCCGCTACGCCCAGGCAGCGGGGGCCGATGCCATCTCGGTGATCACCCCTTATTTCATCAAGCCCTCGGTGGAGGAGCTACGCCAACACTTTTTACGCATCGCCGAGGCGGTGAGCCTGCCCATCCTGGCCTACAATAACCCTGATCGCACCGGCGTGCCCATCCCGCCCGCGCTGATGGCCACGCTGGCCCGGGAGGCGCCCCACATCGTGGGGATCAAGGATTCCAGCGGCGATTTGACCAACACCTTGGCCTATATCGAGCAATGTCCGCCGGGGTTTCGCACCTTCATGGGGCGCGATACCCTGATCTATGCCGCCCTCTGCTGTGGCTGCCACGGGGCGGTGGCCGCCACGGCCAATGTGGCGCCGGAGCTGGTGGTGGGCATCTATGAGGCCTTCCGGGCCGGCGATCACGCCTTGGCCCTGGAACGGCAGCGCCGGCTGGCCCCCTTGCGCCATGCCTTTAGCTTGGGGTCTTTTCCGGTGGTGGTGAAGGAGGCCCTGAATTTGCTGGGTCTGCCCGCCGGGCCGGCCCGGGCGCCCATCGCCTCCCTGGGTGGCGCGGCGCGGGAGAAGCTGGTGGCCATCCTGCGCGAGCTGGGCAAGCTCAGTTAGCTCTGGGCGCCAGCTGGCGGCTCAGACGCCCTCGGTGGCCAGGGCGCGCAGGCGCAGGATGATCCACAGGCTGAAAACGGCCAGGAGGGCGTTCACCGCCTCGGCAAGGCCAAAGCCGACCAGGCGGGCCAGGCCCGGCACGATCACCGCCACAGAGAGGTGATACAATACGGCCAGGGCGAACCAGCGCTTCTGGCCCGCAACGTGGTTCTCCAGCACCAGGAGGGACCAGGCTACCTGGTGGGGCAGGGCCAGGACCCGTTCCAGGGCCACCACCAGAGGTTGATCCCAAGTGGTGCTCACAATGGCCTGCAGCGCTTCTTTGAGGGCCGGGCTGGCCTCGGCGCCGAGGGATTGGAGCAAGAGATCAAGGTTGAGCTGGCTGAGGACGAGGTAGGCCAGGAAATAGACAAAGGTCAAACCGGCGATGAGCAGCATGGTCTCGACGGCGCCGTGGCCCAGGCCGTACATCACGCCGTTGGTCCAGGTGAGCTTGAACCCCCCGCGGGGAAAGAGATAGCGATAGCCCCACCAGCGTCCGGTTTCTTCGATCAGGCTGGTCAGGAAGGCCAAGGCCAACAGCCAAAAGAAGGCTCCCGTGGCAGTGGGCAGCCGGGGTTCCACCACGGTATCCAGATAGACGCTCAGCGGGAGCCAGGTGAAGAGCTGAAAAAGGGCAAAGACCAGCACGCCGTAGGCAAAGAGCTGCCAATGGGCTCCTGTGCGCCGCCGATAGTAGAGGGCGGCGGCGATGGGATATCCTACCTGGATCAACAGCGAGACCACAAAGGCCACAACGGTGCTCGGCTTCACGCTCCTCCTATCCCCCCGAGGGATGGCCTCATTATACCCGTTGTATGCCCTCGGCCCAAGCGGGCGCAATGCCCCTACCTGGGAGGGCGGATTCGGCCCTTGGGGCGGGTGGTGCTATAATGGCCCCATCGGTTTTGGCGCAATGTAAGGGATGGGACCGGCTATGGGCGACGGGACGCGGCTTATCTTTTGGATCGACGTGGCGATCTTGCTGATCCTCTCGGCGTTGGTCATCACCGGCCAGTGGGATTTCGTCATCGCCCTTTTTTTGGCGTTGATCTTTCTCAACGTCTTTGACCGCTGGCGCAGCCGTCGCTGGCGCTGAGCATCCCCTTTTGCTGAGGTCAAACGTCATGGCCCAAACCTGCGCCAGGTCTTGCCCACGGGGAAACGCCCTCCGTCGCCGGCTGGGGAGCATTGTCGGCGAATGGCTGCCCTTGGTGGTCTGGATGGCGGTGATCTATTGGCTTTCGGACCAGCCCAAGCTGCCCCATCCGGCGAGAAAGTTGGGCCTCTCGGATTATCTTTTTGATTACAGTTCCCACGCTTTCACCTTTGGCCTCTTGACCTGGCTGGCTTGGCGGGTGCTCCGGGGGGCGCTTTCCCCCTTACCTTGGGCCCGGCGCTCCTGGGCCCTGGGGCTGGCGGGCGTCTTTGCCGCCCTGTACGCCCTCTTGGACGAGATCCATCAGATGTTTGTTCCCGGTCGTTGGGCCAGCCCCAAAGATTGGGCGGCGGACATGGTGGGCGTGGCGCTTGCGCTGGGCTTGCTCGCCCTCTTGGAAATTGGCCCCAGGCGCGGCGCCAAGGGTTGAGTTCATCCTTGGGGGCTGCGGAAAGGGCGCCGGAGCGACGCGGCCAGTTGACGCAGCTCCTCCTCCGTGAGTTCGCGCCAGGCGCCCGGCGGGAGATCACCCAGGGCGATGGGGCCGATGGCGATGCGGATGAGCCGCAAGGTGGGGTGGCCGACGGCTGCCGTCATGTGGCGCAGTTGGCGTTTGCGCCCCTCCCGCAAGACCACCCGCAGCCAGGCCGTGGGCACGCTCTTGCGGTAGCGGATCGGTTCCGAGCGAGGCCAGACCTGCGGCTCCTTCTCGCCAGTGAGCAGCTCCACCTCGGCCGGGCGGGTGCGTTCTCCCTTGATCCAAACCCCCCGGCGCAACGCCTCCAGCGCCTCCGGGCCGGGGATGCGCTCCACCTGCACCAGATACGTCTTGGGGTGCTCGTAGCGGGGATGGGTGAGCCGGTGGAGGAGCCAGCCATCGTCGGTGAGGAGCAAAAGGCCCTCGCTATCATAATCCAACCGACCGGCGGCGTACACATCGGGCACGGGAACGTAATCGGCCAGAGTCGCCTTGCCCTCTTGGCTGGTGAAACAGCTCAACACCTGATAGGGCTTGTGCACCACAAGGTAGCGGCAGGTTTGCGGCGGGGGGATGGGCCGGCCATCCACGGTGATGAGGTCGCGTCCAGGGAAGGCGCGGGCGCCGGGGTCGCGGACGAGGCAATCGTTGCGCGCCACCCTGCCGGCGCGCACGAGGCGGACACACTCCTCCAGCGGGCCACATCCGGCGGCAGCCAGGATCAAGGGAATCCGCTGCGCGCCGGCCACCCGGCTGATGCGCTGGGGTGGGCCGGAGGGATTGTTTTTCTGCTCCATGCTAGGTTGCTTCGTCCCTCGCCGTCGAGGGCTGGGTGCATCCGGATCCATGCTGCTCTCTGGGCTACACTCTGGCGGTACGAGGCTGGAAGATGTTATGCCGCACGCCGTGAGGCGTTTCTGCCTGGAGCCCCTCCCTCACGCTCAGCAAGGCAATGCGCGCTCGGAGTGTGCTTCTGAAGGCCCTCGGCGGTACCGATTTTATGTGGTTCCGCCCTCCACGACAAACGCTTGACAAATCTATTTCCCGCCCTATGATGCTGCTGACAACCAGCTCTAGGAGAGAGGTTTTCTCATGTATGCGCGCGTGGACGCCGAGATCGCGGCACGGCTGGCCGCCATCGTGGGCCAAGCCAACATCTTGTTGGAACCGGCGGCCCTGGAGCCCTATGCCCACGACGAGACGCCCGACCTGCGGGCCTGGCCGGAGGTGGTGGTCAAGCCCGCCTCAACCCAGGAGGTGGCGGCCATCCTCAGATTGGCCAGCGAACGGTGCGTGCCCGTTACGCCCAGGGCCGGCGGGCAAGGGTTGAGCGGCGGCGCGGTGCCCGTCCATGGGGGCATCGTGCTCTCGGTGGAGCGGATGAACCGCATCCTGGAGATCGACCGGCGCAACCTGATGGCGGTGGTGGAGCCGGGGGTCATCACGGGCGACCTGCACCGCGCCGTGGAGGCCGAGGGGTTGTTCTATCCCGTGGACCCGGCCAGCCTCGACTCCTGTTGCCTGGGCGGCAATGTGGCCGAAGGGGCCGGCGGGCCGCGGGCGGTGAAATATGGCACCACCAAGGATTACGTCACGGGGTTGGAGGTGGTGCTGGCGGGCGGCGAGATCATCAAGCTCGGCGGCAAGCTGGTGAAGGACGTGGCCGGCTATAACCTGGTACAGCTCATGGTGGGTTCGGAGGGCACGCTGGGGGTGATCACCCAGATCACGCTGCGCCTATTGCCCTTGCCCAAGGCCCAGGTGGATCTGCTGGTGCCCTTTGACGATTTCCAGCAGGCCGCCGACACCGTCTCGGCCATCATCGCCCAATGCGTCGTCCCTGCCACCATCGAATTTATGGAGCGGGAGAGCGTCCAGGCCTGTCAGCGCCTCCTGCAGAAGGAGGTGCCCTTCAGCGATGCGGCAGCGCAGCTCTTGATCCAGCTCACCGGCCAGAGCCAAGAGGAGATGGAGGCCCAGATGGACGCCGTGGGCGAGATCTGCCTGGAGCACGGCGCGCTGGACGTCTTGGTGGCTGCCGACCGCCCCACCCGCGACCGGCTGTGGGAGGCGCGGCGGATGATTTTGGAGGCCTTGAAGCACGAAAGCCCCGTCCACCACACCGAGGATGTGGCCGTCCCCCGCGCCGAGATTCCGGCCCTCTTGCGGGGCATCCATGAATTGAGCGCCCGCCTGGGCCTGCGGGCGCTGTGCTTTGGCCACGCCGGCGATGGCAACGTCCACGTTAACCTGATGAAGGACGCGCTATCCCCCGAAGTCTGGGCGGAGAAGCTTCCCCTGGCACAGCAGGAGCTTTACGCCCTGACCCTTTCCCTGGGCGGCACCATCACCGGCGAGCACGGCATCGGCGCCATCCGCCAGGAGTACCTGCGCCAGGCCCTGGGCGAGACGACCATCGCCCTGATGCGCCGCATCAAGGATGCCTTCGATCCGCAGCATATCCTCAATCCGGGGAAAATCCTGGCCTAAAGCGCAATAGCCGGCGAGCCAGAGACGATATGCTGGCCTCTGGCTCGCTGCGGTGCAACTTAACGCACGCTATCCCTCACCCCGCGCAGATAGCCAACGCTCTCCACCGTGCTGGTGACAAAATCCCCCTTGCCCTCGTATTCACTCACCACGGCGCCGGCATAGCCCAGTGTTTTGAGCTTGCGCAGCAGGCCCACCAGGTCAATATCCCCTCGGCCGGCGGGGAAGAGCACCCATTCGCCGTTGATGAACTTGCCGTCTTTGACGTGGACGTTCACCACCTTGGGGGCGAGGAGGTCAAAGAAGCGGTGGGCCGTCTCAATGGAATGGCCGGCCCAGCAAAAGTTGCCCGTATCCAGGGTGATCCCCAAGAAGGGGCAGCCCACATCCTGCAGCAGGCTGTGCAGATAATCGCCGTGGTTGCAGAGCCGGCCGTGGTTCTCGATGCCGATGGTCAGCCCCCAACCCTTGATCCGCTCCACCACGGCCTTGAACCCGGCCACCAGGCGGGGATAGAGGGCGTCCAGGGTGTAGCCCTCCAAGACGTCACCGGCAAAGGCCCGCACCACCGGGATGCCCATCTGGCGGGCCACGGCGCAATAGCCCACGAACTGCTCCACCTCCTTGGCCAGGCCCTCGTCGGTGGGTTGGGCAAAGTTGGAATAGCCGCCGAGGCTGGTGACCTTCACGCCACTCGCGGCGATGGTTGCCTGGATGGCGGCGTAGTTGATGGGCGGCGCCCAGAGGTTCTGGTGCACCGTGGCCCGCCCGTTGAGCTCCAGGGCCTCAGCGCCGGCCAGCGCCGCCACCTGGAGCACCTCGCTCAGCGGGGAGCGGCTCATCCCCAGGGAGACGAAACCCACTTGCATCGTTCAGACCTCCTTAATTTTTTTTACCACGGAGACACGGAGGGCACGGAGTTTTCCATTTAATTCTCTTTATTCTCCGTGTTCTCCGTGCCTCCGTGTTTCTCTCCTGCGAGATGGCTCAGGCCAAGAGGAGCTTCAGGGTCACGATTTTGTGCGCCCCCAGGGTCACCCCGCAGCCGTGAGTCTCCGCGGGGAGCGGCCCCATGGGCTCCTCCAGCACGTTCACCTGTTCCACGCGGCCCACGTTCCAGGCCCAGCGCAACCTGGCCTGGGCTTCTCTGCCGTGCATCTCCACCAAGCGCACAATGATCGCCCTCTCGCCCGATTGGGCCCATTTCACCGCCGTCACCATGACGTTGGGCGCGTCGCACTCTAAAAGGGCCACGTTGGGTTGGAGCGGCCCGGCGTGGGCGTCGGTCATGCAGGCGAGGAGCGGCTGGTTGAACTCGGCGGCGCGGCGGTCGCTCTGGGCGGCGCGCCAATCGCCGGCGTGGGGATAGAGGGCGTAGGCGAAGGATTGCAACCCTTGGTCCGGCAGGTTATCCGGCTCATAGGGGGCGCGCACCAGGGTCAACCCCAAGGTGGTGCCGTGGGCTTGATGGCCGTATTTAGCGTTGTTCAGCAGGGTCAGGCCGTACGCCTCGTCAGAGACATCGGCCCAACGCAGGGCGGGCACCTCATCGCCGTCGGCCGTGCGCTCCAAGCCGGCGAAGGGCACCTCGAAGGTGGCCTTGGCCCCAGGACCGAGTCGCGGCTTGAAAATGGCCCGCAACATGGGCGCGTCCACGTCTTTGCCGCCGGCCTCGTGCCAATCCAAGTCGGTCTCGATATCCACCCGGCGCAGGCCGGCATAGAGCACGTAGCGCTGGGTGATGGAGGAATGCAGGAACTTGTGGGTCACGGCGATGACCGCCCGCACCGGGCCCTGCTCGACCAGCTCCACCTGCGCGCCGTGGATGAGGTTATCCACCCGGGTGATATCGCCGATGTTCCAGGCCGACATGGTGTGGGGTTGTTCCCAGAGGATCTGCAGGCGGTTGATCATCCCCGCCACCTCTTTGCGCTCCACGCCCCGCCAGCCGCTCATGGTATCTACCGGGCGCCCATGTTCCAGGTCGTAGAGGGTTTCGATGGCCCCGGAGGCGGGGTGCACGCGGAAGCGCAAAAACGCGTTCCGCAGAGTGGTCTCGCCCTCCACGGCCAGATCGCCGGTTGCCGCTTGTTCCGTGGGGCGATACACCCTGCAGCCCAGCGCGGGCACATCCCGGGCGATGAAGAGCAGCTCCTCCCCTGCCACCTGCACAGGCAACACCTGGCCGGCGTCATCCATCAGGGCCTGGGGGATGGCGCCGAAAGCGTCTTTGGGCAACCGCACCACGTCGCTGCGGGGCCAGGCCAGGGGGTTCCAGACCACACAACGCGGCCCCGCGCCGGTGCCGGTATGCACCTGGAGGCTCAACTGCTGCGCGGCGGCCTCGCCGAGGGCTGTGGCCTGGGCCAGGGCCGGTTGCAGCCGCTGGGCGGCCTCGCGATAGGTGGCACCGATGGCGCAGCCGCAGAGGATATCGTGAAAATGATGAAAGAGCACCGTGCGCCAGGTCTCGTCGAACACGTGAAGGGGATAGGCGGCGCCCGCCCAGGTGGCAGCCAGGGTGGTGAGGGCCTCGGCGGTGAGCAGGGCGTTCTCGCAGGAGCGGTTGAGCTTTTTGATATCGCCGTGGGTGGTGTAGCAGCCCTCGAAGGTGGTGTTCAGCTCGCCGCGGATGGTGGGCAGCTCGGCCCCCTTGACGGCGTCGTAGAAGGAGATGAGGTCGCTCATCTTGGCGCGGGGCAGGAGGGGCGTCTCATCCAACAAGCGGGCAGCCTCGATATCCCGCGCTGTGGCCCCGCCGCCGTGATCGCCCACGCCATACAGGAACAGGCCGCGTTTCAGGCCGTAGCGCTGGGCCAAATCCAGGGCGGGCGCCGCCACGCTGCGGGGTTCGATGACGCCGCCATAGCCCAAGGGGTCGTTGAAGGCCAGCACCCGCGAGCCATCCAACCCCTCCCACCAAAAGAGGGATTGACCCTTGCCGGCGCGGCAAAAATAGTAATATTCGATACCTGCCTGCTGCAAGAGCTGGGGCAAGGTGCCCGCGTGGCCAAAAGTATCCGGCTCCCAGCAGATGCGCGGGCGCACGCCCAACAGCTTTTGGATATAGGGCCGGGTCAATAGCAAGTGTCGCGCCAGCGATTCACCGCATTCCATGTTCAAGTCGCCCTCGACCCAGGTGCTGGCCGTCACCTCCCAGCGACCCTCGGCCACCCGCCGGCGCACCCGCTCCAACACCTCCGGATGGCGTTCCTCCATCGCCCGGTAGGTGGAGGCTTGGCTATGGGAGAAATGAAAATCGGGGTAGCGCTCCATCAGCGCGTCCATGGTGAGGAAATCGCGCCGGATGACATCCACCGTCTCCTCCCAGGTCCAGAGCCAGTTCATGTCGATGTGGGAATGGGCCACCAGATGGGTGGTGTACGTCTTGGCCTCGGCGGCCAGGGGGGCCAGGGCCTCCCGCGCCCGCTCCACGCTGGCCCACCAAGCGGTCCAAGCGTTTCGGGCCAGCGCGGCCAGGTCCAACGCCTGGGCAGCCTTGTTCCAGGCCATCTGCCAGGGCTCTTGGGCCTTGGGGCCATCGAAGGCCAGATAATGGGTGAAGGCCAACTGGTGCCTCACGGTCTCCAGGCGAAAGATGGCCTCCTCCAGGGCGCTCACCCGCGCCCGCTCGGCGATGCACAGCCCGAAACCATCGCCCTGGTGGGCATGGATGGTCACCTGGATCCTCTGGCCGGGGCGATAATTCTCGCTGAGCACCAGAGGCACGGCTCGGGTATCCAACCAAGAGGGTTCGGCCGCCCGCTCCACGCCATCCACATACACCTCGCTGTGGATGGGCACCAGGATGGGCAGCTCGATCTGGGCACCGGCGATGGCGATCCCCTCGATGGATGCCGGAAAGGTGAAGGTACGTCGGAACCAGGCGTCGCCGGCGGCGCCCACCCAGGTGTAGTTCAGTCGCACCTGGGGCCAAGCATGGTCGTCAAAGTCGGGCCGTTGTGCGCCCGGCGCCTCGCCCTGGAAAAAGCGCCACTCCAGGGCGCTTTCGGCGGCCCGCAAGGCCTCGATCTTGTGCTGTATGGCTTGTGCGATCTCCTGGATCATGCTAAACTCCTTTTCAAAGGGTGGGGTCTCAGGGGCACATCATACCCCGCATCCCATCGCCAGGCAAGTGTGGGTAGCGGGCGGCCGGGCGGCTTTTTCCCTTGCACAGCGTGTGTCCTTGCACTATATTTGGGCGCAAGGTGATGCAGATCTGCCTTCCTCTCCCTTGAGGGAGAGGTTAGGTGAGGGAGACTGTTAAGGAGGGAAAACACATGCCATTCGGTTACATGGGCAGGATTCTCCATGTGGATCTCACCACGGGCAAGCTGGAGGTGGAGCAGCCTCCAGAGCTCTTTTATCGCACCTACAT
>DAOTZU010000112.1:0-10273 GCA_034433995.1 Anaerolineae bacterium
GTGCGAGCTGGGCTTGGAGGCCCTGGCGCGCTCCCTGGGCCGCGAGCGCCACGGCCTCCTGTACGTCTTTGTGGACGAAGTGCCCGAGCTGATCATGCAGCGGCCGCGGATCAAGGAGCATCTCGCCCGGCTGGCCCAGGCGGGCCGCCACGCGGGCATCCACCTCATCTTGGGGGCGCAGCATCTTTTGGCCAGCGATGTGGGGCCCATGACCATGCGCAATATCCCCGTGCGGCTCATCGGCCGCGTGGCCGACCGCACCGCGGCCTACAACGCCGCCGGACGGAGCGACACCGGCGCCGAGCATCTACGCGGCGAGGGCGATTTCATCGTCGTGGGCGCCAACACCTTGCGCCACTTTCAGGCCGCTTACGTCTCGCCCAAGCTCTTGCAAGAGTGGGCCAGACGCTATCCGCCCCGCCCGCCGCGACTCCCCGTGCGGGCGGAGGCCATCCTACGCCAGGAGGCGAAAAGCATGCTGACACCCATCACAGAGCAACCCGGTGAAAACGGCGGGGGCAATGGCGGCGGGCGCCCGCTGGACGAGATCCCCGAAGCGGTGATCCGCGAAATCCGCCGCTATTGGGAGACCAACGGGCGCGAGCCCTCCTCCAACTGGATCTATCGCTTGACCCGCGAGATGCTGCCCACAGGGGGCTTTAACCGCGCCAAAGCGCGCCGGGCCATCGAGCTGGCCCTGGGTACAGCCCCCCAGGAGACACGGCGCGTCGCGGCAGAATGTGCGGAATAGGAGCTGTGCGCCCTTGCGTCCTGACGGTGGATCACCCTAGACTGCTCGCTCTTGAGGAGGTTGATTATGGCACGGCACGTGGCCCGTGGCATCTTTTTGGCCCTCTTGGCCCTCGCGGCCGGCTTCCTGGTGTTGGCGGTGTACCAGGTGCCCCAACCCTGGCGGGGAGTGTTGGTGGCCTGGCTGCTCTTCTCCGGCACAGGGGGATTGCTGATCCTCCGCATCGTCCGGCACTACTATGCCTACAAGACGCTGCAACTCACCACCAAACAACCGCCCCGCCCCGCGCCCCAGCGAGCCCACAAGCGCGACACTCCCGCGCTTGACAACCTGCGGGTTGTCCTTTCGGATTCCGCCGGCAGCGGCCGCTACACCATCCGCTGAGGCTGGGCTCGCCTCCCAGCCAGAACGCGGTGTGGCCGGGGGCCCCCTTCGCATGCTGGGGATGGGCCAGCGCGGTCGGCAACCGACGCTGGCCGCAGGCCCACCGGCACGCTTGACAAAGTTATACCGCCCCCTTACAATCACCGCGGATGGTTCCCAGGGAAGGGTCGCGGTGAGGGAGAGATGAAGCGAACATTGGCAGCGTTGGCGGCAGTTTGGCTGCTCTCGATGGTGCTGATGGGGCCGGCCTTTGCCCAGCCGGGCGAGGGGCCTGTGGTGGTGCTGGAGGTGCGGGGAGTCATCGGGCCCTTTTCCGCGCAATACCTCGCCCGCATGGAGCGCTGGGCCGAATCCCGCGCAGCGCGCCTGCTGGTGGTGCAGTTGGATACGCCGGGCGGCCTCGAAAGCGCCATGCGCGACATGGTGCAGACGCTGCTGAACGCCCGGATCCCCACGGCGGTCTGGGTGGCGCCGGCCGGGGCGCGGGCCACCTCGGCGGGGATGTTTCTCACCCTGGCCGCCCATATCGCCGCCATGGCCCCGGCCACCCACATCGGCGCGGCCCACCCGGTCCCCTTGGGCGCCGAGGTGGGCGAGATCATGGAGGCAAAAATGATCAGCGATGCCGCCGCTTTTGGGCGCAGCATCGCCGCCAAGCGCGGACGCAACGCCGAATGGGCGGCATTGGCCGTGCGTGAGAACCGCTCCATCACCGCCGAGGAGGCCCTGCGCGAGAACGTTATTGACCTCATCGCCGCCGACCTGGACGATCTCTTGCGCCAGCTCGACGGGCGGGTCCTCACCACCTCGGCGGGAGAGGTACGCCTGACCACCCGGGGCGCGCCCCTGGAGCGCCGCCCCATGAACGTGATCGAACAGCTGTTGCAGCTCATCACGGACCCCAATATCGCCTACCTCCTGCTGGCCGTCGGCACGCTGCTCCTCATGGCCGAGCTCTCCAGCCCCGGCCTGAGCGTGTCCGGCATCACCAGCGCCGTCTGTTTCATCCTCGCCTTCCTGGCCCTGGGCAGCCTGCCCGTCAACTGGGCCGGCGTGGCCCTCCTGTTGGTGGGGGTCATCTTTTTTGCCGTGGGGGTCTTGACTCACCTGGAGGTGATCGTGACGCTGGCCGGCCTCGTGCCTTTCGTCATCGGTTCGCTGATCCTCTTTTCTCCTTTCACGCCCAGCCCCGCCGCCGCGCCGAGTTTGCGCGTCAGCCCTTGGGTGATCGCCCTGGTGTCCTTGGCCATCGTGGGCTTTTCCTTTTTGGTGCTGCGGGCCATCGTCGCCGTGAGGCGCATACCGGCCCGCGCGGGCGCCGATCGGCTGGTGGGCCTGGAAGGCGTCGCCCTCACCGATATCGCCCCGGAGGGTCAGGTGTACGTGGATCTGCAAGAGTGGAGCGCCATCGCCATCGGCGAGCCGGTCCGGGCCGGCGAACGCGTTCGGGTGGTGGGCGTGGCCGGCGTCCATCTGCGGGTGACAAAAATCGGCCCAGAGAGTTCCAAATAAAAGGGGGAATGTGGCATGGGAACCTTGATCGTGGTGATCTTGTTGGCCTTGGCGGTGTTGGTGCTGTTGACCATGTCCGTCCGCATCGTGCCAGAGTATCGCCGTCTGGTGGTCTTTAGGTTGGGGCGCTCCCTGGGGGCGCGGGGGCCGGGGCTGATCTTTCTCATCCCCTTTGTGGATCGGGGGGTCTCGGTGGACCTGCGGGAAACCTTCTTTGACGTCCCCCCGCAAACCTGCATCACCGCCGATAACGCCTCCGTCTCCATTGACTTTCTAGTTTATGACAAGGTGATTGACCCGGAGCGCAGCGTCTTGGAGGTGGAGCACTTTACGGGCGCGGCCCGGGGGCTGGCCATCACCACCTTGCGCGCCGTGGTAGGCGCCATGACGCTGGACGATGTGCTCTCTAAACGCGACGAGATCAACGCCATCCTGCACCAGAAACTGGACGACGTCACCGATCGCTGGGGCGTCCGGGTGATGGCCGTGGAGATTCGTGAGGTGGTGCCGCCGCGGGCCATTGAAGAGGCCATGACCCGGCAGATGGCCGCCGAGCGCAACCGTCGCGCCATGGTCACCGAGGCCGACGGCAAGCGCGAGGCCGCCATCAAGGTGGCGCAGGGCGAGCGCGAGGCCGTCATTTTGCAGGCGGAGGGCCAGCGCCAGGCCACCATCCTCCAGGCCCAAGGCGACCGCGAAGCGGCCATCTTGCGGGCCGAGGGTTATGCCCTGGCGCTGCAAGAGATCTATAAGGTGGCCCAAGGGATCGATAGCAAGACGGTCACCCTGCAATACCTGGAGGCCCTCAAGGCCCTCGGCGCGGGGCAGGCCACCAAATTCATCATCCCCACCGAGTTTGTCAACCTGCTCAAACCGCTGACAAGCCACGCCAGCCGCGCCATGGAAGAGACGCCGGGGGCGTAACCTGAAAGGGCCGGTCAAGGCTGCCCGGAATCCGTCCGGCAAACGAGGGACATCGAAAAAGGGGCTATCCGCAATGGTGGGGCGAACCTGGCTGGGCTTCCAGAGAGGCGCCGGGCCTTGCCCGCCGTCGGTGGATATAATCCACCGCCTGCCCAGCGTAAGCCCGCCCAGCGGGCTTCCCATCCCCAGCCGTCGGTTTCCAACCGACGGCACCCCCGCCGCCCCCCGGCCCTTGGCGCCCCGCCCTCGGTGGACCCAATCCACCGCCTGCCCAGCGTAAGCCCGCCCAGCGGGCTTACCATCCCCAGCCGTCGGTTTCCCACCGACCGCACCCCCGCCGCCCCCCGGCCCTTGCCTCCACCCTCGGCGGACCCAATCCACCGCCTGCCCAGCGCAAGCCCGCCCAGCGGGCTTCCTATCCCCAGCCGTCGGTTTCCAACCGACGGCTGCACTGCGCCAACAGCCTCTGGAAAAAGAACAGGCACGCCTGGAGTTTGTCCGTCCTTTCTCGATACCGTCCCGCTCAACGCGTTTGACGCCGCGGGCAGCTTTTGCTACCATAGCGCCAATTCTCTCCGCTGAGGGAGGCGAGCATGGAAGAACAGCCCCAGGGGAACCTCTTCCCCGATCTGGTGCAACGTGTCCTTTCCTTGACCCTGACCATCGTGGCGGCGCTGCTCTACGCGGCCATCTTGGGCACGGCTTTGGTGCGCACCATTGTGGAAGGGAACCCAGAGTTCAGCCCCGGCGCCGTGCGGGCCGCCAGCCTCCTCAGTGGCCTGGTGGGCGCAGTGGTCACGGCTGGCTTTGCCAGGGGGAGAGGGCAGGTCAGCGCCCTGCCCATCATCACCCCCCGCGCCGCCCCAAGACATGTGCACCCGGCCTGGTCCAGCTTGAAGCCGGCCTCCCGCGCCCGGGCCAAGTTCATGGGGCTGGCCGCCTTGCTGGGCTTTCCTGTGGAGCTGCTCCGCCCCTCCCCTTCCGCTGCCAGCGGCGAAGGGGAAGAGGGGGAACCGGTGACGGCGGCCCCGGAGGTGATGACCGTGGCCGCTTGGGTGGCACTGCTCTACTTTGTGGTCTATTTCCTGGTGGGGGTTGTGGCGCTGGCCCTGGCCGTCCTGCGTTCCGAGGTGCCCGACCTTATCCTCAACGCGGCCTGGGTCTGGCTGGGCACGGTGATCTCGGCCGGCTATTCCTTCTTTGCCCTGGATGCCTGATCCCCGGCCCAGGTTCGCCCGAGGAGACACCCAATGACCGACCGTTTGGAGGCCTTTAAAGCTCGCCGCGCCCGGCTAAACCAACGTATCCTGGCCAGCGGCCATCTGGGGATCAAACGTTTCTTCAACCTCGACGCCCAGGCCTACACCGATGGCGCCCTGGACGGCCGCACCAAAGAGCTATTGGGCTTGGTGGCCTCCGCCGTCTTGCGCTGTGACGATTGTGTGGATTACCACCTGATTCGTTGCGTGGAGCTCGGCTACAGCGACGCCGAGCTCCACGAAGCCCTCAACGTGGCCCTCATCGTCGGGGGGAGCATCGTCATCCCCCACCTGCGCCACGCCTTTGAGACCCTGGAACTTTTGCGCGCCCGCCAGGCCGAGGGCCACCCGCTCACCTTGGACTAGACGCGTTTCTGGCGCTACAGCGCCTCCACCTCCACCGGCGCGCCGGTCTCCAGGGAGCGGTTGGCGGCCAAGCAGAAGGCCAACGTGCGGCAGGCGTCGGCATAGGGCGAGCGCACCAAATAGGGATTGTTGGTCGCCACCGCCTTGATAAAGGCGGCATCCTCGATCTCGAAAATGTTCGCCTCGCCGGTGATGCGCTCCTCCTCGCTGGCCGATTTGCGCACCACCAATGAATGCTCCCAGCCGGTGAAGCTGAAATAATGGTGGCTGGCCGAGAGGGTCAGATGCACCCCGCCGCCGACCCGGCTGGCGCAACAACTGACCAAGCTACCCACCGCCCCGCTGGCGAACTGCACCGCCACCGCGCTGGCGTCCTCCACATCGTAATCGGCCAAATCCTTGACGAATCCCCTGGTCCCGTTGGCATACACCACCTTGGGCTCGCCCACCAGGTAGCGCACCAGGTCAAAGGTATGGGTCGTCTGCTCCACGATCTGCCCGCCGGATTGGGCCTTGACCCGCCACCAGGGCACCCCCGGCGTCCCCCCAACCCAGCCGCCGTGCACCAGCACCGCCGGGTCGTTGCGCAGCAATTCCTTGGCCCGCTCCACGCTGCGCCGGTAGCGGTTCATGTACGCCCCCACGGCCAGCACCCCGGTCCGCTCCACCTCATCCAGGATGCGGCGGGCAACCTCCAAAGAATTGCTCACCGGCTTTTCCACAATAAAGGGGATCCGCCGCTCCAGGAGCGCCAGCTCCGGCGCGCCGTGGGCAAAGGGCGGCAGGCAAACCCAGACGGCGTCGGGCTTGGCCGTATCCAGCATCTCCTTTAGATCCGTGTAGGCGGTGCCGCCATATTGGGCGGCGAAACTCTGGGCCCGCTCCGCCGCCACGTCAAAGGCGCCCACAAAGGTTACATCGTTGCGCTTGACCAGGCCGTTGGCATGGGACCGGGCGATCCCTCCTGTACCGATGAACGCGATGCGCATCTTGCCTCCCAGAGTGTGAACGCCTCAGCCCTGGACCAGGCTCAACGCCTGGCGGAGCGAGGCAGCGGTATCCATCGTGGGCGAGAACTCCAGGCCCACATAGCCGGCATAGCCCGTCCGATCGATGGCTTGAAAGATGCTGCGATAGTCCACTTCGCCGCCCACCAGTTCGTGCCGGCCGGGGACGCCGGCGCAATGAAAATGGCCGATGACGGCCGCGTACTCGGTGAGGTTGCTGATCAGGTTCCCCTCCATAATCTGCTGGTGGTAGAGATCCATCAAGATCTTGGCCGCCGGCGACCCCACCTCCGAGACGATATCCGCCGCCTGCGCCATGCGCGTCAGCCAGTAGCCCCGGTGGTCCACCAAGGTGTTCAACGGCTCGATGACCAGGGTCAGGCCGTGATCCTCGGCCACCTGGGCCACAGCACGGAGGTTGCGCACCACCCGGCGGCGGCTCATCTCGTAGGTCTCGTCATCCAAGACGTTGCCGATGGTGGCGATGATGGTGCGGCAGCCCAACTGCCGGGCCACGGCGGCGGTGTCCTTCATCCCCTGCACCAGCTCGGCCTCATAGTTCCGCCGAATGAGGGAGGAACCGGGCTCCAGGCAGAGGGCAGCGATGGGCAGATGGTGCTCCTGCATGGCCGCCTGGATCTTGGCCAGGTCCTTGTTCTTCCAGCCCCAGAACTCGAACGCCGGGAACCCCAGGGCGGCCACCCGCTTGATGCGCTCCTCATAGGGCACATCGCGCCAGAACATCTCGATGCAGACCGAAAGCTTGGGCATGAGATCTCCTTATCTTCAGGGTAATTTGGCTGCCGATTCCTGGTCGAGGTAAAGGATGGCGTTGGCATGGCGGCGCATGATGGTGGCCGGGCATGCGGTGGAGATGGGCCCTTGCAGGGTACGATAGACGGCCTCGGTCTTGGTGGGGCCGGGCACCACGCAATAGAGCCAGCGGGCCGACATCAGGGCCGGCATGGTCATGGTGAGGGCCTGCTTCGGCACCTCATCCAGGGTGGCAAAGGCGCCATCGTGCACCTGCTGCATCCGGCAGACAGGATCCAAGGTGACGATCTTGACCAGCTGAGGATCGTTAAAATCGGCCACGGGGGGATCGTTAAAGGCCATGTGGCCGTTCTCGCCGATGCCGGCGCAGACGATGTCAATGGGGCGCTCCTGCAAAAGGGCGCTGTAGCGGGCACATTCGGCTTGCAGGTCGGGGGCGTTGCCGTTCAGGCATTCCACCCGCCCCGGCTTGACCAGGTTCCATAGCCTTTGCCGCAAAAAGTTGGCGAATCCCTGGGGGGCGTCGGCGGGCAGGCCCACATACTCGTCCATGTGAAAGGCCTCCACCCGGCGCCAATCCAGCCCCGGCCAGCCGGCCAAGGTGGCCAAAAACTCGTTCTGCGAGGGCGCGGCCGCAAAGACCATGCGCACCCGCTCCTGCCGGGCCAAGAGCTCTTGCATCCTCTGGGCCACATCGGCCGCGGCCGCTTGGCCCATCTCCAGACGCGAGGCATAGATCTGCACATGCAGACGATCTTGGCGGAACGTGCGCAACGGTGTGGGACGTGAGGTCATAGGGCTTCTCCTGGTGAGGATGTTTGCGGCCCGTTCACCTATGCAAGGCCGGCGGACGGGCCTCCTTGATCACCTTGAATTTGACAAAGAGGGTCAAGACGGCGTTGTTGGCCAGGATGGCCACCAGCCCCATGCCCACAAAGATCAACGGCAAGGTGAGGGCCGTGCTGGCCACGGCCAAGGCCACGGTAAAGACCACCATAAAGAAGGCGTAAAAGGGGCTGGCCAAGATGAGATACGCCGAGTTGCGCCAGGCGCGGAGGAGGTTGGGCCGATCTTGCTCGATCAAGACGGGCCAAAAGTACATCTGCATCGTCAGCCAGAAAAACAGCACGGCCAGCCAAAAACCTCCCAGGATGAAAACCCAATTGCCCTGGAAGTTGGCCGTGTAAAAATAGAGGTTCACATAGAGGAGCCAGACAAAAAAGATATTGGCCAGGAACCAGACCAAGCTGCGCCACCAGTATTTCTTGATGCCCTCGATGAAATCACTGAAATGGAACGTCTTGCCGTGGGCCACCCGATTGGCCACATAGTACATCCCCGCCGCCGTCACCGGGAACAGGACGATGGTCAACGAAGCGAACAACCACACCAGATTGACGATGGCGATGGAGTAAAGCTCCTCCCACGTGTCCTTCAACGTCTGCCATAGGACGCCCAGGGCCTCTTTGATCATCATAACTGCAACCCCTCCGTCAATGCCTCATCTTGGCAATTTACCACGACCCAAACACTTGGAAATGCGACACATCACCTTATCACCAACCCCACGGGGGCCATTGTAGCGCGAAAGGCCGGGAGTGTAAAGTTACTGCTCTCCGCTTGAGGCCACCCGTTTTTTGCCCTTATGCCAAGTGGTGGTAAAATAAAACTAATAACTGCGCAAGCTCTAGCTGAGGGAGAGTGGTCATGCGAAAGCAGATCGAGGAGTTTCTCAATGCGTTGCGCGTGGAGAAAGGGTACGCTCACAATACCATTGTCGCTTACCACAACGATTTGGAGCAGTTTGTTCAATTCCTCACCGAACACCTAGGCAATACTTCCTGGCAGCAGGTTACCAAAGCAGATCTGATCGCTTATGTCAATTCCCTCAAAGAGGAACGCGAGTACGCCTCGGCCACGGTGGCCCGCAAAATTGCCGCCACAAAATCGTTCTTCCATCACCTGTGCCAGCGAGGCATCTTGAAAGAGGATCCCTCCGCCACGTTGGATTCCCCCAAGGTGCGCAAGTATTTGCCCACGGCCATCTCACAAGAGGAGGTGGTGCGCCTGCTCCAGGCGCCGGCCCAACACGAAACCGTGCGCAGTCTGCGGGATGTGGCCCTCTTGGAGCTCCTTTACGCCACCGGCATGCGGGTGAGCGAGCTGGTCTCTTTGGACGTGGCCGATCTGGACCTGGAACGAGGCTGTGTGCGTTGCAGCAACAGGGGCGGCAGGAACAAAGAACGGACCATTCCCATCTACCGCCGCGCCGTGGAGGTCTTGGGCCATTATCTCTCCGATAGCCGGCCCAAACTTGTCCACGACGACCGCGAGCCGGCCCTCTTCCTCAACCATCGCGGCCATCGCCTGACCCGGCAAGGGCTATGGCTCATCATCAAAAAATATGTGGAAGAGGTGGGGATCGAGACGCCGGTCACCCCGCACACCTTGCGCCACTCCTTTGCCACCCACTTGCTCAGCGGGGGTGCCGACGTGCGCGAGGTGCAGGGTCTTTTGGGCCACGCCAATATCTCCACCACCCAGGTTTACACCCAGCTCAACCCGGAAAAACTGCGCGAGGCCTATGACGAGGCCCATCCCAGGGCCCGTTGATCTCCCCGCAACCACTGCCGGCCACGCCCACCCGGTACGGCCGGGTCACTTTCGCAGAAGGGGAGCGCTCTATGGTGGATCGTATCACCCGCTCCATGGTCGCCGAAGCGGCGGATGATGTGCGGGCCCACATAGGCATCAACCCAACCATCGGCTTGATCCTCGGCTCTGGGCTTAATGCCCTGGCCGAGGACGTCAGTGAACCGGAGGTCATCCCCTACCAAAAGATCCCGCACTTTCCCCAGGCTACGGTGGCGGGCCACAAGGGCCGCCTGGTAGCGGGCCAACTGGGCGGGGCGCCGGTGCTCCTCATGCAGGGGCGGGCGCACTATTACGAGGGCTATTCCCTGGCCGAGATCACCCTGCCCGTGCGGGTGATGCAGGTTTTGGGGATCAAGGTTTTGCTGGTGACCAACGCCGCCGGCGGGCTTCGCCCCGATTTGAGGGCGGGCGATTTGATGGCCATCGTAGACCATCTGAACCTGATGGGCCTGGCCGGGCATAACCCCCTCCGCGGCCCCAACGAGGAGACCTTTGGCCCTCGCTTCCCCGACATGTCTCACGCTTACGATGCCGAACTGTTGGCCCTGCTGCGGGCAGAGGCCCAAGAACGGAACATTCCGCTCCAGGAAGGCGTCTATGCCATGGTGGCCGGCCCCAGCTTTGAGACACCCGCCGAGGTG
>DAOTZU010000113.1:0-6157 GCA_034433995.1 Anaerolineae bacterium
GGCGGGCGCCGGGGATGTTGGTGGCCACCACTGGCGTGCCACAGAGCATGGCCTCCACCTGCACGCTGGCCAGGCAATCGGTGCGGCTGGGCAGGACGAACACATCGCACATGGCGTAGAATTGGGCCATCTTTTGCGGGTCGGTGATCAAGCCCAACATCACCAGTTTATCGCGTTGGGCCTCGATCAAGGGGAGGCAACGCTGGTAAAAGTTTTCATACACCACGTTGGGCTCGCCGGCAAAGAGGAACTTGACCTGGGGCAGGCGTTCAGCCACCAAGGGCATGGCCTGGAGGAGGTAATCGAACCCCTTTTCCTCCACAAAGCGCCCGGCAAAGCCCACCGTGCGGTAGCCATCCAACCCCAGTTGGCTGCGCCATGTCGCCGCTTGCTGCAGGTCGGGCCGAGGAAAGACCACCGGCGGAAAGATGGCCACCACTTTGTGGGCGTGGGGACGGAGAAAGGCCGAGTTGCGGGCGTAATCCTGGGTGTAAATGCTGATCATATCGGCAGCCTTGGCGCCTTGGTCCAACATCCAGCCCACCGTTTTCTGCACGAACTGATTCCACAGGCCGGCGGGCATCACCAGGTCGCCGTGGTGGGTCATGAGCATCTTGCGGCCGGCGCGGTGGGCCAGTGCTCCCACCAGCCAGGTTTCCAGCATGGGTGTGTGCACCTGCACCACGTCGTGCTCGCGCACCAAGCGGTGCACCACGGCGGGGAAGGAGGGCATCACCTGGCCGCGACTGAGGCGCAAGAGGGTGGGCACCCGCACGATGCCCACGCCGTGATGGACCTCCTCACGGGGCAGGTCGCGGCGATACCAGGAGGTGACCACGGTCACCTGATGGCCCCGGGCAGCGAGCCCCTCGGCCATACGCTGGGCAAAGGCCGTCAGGCCCGTCCAGTGGGGATAGTAATAGGTCAAAGCCATGAGTATCTTCATCGTCAGACGCGTTCTCCGCTGGAGGGGATAGTTTGGGGCTGTTCCTGGGGGCTTGCGCTGAGCTTGTGGCGCAGCTCGGCGTAACTCAGCCCCTCGGTGAGGAGGCCGACCAAGCCCAGGAGGATCAAGGCCACGTTGGTGAACACGTGCAAGCCCAAGGTGTAACCGAAGGCCAGGCTCTCCGCCAGGCCAAAGACAGCCAGAGCCTGCACGCCTGCCCATTCAAAGACGCCCATGGCGCCCGGCGAGGAGGGCAACACCATGCTGAACCCCGTGGCGCAGAGCACCAGCGCCGCGGCGGAGAAGGGCAGGTAGGTCAGCTTGAAGGCGGCCATCAGAGTATAGTTGAACACGGCATAGCCCAGCCATACCAGAGCCGAGCTGAGGACGATCCCCGGCAGGAGCCGTGGGATCAAGAGGACGCGGAAACCGTCCAGAAGGTTCTCCAGGGCCTTGCGTAGCTTGGGGTGCCCCAAGAGGGGCACGCGCCCCAGGAAGCGCCAGAGCCACTCCACGCCCCTTGCGCCAAAACGGGCCAGGAGGAGCAGGACGACGGTGCCGCCGATGGCCACCCCGCCAAAGACCAAACCTCCCCGGATGGCCCACGAGGGCAGCGGCACAAAGGGCAGGAGGATGACCAACAGCACCACCAACGGCAGCACGTCCAACAGGCGCTCGATGAGCAGGGTGGAGAGGGCCTGGCCGATCCCGCCGGGGATGAGCCGCCCCACCAAGATGGCCCGCACCACCTCGCCCGCCTTGGCCGGCAGGGTGTTGTTAAAAAAATAGCCGATATTGACGAACCAGAACACCCGGGGGAGCGGCAGATGGGTTTCGGGGTACATCAACAGCCGCCAACGATAGGCCCGCACCCAGTTGATGCAGACCAAGATCAGCACGGCGGGGAGGAGGTACCAGTAGTTACCCTCGCGGAACAACTGCCAGACCGCGCCCCATTGGATCTTGCGCATGGCCAAATACAAAAAGAGCAAACTGATGGCAAAACCGAGAATAAGGCGCAAGCGCTTCTTCATGGAACTCCTTAAAGGGATCAGCGTTCAGCTGTTAGCCCTTGGCGTGCAACTTGGCTTTTCCGTTCGAGAGTTTGTCGAGCCCCCGGCGGATGCGATCCGACGGCGAGCAAGGCCCGGCGCATCACGGGAAGCTCAGCCAGAGCCGTCTGGTGTTGCGGGCGGTCCCCTTTTCAACACCCTCCTCCGCACACCCCTGCTTGGTGGCGAGGCGTGTCTTGGGTATAATAAGGTTTATCCGATCAGGGCGATTCTTATGGAGACAGGCATGGACAAACTCTTTTTGCGGCTGATCTTGGTCTTGCTCATCCTCCTCGTGGGCGGCTGCAGTCCCAAGGCCGCGCCTCGGCCGGGCGCCACCACCGCGCCGCAAGGGACGACGCAACCTACGCCGACGGTGAAGCCCACGCCCACCCTCTTCCCCACCCCCGACGAGCCGGCCCCAGAGCGCACCTTCACCGAGGTGGGCAATGTGGCCGAGTTGCATGGAGCCCACGGCATCAGTGGGCGGGCCATCGTCGCGGGCCTCCAGACGCTGATTATACAGAGCTTTACCTTCGATGGCAAAGGCCCCCAAGCCGATATCCGCCTGGTCAAGGGGCAAGACTATCAGCATCCGGCCAGCGTCCTGCTCAAGCTGGATCAGCGCGCCTACGAGGGCGAGGTGTTGTTGTTGCGCATCCCCTCCACCGTGCAACCGGGCAGCGCCGATGGCATCGCCGTTTACTGCCCAGAGACGGGCGAAGTGTACGCCAGCGGGCAATTCCGATAAACGTGGGAGGGAGACGATGGCTACCACCCCCTTGCGGGAGGCATTGACGCGCGTCTACGGCGAGGACCCTCAAGCGCTGGCCGAGCAAGAGGCCCGCTATCGGCGCGGCTTGCGCGCCATGGCCCGAGAGTACGGTCCGGGGCCGGTGCAGGTCTTTCATGCGCCGGGCCGGGTGAACCTCATCGGCGAGCACACCGATTATAACCACGGGTATGTGTTGCCCATGGCGCTGGATAAAGATGTGCTCCTCTTTGCCCGGCCGCGAGACGACGACCGGGTCAACTTGGTCAACGTCGAGCCCGGTTTCGGTCCGCGCTCCTTCCGGATAGCCAGCGAGATTCCGCCCCAGCCCGTGGGCGATTGGGCCAATTATGTCCAGGGGCCGGCCCAACTTTTGGAGCGGGAACAGGGCCCCGGCCTGCGGGGGTTCGATGCCGTGGTGGATGGCGCGCCGCCCCACGGAGTGCCACGAGGGGCAGGGCTTTCCTCGTCCTCGGCCCTCACCGTGGTGGGCGCCGTGACCCTGGCCGCCCTCAACGGCTTGCCCTTGGCCGGCGTGACCCTGGCCGAGGCCTGCGGCCGCGCCGAGTGGTACGTGGGCACCCGTGGCGGCATCATGGATCAGTTCATCTCCATCCTGGCCCAGCGCGGCCACGCCCTCTTTTTGGATTGCCGCCCCGTGGCCGAACCTCCGGGCTATCGCTTCCGCCAGGTGCCCATCCCCGCCGGTTATGCCGTGGTGGTGGCCGATAGTGGTGTGCACCATCGCAACACCGGTCCGTTCTTTAACCGGCGGGTGGCCGAGGGGCGCATCGGCGTGCGTTTGTTGCAGCGCAAATATCCCGGCATCACCCATCTGCGGGATGTGGAAGGGATCCCCTGGACCGAGCTGGAGCCGCTTCTGCCGGAGGTGATCCACAGCCAGGAACTGCGGCAGTTGGGGATTGACCCGGAGACGATCCTGGATCGGGGCGTCAGCGCCGAGACGGACACCTTCTTTGTGCGCCGGCGCTGCCGCCATGTGGTCACCGAGAACCGGCGGGTCTTGCAGAGCGTGGCGGCGTTGGAGGCGGGGGACATGGCCACCTTTGGGCAGCTCTTGGCCGAGGCCCACGCCAGCGCCCGCGACGATTACGAGATCAGCGTGCCCGAGATCGAGGTATTGGTGCGCTTGGCCCAGGGGGTGCCGGGGACGGTGGGCGCCCGGCTGACGGGCGCGGGCTGGGGCGGCTGCATCGTGGCCGTGGTGCGCCAAGAGGCTGTGCCCGCCTTCCAGGAGGCGGTAAGCGCCGGTTATCGCCGGGAGACGGGCCGGGAGGCGCGCATTTTCGTCTGTCGCTCGGCGGCCGGCGCCGGCCTGGTGCTCAGCACCACCGCGGAGGAGGCATGAGCCCCATGGGTGAGGGCGAGGCCATCGCCATCCGGGCGCGCCGGCTTTTCCTCGCCGGTTACCATTGATCGGAGGCGGTGGTGATCGCCGTAGGCGATCACTATCTGGGCCAAACGCCCGAGGTGCTCTTGCGGGCCAGTTGCCCCTTTGGCGGTGGCCTGGGCGGCGGGCGCGAGGAGCTGTGCGGCGTGCTGAGCGGCGGCGCGCTGATCCTTGGCGCCCTGTGGGGCCGCACCACGCCCGCCGAAAACGACGAAGCGTTGCGGGCACTGGCGCGCCGCTTCCGCGCATGGTTCCTCGGTCGCTACGGCAGCGCCCAATGCAACGCCATCCGCAGCCAACTGCCCGAGATGGATAAACGCTGCGCGCCGGTGGTGGAGGAAGGGGCTCGGGCGCTGGTGGAGATGATGGAGGCGATGCGGGATGCTTTAGATTCTCCTGTCTTCTAGTGCTTGGTTTGGTGCGCATATGGGAGGTCCTATGGCAGAGGTCCACTCGCGCTCCCTGTATCGGGAATTGCGCCAAGAACTCCTCGAATGGATATTGCTCCCCGTTGTCGTGATCGGTTACATCCTCTTGTTCTCTGAACCTACTTTGGAGGTTTTCCACTCGAAATCACTGCTTGGCCTATTTTGTCTCCTTCTTTGCCTTTTCGTCTGGCTGAGCAGAAAAAGGAAAATTTGGGCGAACTGGCTTTTGGTTTTGGGGAGCATGGCCTTGATCCTGTTCGCCTGGTATTGGTTTCCTCTGTGGGGGCTGCAGCAAGCTTTGGTCTTTCCTATCGTGGCCGCGGGTGCATTGTTAGGTCCCCATGCCGCTTTGCTTGTGGGGATCCTGGGCAGTTTTTCCCTCTGGGGCGGCATCACCTACCTTGCACCTGCCGGCCTGGATGGATCTGCGCCGTTTGCGCAAATGGTCGTGTTGTGGGCCATCACTTTTGTGGTGTATATTGCGCAACGCCCGTATTACACCCTGGTGGAATGGGCCTGGCGGGGGTACGAGCAAGCGCGTACGAACTTGGAACGGGCCCGAGATCGCCAATTGAAGCTCAAACAAGCTCTACAAGACTTGGCTTTGGCCAATAAGCAGGTGAATCGGCTCAACGAACTGCTCATGGCGGCCCGCCAAGCTGTGGAGGACGCCCGCAAGATCAAAGAGGAATTTGTCGCCAATGTCAGCCACGAGCTACGCACCCCGCTAAACATGATCATCGGTTTCAGCGACATGATCTTGGAGACGCCGGAAATCTATGCCAAACGTTTACCCCCCGCCCTGTTGGCTGATATTGCTGCTATTCGGCGCAATAGCCAGCATTTGGCCAGCCTGGTGGATGATGTCTTGACCCTTTCCGAGGCGGATGCAGGCCGCATGCAGCTCTTCAAGGAATGGGTCAATATCCCGGCCGTTATCCGTGAGGCGGCCGAAGCGATGAGCGCCCTGTTTTTGAAAAAGGGCTTGCGCTTCTTCAGCGAGGTGGATGCCGACTTGCCGGCGGTCTTTTGTGATCGTGACCGCATCCGCCAAGTGTTGCTGAATCTGCTCAGCAATGCGGGGCGCTTCACCGAGTCTGGTGAGGTAAAAGTGCGGGCTTGTCGCCAAGAACAGGAGATCGTTGTCTGCGTGGCAGATACCGGGCCGGGGATCGAGCCCTCTCAGGTCCCAAGACTGTTCGAGCCTTTCCAACAGGCGGATTCCTCGGTGCGGCGGCGCTACGGCGGCAGCGGCCTAGGGCTGACGATCAGCAAGAGGATCATCGAGATGCACGGTGGCCGCATTTGGATCGAGAGCGAGCCGGGCAAGGGGACCAAGGTCTATTTTGCTCTGCCCGTCGCCCCCGCCGCCGCCCAGGAGACGCCTCAACGCTGGTTGAATCCGCACCAAGAGTACATCCCTCGAACGAGACCGTCTCTGGCACCCCGGCTCACCGGCAAACCCTGTGTGGTGGTGATTGAGGAACAAGAAAGCCTGGTGACCCTTTTGCGGCGCTATCTGGAGCATTTGGAACCCTTGGCTGCAAC
>DAOTZU010000114.1:0-4691 GCA_034433995.1 Anaerolineae bacterium
CACATGGCTGTCTCGGTGCCCCGGCGCCCCAGGGGCGGGTACTTGGCGTTGCGCACCACCCACTCGGCCTCCTCTCTGGTCTTGACATGGGGCACCATGATCCCCGCCGCGCCATCTTGTAGGGGGCGGAAAAAGCTGGTATAGCCCTCGCCTTTCCGGATGCGCACCATGGCGTCGGTATCCACGATGCGCGCCGCGGCGATCATCTCGGCCACCTCGCGCTGGCTCATGGGGCGGTGTTCCATGTCGATCCACACCCCGTCCAGCCCGGCCCGGCCGGCGATCTCCACGGCCAGGGCCGAAGGCCCCAAGGTGATGCTGCTCAGGAGCGCCGGCTGCCCGGCCCGCAACTTGGCCAAAACTTGGCTCGCTCGCACGAGATGCCTCCTTTGTACTGGGACGTGCATGCCCACGGATGGAGCGGATGCGCGCGCGTGGTGCCATGGGCATCCTCGTTGCGCGCGTCCTCGTTTATGATTCTGCCAGGACGATGATCTTGTCGCCCTCGGCAAAGGTCACCTGTTGCGATTTATCCGGATTGATCACCACGCCGTAGGAGCGGGCGGCGTTGTGGGCCTGGGCCGTGAGGCGATACCCCAGCGCCACCTCGCGCAAACGTCGCGCCGCCTCCACCACGGTGTAGAAACTCAGTGGCACCCCTGGGCGCACATATCTTGCCACCGGCTTGAGATAGATCTCGCAGCCTTCGGGATCAAAGATGTCGCTCAAGACGGCGTTGAGGGCCTTGTTCTCCGCCACCTGGGCCATCATCAGGCTCACTAGGCGGTCGCTGACGATATAATCGTCCGCCTCGGCCACCTCGGCCAGGGCGCGGTTGCGCATGTCGCGCATCTCGCTGACGATGGGCACGGCGCGCCCCGCCTGCCGGGCGATGTCGCGCAGGTGGAGCAGCGTCACGATGGTGCGGGCATCGGCGCGCTGGGCATCTAGTAAATCAGAGTAACACAATAGGACGATATGGTCAAAGCCGGGCACGTTCAATTGATCCAGCGTGCGGCGTTCGGTGGTATCGCCAAAACGGAAGGAGACCTTTTGGTTCTTGAGCTCTGGGCAGCACTGGGCCACGGCGGCCTCGGCGGCGGGGTCATCGGCCACCACCAACACCTCCGAGCCAGGGGCCACATAATTATCCAGCTCGCGGATCACCTCCGGGGCGCGCCAGTTCCAGCCCAAGATCAAGGTGTGCTCGGCCAACTGCGGTTGCCGATCGCCGCAGAGGATATGCTCCTCGGCGATGCCCACCTCCCTCAAGCCGGAGAGGCGGATGGTGTCGTCGTCTTCCGAGATGGCGATGACCTGGTCGCCGGGGATGATGGGCGTATCCATGGGTGGGTTCAGCCAGGGGGTGCCGTTGCGGCAGAGGCCCATCACTGCCGAGTCTTCGTAGGCCAATAGGGCTTGCCCAAAGGTCCGGCCCACCAGCCCTGGCTCCTCCTGGAAATAGATCTCGTCGCCGGCGAAATCGAGCAGCTCGTTATAGACCACCGAAAGGCCCGATTGACGGCAGGTCTGGGCGATGATGCGGGCGATGAGTTGGCTGACCAGGACGATCTCTACCTCGTCGCGGCCCACCAGCCGTGCCGCCTCCACGTTCTTGGGGTCGCGGATCTCGGCCACGATGTGGTACGGCTCGGACCGGCGGCGGGGGTTGTTGGTGATGGCCAGTAGCGTCTTGATCACCTCAGCGTCAGGATCGTCGCTATCCGGCGAAAGGACGATGATGGCCCGCGCCGTTTGGAGGCTGGGGATCTCCAGGTCCTGCATCTCCATGGGCGAGCCGCTGCGGCAGACCAAGCGGGTGGTGCGAGTATCGGGGATGCGATCGCGCAGGGCATCCTCCATCTCCACCTTGTCTTTGTTGGCCAGGATGACGATGCAGGCGCGCTTGCGGTTGGCGTTGGCCTCCACCAGCTCCGAGACGATGGTGAACACCTGCTCCGACCAGCCCAGGATCACCGTGTGGTCCCTCTCGATGACCCGGGAGCGACCTATCCGCAGGTCATCTAGCTTGGCTCGGATACCTGTTGTGAGCACACCAATCAGCGTGCTGGTAACAAAGATACCTCCCAGAGTCACGACAAGCATAACGAGCAAGAAAGGCCAAGATCCTTTGGTGCCACCGATGGTGCCGGAGTCCAAGGCATGCATCAGATTCATCCAGATGATTCTGTCGAAAGTCAGTTCCGGTACCAGACCTGCTGCAACCATTATGCCCGATGCCAGCAGGATTATCACCGTTGTGAGCAGCGCCAGCAAGCCGATCATGGCCGCCGGGCCGCGGGCCATGATGTTATCGAACCAATAGCGGAACCGTTCCGCAAAGGACGCCTTTTTCATCTTGCCTCCTTGGATGTATCTCTAGGGGCGCTCTATGGCAACACGGAGGCACGGAGGGCACGGAGAGAAACAAGAGATTCTCCGTGTTCTCCGTGTCTCGGTGGTCAAACGACATCCTGGCCTTTCGTGTGCCAACATGGCATCCTGCACCATTTGCTCTGAAAACTCGGAGACTGCGACAGGATCGGTCTCACCCTTGTTGCCCATGATGCATCACTATGGCCTAAACATAAAGGGCACGGAGCAAGGGAAAGGCGGGCTCGGTGTGCTCCTTTCAGTTATGGTGATCTTTTTTGTAGCATTCCATTGCGCTAAGGCCCGAAACGCGCCGCCAGAGGCATGCGCCGGCCCACGCCAAAGGCCTTGCTCGTCACCCGCAGGCCGGGCGCGGCCTGGTGGCGCTTGTACTCGTTGCGGTCCACCGTGCGCACCACCCAGTGCACCGTGGCCTCGTCGAACCCCTGGGCGATGATCTCTTGCGCCGACCGACCCTCCTCCACGTAATCGTGCAAGATCTGATCCAGGATGGGGTAGGGCGGCAGCGTATCTTGGTCGGTCTGGTTGGGGCGCAGCTCCGCTGATGGAGGTTTATCGAAACATGCCTGGGGGATGATCTCCCGCTCCCGGTTGACGTAACGCGCCAGGGCGTAAACCATCGTCTTGGGCACGTCAGAGATCACGGCCAGGCCGCCGCTCATATCGCCGTAAAGGGTGCAATAGCCCACGGCCAGCTCGCTTTTGTTCCCTGTGGAAAGGACCAAATAGCCGAATTTGTTGGAGAGGGCCATGAGGATGTTGCCGCGGATGCGCGCTTGGATATTCTCCTCGGCCACGTCGGGCGGGCGGCCGGCGAAGGGCGCGGCCAACGTCTGCAGATAGGCGTGATAGATCTCGGTGATGGGGATGATCTGAAAGGCGATCCCCAAGTTCTGGGCCAATTGGCGCGCATCCTCGATGCTGCCCTGGGAGGAATAGGGCGAGGGCATGGAGATGCCCAACACATTCTCGCGCCCCAGGGCGTCCACGGCCAAGCAACAGGTGAGGGAGGAATCGATCCCACCGGAAAGACCGATGACCGCCCGCTGAAAGCCGGTCTTGTGCATGTAATCGCGCAGGCCCAACACCAAGGCCTCGTAGACGCTGGCGATCTCTTCTTGGGGGGTGAAGGCGCCGGGCGTGCCCGGTTGGTGAAGCGATGCCGTGTGCGCGTCCTCGCGAAAGGAAGACAAAATCGCCACAGGGGCGCCCGCGGCATCCACCCACATGGAGCGGCCGTCGAAGATGAGTTCGTCGTTGCCGCCCACTTGATTGACGTAAATAAAGGGCACCCCGTATTTGCGGGCGTGGCCGCTCACCAGGCGGTAACGCAGCGCCTCCTTGCCCACGTTAAAGGGCGAGGAAGAGAGGTTGATCAGCGCCGTGACCCCTTGATCGGCCAGGGCAGCGATGGGGTCGTAGGTGTAGGGGCGCTGGCGGGGCCAAAGGTCGGGGTCGGTCCAGGCGTCCTCACAGATGTGGATGCCCAGGCGTTCCCCGCAGAAGGGGACCACGTGCACCTCGGTGGCGGGGTCGAAATAGCGGGCCTCGTCGAACACGTCGTAGGTGGGCAGGAGAGCCTTGAATACGGTGGCCACCACTTCACCGCCCGCAAGCAGCACGGCAGCGTTGTATAGGCCCTTGCCGTGGCCTCGGCCGGTGGGCAGGGGGGCGCCCACCAGGATCCCCGTCTGCGGATAACGGGCGGAGACCCGCCGCAGCTCGGCCAAGCCGGCCTGCACCTGCTGGATGAACCAGCCCCGCTCCAAGAGGTCCTTGGGCGGGTAGCCCGATAAGAACAATTCAGAAAAGACCACCAGGTCGGGTTGGTCGCCCTGGCAGGCGGCCAGGGTCTCGGCGATGAGGGCCACGTTGCCCGAAACATCGCCCACCACCGGGTTGCGTTGAGCGATCGTCACGCGCATGGCATTTACTCCACGAAGCACGTTTCAACACGGAGGCCTTGAGGCCACGGAGCTGTCCTTATGGGGCGGCCTCCCTTGCGCCGGGCTCTGGTTTCGCGGGCGCCAATTTCCAGCCCAGGATCTTGGCCAGGGTGGGCAGAGCCAACATAAAGACGATGGGATAGACTTCATAAAAAATGCGAATCTCCTGATAGATGCCGATAAAGATATAGCTTACAAAGAGAGGGATGAACAAGATCAACCCCTGGCGCAATGCTAAAGGTTTGGCGCGCCAATCATGGCCCACCAGGAGCACCAGGGCGGCCACGCTCAAGACCGTGGTCAGCGGGTAGGGGCGGAGGAGGGCGTTGAGGAGGTTCATGGGCAGGTTCC
>DAOTZU010000115.1:0-4340 GCA_034433995.1 Anaerolineae bacterium
GACGGCCGTCTCGCCGGGCACGCCCTCGATGGTCAACCCCGAATCCCGCGCATCCAGCGTGATGTGGACATCGAAATACTCCCCTCCGCGCACCACGATGCGCCGCGGCACGGCCGGGCCCAGGGACCTCGCGGCCTCAACCGCCTTGCGCAGCGTGGCCAGGGGGCCATCGGTCTTGGCCACGGTGGGCACGGGCAACTTGCCCGACCAGGCGTCGTTGCCCACGGTAGAGACATAGAACGTCACCTCATCTCGCTTGCCAGCCATGATGACACACTCCTTTGCCAGTGCCAAGACATAAAATAAGGAACAAAAGGCGACTCCAAGGCCCTTTGTTCCTGCCGCACTCCCAACGGATTCTTTGGATCAAACGTCTCCTCCCCTTGTTCAAGCCCACGTCCTTCAGCCTTTGATGGCCCCAAGGGTCAACCCTTTGACAAAATAGCGCTGGAGGAAGGGATAAACCAAGATGATGGGTATGGAGGCGATGACGATCATGGCCGCTTTCATCCCCTCGGCGGTGGCGTTGCTATATTGCATCGCCTGGCGGGCCAATTCCGATTGGATCTCGCTGCGAATGGTATGCGGAGTGGCCTGAATCACCCTTTGATAAAGGTAGCTCTGCAGGGGCCAAAGCTCCGGCGTGCGCAGGAACATCACCCCGTCGAACCACGAGTTCCAATGCCCCACCGCCGTGAACACCGCAATGGTCGCCAAAGAGGGCAGAGACACCGGCAAAAAGATGCGAAAGAGGATGTCAAAATGGCCCGCTCCGTCCAACACCGCCGATTCCGACATCTCGTGGGGAATCCCACGGAAAAAGTTGATCATCAGAATGGTGAAAAAGACGTTGAACGCCCCCGGCAGGATCAGCACCGCCAGCTTGTTCAACAGCCCCAACCACTTGAAGGCCATGAAGGTGGGGATCAGCCCACCGCTGAAAAGCATGCCAAAGATCAGCACGATCTTGTAAAAGGTGCGCCCCGGCATGGGCAAAGTATCGCGGGAGAAGGGATAGGCCGTGATGGCGCTAAAGAACAACGTCAGTGGCACCGCCAAGGTCACCCGCAACACCGAGATGCCAAAAGAATTCTTAAAGACCTGATCGCGCACCAAAAGCCCATAGTTATCAATATTGGTCTCGATGGGCCACAGCTTGACCAGGCCCACATTGATCGCCCGCGCACTGCTCAAGGATACTGAGATGATATAGATGAAAGGCACCATGCACAGCAGGGCAGCGATGCCCACGATCAAATAGATCAAGACATCGGCCAATTTATCCACAAAGCCTTTCTCTTCGACCACGCTTCTATCCTTTCATCGTCAAAACGCCGGACAGGCCTTTGGCAGGGCTAAAAGATGCGATAGTTGGCCAACCGATCGGCCAGATAATACGAGAGCAGGATGAGGGCAAAGCCGATGATGGACTTGAACAAGCCCACGGCAGCGCCCACGCTCCAGTCGCTGCGCAACAGGCCCACCCGATAGACGTAGGTATCAATGATATCACCGGTGGTCTCCACCAGGGGGTTCATCAAGACCAGGATCTGCTCGAAACCGGCGTTGAGGATGTTGCCCAGGTTCAAACAGGCCAATAGGATGATGGTGGAGCTGATGCCGGGCAAGGTGATATGGCGGATACGCTGCCAGCGGTTGGCCCCGTCCACCGCCGCCGCTTCATACAATTCGGGGTTGATGTTGGTCAGCGCCGCCAGATAGATGATGGCCCCCCAACCAAAGCCCTTCCACGCTTCCAGGCCGATCAAGGTCCAAGGAAAGACCGCCGGGCTGCCCAGGAATTTGACGGCCGGCAGACCCAGCGCCATGATCAATTGGTTCACCAGTCCGGTCGTGGAGAGGACCGAGACCATGATGCCGCCGATGATGACCCAGGACATAAAGTGGGGCAGGGTGGTGAGGGTCTGGGCCACCCGACGATAGGCCTGAACCCGGACTTCGTTGATCAACAAGGCAAAGATGATGGCGCAAATCTCGCCCACGATGATCTTGCCCACGGCGATGAACACGGTGTTACGCAGAATCGGCAAGGCGTTAGGGGAGCGGAAAAAACGCAAAAAGTTATCCAGCCCTACGAATTTGCTCTTTAAAACCCCAGCAAAAGGGTTAAAATCCACAAAGGCGATGGAGATGCCCCACATGGGGAAAAAGCGAAACAGCGCCAGGAAGATGGCCGAAGGGATCAGCATGAGATACATCTCCCAATGCTGGGCCCAGATCACCCGAAAAGGTTGTTTGCGGGCCTCTAACCTTGGCGCAACCACAGGACGCGCAACAGCCTTGGCCACACTCGCTTGGGTCATAAGGATCCCGTTACCCCCTTGGCGGCGAGGTACATCGCACCCTCGCCACCCCATAGAGTATCACTAGCCCGTCACCACCATAGCTCCGCAGAGAGATCCCCCAGGCAAGGATGGGGGCAACGGTGGTGCCCCCATCCTTAGCGCCCTCAGCTCACTTTTTCTTGACCGTGGCGTACCAGGCGTTGATATCTTCGGTGAAAATATCGCCGCCCAGCTTGTGCCACTGCTCCACCCACTTGTCCCACGCGTCCAGAGGTTGGGTGCCGGTGATGATGCCGATCTCCATCTGGGCCTCGTTGGGCATGTCTGGCGAAACCTTGACCATACGATCCGTAGGCACACCGACCCACTCGTTCCAGATCTGGTCCTCGGCCCAATCGTAGGTGAGCTGGTACGCCTTCATGCCCGAGATGGACTTGGGATCGCTCACCAGGTAGCGTTGGTACTTGTTGAGCTTGGCCGGATCCATGGCTGCCCATTTGAGGACAGGCGCGTTGCCATCTTTGATGATATCGGGATAGGACAGAAAATCAAAGTTCCAGCCGATGGAGCGGTTGAGGGTGTTGGTGTTGTACTTGCCGGCCTTGACCTCGCAATTCTCGGTCCACTCCCAATCATAGCCCTCTTTGACCATGCTATCGCCATAGGCGTCATACTTCTCGGGGCCGTTGACATGCAGCTCCATGTGCCAGTTGAGCTCGTTGATGGTGGCCTCGATCTTGATGGGGTCCAGCCCCTTCTTGTAGACGATGGCGTTGCCCACCGTGTCGGCGGGACATCGGCCGCGCCCGCCCGGCCCCTTGGGCCCGCGGAAGTTGACCACCTGGGCGCCGGGGTAGGTGGCCTCCAGGTCGCGCATGGTGCCGGCCATCCACCACGGACAGAAGGTCATACCGGTCTTTTGCTCGGTGTAGACCTTGTTGGCGTCCCACGGGGCATAGGTGTAGAAATCGGGATGGAAAAAGCCCTCTTTGTACCAGTTGCGCAGCAGCTCCAACACCTTCTTGTTCTCGGGATGGAGGCTATCGTAGACCAGCTTGCCATCGCCGAAATCGCGCCAGGTGCGGGGCATGTGGCCATAGGCGCCAAAGAACACGTCCAAACGGTGGTTCCAGGTAAAGGGATCGTTGGCCGCGTTCAGGCCATAGGGGCAAAGACCTTTCTCCTTCCAGGCGGCGAGGACCTTGGCGATATCATCCACGGTATCGGGGATGCCCAGGCCCACCTTATCCAGCCAGTCCTTGCGGATCCAGCCGATGGAATCCACGTTGTTATCGCCGCCCCACTGGAAGGGGATGCCATAGAGCTTCTCGCCGCGCCAGACGGGGATCCATATTTTGCCATCCGGATACTTGCGCTTCTCCTTGGTCAGAGGCGAGGCGGTGGCCTCCCAGATGGCGCGGATCTCCTCCACGGCGCCGTTCTTGATCAGGTCGGCCAACTCGGAACCGCCGGTGCCGAAACGATCGGGCAGGGTGCCGGCGGCGATATCGGCCTTGCGCTTCTGGGTGAACACGGGACTATCCCGGTCGGCGTGCCAGTGCACTACGTACTCGATCCCCATGTTTTCCTTGATCCAGTTATATTTGGGGTGATTGGTGGGGCTATCGCCGGGAGGGTACTCGGGGAAGCGCTCGAACTCGATCACGATCTTGACCGGCGGGCTGTACTTCTTGGGCGCAGGCGGCATGCGCGTGTTCCAATCCGGCTGGCACTTGCCCGCCGCCGGGGCAGTGGTAGCCGCCGGAGCCGCCGTAGCGGCCGGTGCCTTGGTCGGTTCCGCCTTGGGGGCCGCTGTAGGCGGCGGGGTGGGGGTGGGTTTCGGCGCGCAGGCATTGAGCACGCCCACGGCCGTTATGCCACCGAGCAACTTGAGTACTTGCCGACGGGTGAACGCTACCATGACCTAATCCTCCTTTTGCTTGTACTGCTCTGCCCAAATGGGCCTGAACCAGCAACCCGTTTGCTGGATTGAGCACCATTCCACGAGGGCTACATCGCCCCTCACCTAGCCTC
>DAOTZU010000116.1:0-4873 GCA_034433995.1 Anaerolineae bacterium
TCCAAAAATCCAACTCCTCACCTACAGCGAGGTGGAAAAGGTCGCCGGCTATGTGGGCAATTTCCAGGTGACGGTGCGCAAAAAGGCCCGCTATGTCAACGAGGATCTCTGCACCGGCTGCGGCCTGTGCGAGGCGAAATGCCCGGCCAGGAATATCCCCAGCGAATTCGATCTCGGCCTGGGCACCCGCAAAGCTATCTATCGCCCCTTCCCCCAGGCGGTGCCCAGCACGCCGGTCTTGGATAAAGAGCATTGCATCTATTTCCAAAGGGGCAAGTGCCGCGCCTGCGAAAAGTTCTGCCCGCGCAAGGCGATAGATTTTGAGCAGCAGGACAAACTCCTGGAGCTTGAGGTGGGGACCATCATCCTCGCCACCGGGTTCGATCCTGCCGATCCCTCCTCCATCGCCCAGGCCGGCTATGGCCTAGACAACGTGCTCACAGGCTTGGAATTTGAGCGGATGGTCAACGCCAGCGGCCCGACGGGAGGCCAAGTCCTGCTCAAGGATGGCAGGCCTCCCAAGAGCGTGGCCATCCTGCATTGCATCGGCAGCCGTGACGAGCGCTACCACGAATATTGCTCGCGGGTGTGCTGCATGTACTCCCTAAAGTTCGCCCACCTCGTCCGGGAGACCACCGGGGCCCAAGTCTATGAGGTGTATAGGGACATGCGCGCCTTTGGCAAGGGCTATGAGGAATTCTTTAACCGTGTGGAGCAGGAGGGGACGGTCTTTGTCCGGCGGAGCGAGGATGTGGAGGTCACCAAAGAGGACGGCCATCTGCTGGTGAGAGCCAAAGATGTCTTCACAGGCGTCAAGGTCGATTTGCCGGTGGACATGGTCATCTTGAGCGTGGGCATGGAACCCCGCCCGGATGCCGGCCAGACGGCGCGCATCTTTGGCATTGGTCGGAGCAAAGACGGCTTTTTCGTGGAAAAGCACCCCAAATTGGCTCCCGTAGAGACGGCCTCCAGCGGCATTTTCATCGCCGGCGCCTGCCAGGGGCCTAAGGATATCCCCGATACCGTGGCCCAGGCCGGCGCGGCTGCAGTGGCCGCTTTGGACCTGATGGATTTGGGCAAGGTTGAGCTTGATCCCTCCATCGCCCATGTGAGGCGTGAACGCTGCTCCGGTTGTGGCGAATGCGCCATCGCTTGCCCGTATCGCGCCATCCAAATCGTCGCGGGCATAGCCCAGGTGAGCGAGTATACCTGTAAGGGGTGTGGCACCTGCGCCAGCGCCTGTCCATCCAAGGCTATCTCCCTCGATCACTATGCCGACGAGCAGCTGGTAGCCGAGATGCAGGGGCTGTTGAGCCTGGAGGTCAGTTGATGTACGAACCCAAGATCATCGGCTATTTGTGCACCTGGTGCAGCTACACGGGCGCGGATTTGGCCGGCACTGCGCGTCTCAAGTATCCTGCCAATCTAAGGGTCGTGCGTTTGCCTTGCTCAGGGCGTGTCTCGCCGGAGCTGATCCTGCGCACATTTCGCGAGGGTGCGGATGGGGTCCTCGTCATGGGCTGTCACCCGGGCGAATGCCACTATACCAGCGGCAATCATCGCACGGCGAAACGCATCCCCCTTTTGCAGCGGCTCTTGGGTTACGCGGGGATCGAACCCGAAAGGCTGCGCCTGGAATGGGTTTCGGCCTCGGAAGCGGAGCGATTCGCGCGCACGGTGAGGGAATTCACCGAAACGGTGCGCCGTCTGGGGCCGTTGCGCCTCGATAGGCGCAGTGACGCCCAGGAAGCAGGGGAGGATTGCGGGGGTGCTTGAGCGTGTGAGCACCCAGGAGGCTTGGATGGAACCAGC
This sequence comes from Anaerolineae bacterium, assembly GCA_034433995.1. GTDB lineage: Bacteria > Chloroflexota > Anaerolineae > UBA1429 > UBA1429 > DAOTZU01. The sequence goes on from DAOTZU010000116.1 coordinate 1,813, forward strand.
ATTACTAGACGCGTTGCGAGAGGCGGTGGCCCAGGCGCTAGATGGCCTGGACGGAGTCGTGGCTTTGCGCGCTGATCGCGGGGGTGGGGTGCCGCACCTTTTCCGGAGCAAAGAGGAGCTGAGCGCTCTGGCTCTCTCACCCAAATACCCCTTGCCCGCTGTGCTGCGGTTGATCCAAGAGGCACACCCCGAAAGCAAGCTGGGCATCGTCTGCAGGGGCTGCGAGGAGCGCGGCCTCATCGAGATGGCCAAACGCAATCAGCTCAAGTTGGATCCGGTTAGAGTCATCGGACTGGCCTGCACGGCGGAGGAGGCGCGGGAGTGCCGCTGCGAGAAGCCCTATCCGGACGTGTTGGTCAACACCTGCGTGGGCGAGAAGGTGGCCGGTGTGACCAATGAGCTCGTGCAAGAGTTCTTGACCCGCAGCACGGCCGAGCGTTTGGATTTCTGGCAACGCCAATTCGCCAAGTGCATGAAATGTTACGGTTGCCGCAACGCTTGCCCACAATGCGCCTGCCCAGAGTGCTCTTTGGAGGAAGAGTTATGGATCAAGAAGGGAGAAGTGCCGCCTCCCTTCCCAGTCTTTCATTTGCTGAGGGCCATGCACACCGTGGGCAAGTGTGTGGGTTGCCGGGAATGTGAGCTCAGTTGTCCAGCCCATATCCCCTTGACCTTGATCTATACTCTTTTGCGTCGGGATGTCAAAGAGTTGTTCGGCTATGAATCGGGGAGAAGCGTCACAGAGGAGCCGCCGTTAGTCACCGAGTTGGAGGGGTAAGAGGACATGGAATATCGCAATGTTCCGACTACCTGCATCTACTGTGGCGCCGGCTGTGGGCTCTACTTGCAGGTACTTGATGGCAAGGTGGTGGGTGTGCTACCCAACAAGGCCCATCCCATCAGCCAAGGCAAGCTCTGCGTCAAAGGCTGGAATGCTCACAGCTTTATCTATCATGAGGACCGGTTGACCAAGCCCCGGATCAAGATGCATGGCAAATGGCAAGAAGCCAACTGGGAGGAAGCCCTGGAGCTGACCGCCACGCGCCTGACCGAGATCCGGAACGCGTATGGCCCGGATGCCATCGCCGTCCTCGCCTCGGCCAAATGCACCAACGAGGAGAATTATCTCCTGCAGAAGCTGACGCGACAGATTCTGGGGACGAATAACATCGACCACTGCGCGCGCCTTTGACATGCCCCTACTGTGGCCGGTCTGGCCGCAGCGTTCGGGAGCGGAGCCATGACCAACGCGATTCCCGAATTGGAGGACGCCAACTGCATCCTGGTGACCGGCTCCAACACCACAGAGGGCCATCCTTTGGTGGCCAGCCGCATCCTGCGCGCCGTGGAGAAGGGGGCCAAGCTCATTGTGGTGGACCCCCGCGATACCCAGCTCGCCTCCCTCGCCTCGCTGCACCTCCGGCAGAGGCCGGGCACGGATGTGGCCTGGCTCAACGGGATGATGCAGGTGATCCTCAGCGAGGGGATGGAGGATCGAGAGTTCATCGAGAGCCGCACAGAAGGATTCGCGGACCTCAAGGCAGCCCTGGCCGAGTACACCCCTGAACGGGTGGAGGCGATCACCGGCATCCCGGCGGCCGATCTCATCAGGGCGGCCAGGATGTATGCCCAGGCGGAAAGGGCAGCCATTGTGTACGCCATGGGCATCACCCAGCATACGACCGGCACAGATAACGTGCTATCCTGCGCCAACCTGGCCATGCTGACCGGCAACGTCGGGAAGCCCTCCACCGGCGTCAACCCGCTGCGGGGACACAACAACGTCCAGGGGGCTTGCGATATGGGGGCGCTGCCCAACGTCTATCCGGGCTATCAAGCGGTGACCGATCCTAACAATAGGGCCAAGTTTGAGCAAGCGTGGGGCACCGAGCTGCCGCCCAAGGTGGGTCTGACCGTGGTGGAGATGACCAATGTCGCCTATGAGGGGCGCCTCAAGGCGATGTACATCATGGCCGAGAACCCCATGCTCAGTGACCCCGACATCGGCCACGTGCACAAGGGCCTCGAGAAGCTGGATTTTCTGGTGGTGCAGGATATTTTCCCCTCTGAAACATCAGAATTGGCTGATGTCATCCTCCCCGGCGTTTCCTTTGCCGAGAAGGACGGGACTTTTACGGCGACCGATCGCCGCGTCCAGCGCGTCCATCGGGCTATAGCACCGCTGGGGCAAGCAAGGGCAGATTGGGAGATCCTCAGAGACCTGGCCAAGGCGCTGCTCGCCAAAAAAGGCATCTGCCCCACAGGGCCCCACAGCGGCTGGGATTATTCCCATCCCGCCGAGATCATGGCAGAGATTGCGGCCTTGACCCCCAGCTATGGCGGGATGAGCTATGAGCGGCTGGAAAAACAGGGTTTCCTCCAATGGCCCTGTCCCAACGCCGAGCACCCAGGGACGCCCTATCTGCACAAAGAACGCTTCGCCCGAGGGGTGGGCAAATTCACGGTCGTGCACTATCGCGAGCCGGCCGAGCTTCCCGATGAGGCTTACCCTCTGACCCTGACGACGGGGCGGATGATGTTCCATTTTCATACTGGCACCATGACACGTCGCTCGCCCAAACTGGCCAAGGAAGTGGGCGATGGCTATGCGGAGATCAGCCCGGAAGACGCCAAAGCATTAGGGATAACCGAGGGAGAGCTGGTGCAGTTAACCAGCCGCCGCGGGCAGATCGAGGCTCGGGCCTGGATCACCCGTCGCGTGCCGCCGGGGATGGTTTTTATCCCCTTTCACTTTGCCGAATCGGCCGCCAATGTGCTCACCCACGCCGCCCTTGACCCCGTGGCCAAGATACCAGAGTTCAAGATCTGTGCCGTCCGCTTGGAGAGGGCAAGTCACCCATGAGTCAGTAGGGAGGTGCAGGATGCACTCCGGAGAGCGAATTGGGGTATACGTTTGTCACTGTGGGACGAACATCGCCGGGCCTGTGGACGTAGAGGAGGTCACCCGTTTCGCCGCCTCCCTCCCTGGCGTCCTCGTCGCCCGACATTACACCTATATGTGCTCCGACCCAGGCCAGGAGCTCATCCGCAAGGATATCCA
>DAOTZU010000117.1:0-2883 GCA_034433995.1 Anaerolineae bacterium
CATCGTGGGGGCGGACCCCTCCACCGACCTGGCCGTGTTGCGTGTTGAGGCGCCCGACCTGCCCGCGCCCATCCCCTTGGCCGATTCCAGCCAACTGCGCGTGGGCCAGTTCGTCGTGGCCATCGGCAACCCCTTTGGCTTGGAGCGCACCCTGACCTTTGGGGTGATCAGCAGCCTGGGCCGGGTGATCGAAAGCCCCGACGGGCGCTTTATCGGCGAGGCCATCCAGACCGATGCAGCCATCAACCCCGGAAACTCGGGCGGCCCCCTGTTGGATCTGCAGGGCCGGGTGATCGGGGTGAATTCCCAGATCATCAGCCCCAGCCAGGCCTCGGCGGGGATCGGGTTCGCCGTTTCCTCCAACACCGTGCAGCGGGTGGTGCCGCATTTGATCGCCCAGGGGCATTATCCCCATCCTTGGATCGGGGCCAGTCTCTTTGATCTGACCCCTGACCTGGCCCGGGTGCTGCGTCGCGCGGGGGTGGAACTGCCGGTGGAGCGGGGCGTGCTCATCATGGAGATCGTCTCCGATGCGCCGGCGGCCAAGGCCGGCTTGCGCGGCCCCAACCGCGCCGTGGTCGTCGGCAACGTGCGCTTCCCCGTGGGGGGCGATATCATCGTCGCCATCAACGACCAGCCGGTGCAAAACATCAGCGCCCTCACCGTGTATTTGGAGGGCAAGACCCAGGTCGGAGACGAGATCGAGCTGACCATCTATCGGGGGAACCAGCAGCTCAAGGTGCGCTTGACCTTGGCGGAGCGACCCAGCGCATCGTGAGGCGCTTTTCTCTATTGGGCCAGCTGCCGGGCGCTTTCAATGTATTCCAAGGACTGGTGGCGGAAATAGGTGTTGTACAGCTCGGCGTAATGGCCCCCCTGGCGCAGGAGCTCCTCATGGTTGCCCTCCTCGATGATCCGTCCCTCACGCAGGACGATGATGCGATGCACATTGCGCACCGTGGAGAGGCGGTGGGCCACGATGATGGAGGTGCGGTGGCGCATGAGGAGCTCCAGGCCCTCTTGGATTTGGGCCTCGGTGAAGGGATCCACGCTGGCGGTGGCCTCGTCCAGGATAAAGATGGCCGGGTCGTGAAGCAGCACCCTGGCCAGAGCCACTAACTGGCGCTGGCCCATGGAGAGGCGCGCCCCGCGCTCGCCCACATCCGTCTGCAACCCTTGGGCCAAGCTGCGTAACCATTCACCCCCGGCCACCTGCCGGGCGATGGCCTCCACTTGGGCATCGGTGGCCTCCGGCTTGCCGTAGCGGATATTATCGGCCACCGTGCCGGAGAAGAGGAACGGCACCTGGGGCACGATGCCCAGTTGGCGACGATACTCGGCCAGGTTGAAGGTGCGAATGTCGTGGCCATCCACCAGGATCTGGCCATCTTGGAACTCGTAAAAGCGCGCCAAGAGGCGCACGATGCTGGTCTTGCCGGAACCGGTGTGGCCCACCAGGGCCACCGTCTCGCCGGGCTCGATGGTCAAGGAGAAATCGGGCAGGACGACATCTTGGCCGGTGTAGCTCAGGTGGACATGGCGATATTCCACCCGCCCCTGCAGGCGCGGCACGGGGCGATCGGCCACCTGGATGACCCTGGGCTTGGCGTCCATCAAAGAAAAGACCCGCTCGGCCGCAGAGAGGCCATCCTGGAACTGGCTCCAGAAGGAGGCCACGTTGGTCATGGGGAACCAGAAATAGCCCATGGCCTGCATGAAAAGGAACCACTCCCCCACGGTGATGCCGCCGGGCGGCATGGCCCCCGGGGCTGCCCCCAAACCCCGCAGGGCGCTGAGGCCCCCGTTGTAGAGGACGATCCCCGTGGCCACACCGAAGGCGCCGGTAAGCACGGGGAAGATGGTCTGCAACGTCAACCCGCGCACCAGGTTCACCTTGAACGCCTGGCGGTTCAAGGCGGCGAACTCTTGGTACATGGTACGTTCCTGGCGGAACCCCTTGGCGATGGCGATGCCGCTCACCGATTCTTGGATGTTGGCGTTCACCTTGGCCAAAACACGCCGGGCGTTGAGGGTTACACGGCGGGCGATGCGGCGAAAGCTCAAGGCGATGGCAAAGACGATGGGCGTGAGGGATAACAGGATCAGGCCCAGGCGCACGCTGGTGCGAAAGACCACGATGGCGATGATGATCACCGAGAGGAGCTGGCTGACCAGGTTCACCGTCAGTTCCACGGTGGTGGCGAAATCTTGGGTATCGGAGGTGACCCGGCTCACGATCTTGCCCGAAGGGGTTTCGTCATAAAACGAGAGATCGTGTTGGGAGACAGCGCGAAAGACATCCTGGCGCAACTGCAGCACCACATCGCCGATGGCCTTGGCCGAGTTAACCTGGCGCACATAGTTCAACAGCCAGCCCAACCCTTGGAGGGCCAGGATGAGGCCGGTCAAACCGAACACGCCGGCCGAGGTGGGGTTGACGAGGACCGTGTCGATCCCTCGGGAGATGAGGATGGGGATGGCCGCGTCAAACAGCGAGCTGATGAGCAAGGCCACCACCACCCAGGTCATCTCCCGCGCCCGCAGGCGGAAATAGCCCAGGATGCGCCGCACCAGCTCGCGGTCCGGATACTGGCGGTCATAGGATTCGCTTTCGAGGCCGGCAAGGATGAAACCCAAAATGGACTCCTTGGCGAAGGGATCGTGGCGCTTCAGCGAGGCTTTTCCGCGGGGGCCTTGGCCGCGCGCAGGACAAAGATGCGCCGGTAGGCCTCGCAGCGCTCCAATAGCTCCTCATGGATACCCTGGTCCACCAGCTGGCCACCCCGCAGGACCAAGATGCGGTCCGCCCAACGGATCTGGGAGAGGCGATGGGTGATCAGGAACGTCGTCCGCCCCTGCTTGACGCGATACATCGCCTTCTGG
>DAOTZU010000118.1:0-2463 GCA_034433995.1 Anaerolineae bacterium
AAAGCGCCGGCCGGCCTACGGGTTGGCTTGATAGCGGGAGAGTGTCCCGCATATTCCCAGAGTTCCGGATATTTCACCTGGCCGGAGCACCTCCTCATAAGCTCTCGTCCAATACATCATAGGCCAGTTTACCCAAGGGTACAGGCGGCGTCAAATCCCATGGGCGAGAGGGTATCGAGAAATGCCCCCGTCGGTTAGAAACCGACGTCTGGGGACGGTAAGCCCGCGCTGCGGGCTTGGCAAGCAGAGCCGTCGGATTCTATCCGACGGCGGGCAAGGCCTCTATGCGCCTTTTTTCAACACCCTCATGGGCGAGGTCCAGCCGGCATGCCTTGCCGGGCGTGCCGGAAAATCACCCTCGGATCGCCTCCCACAGGATGGAGACTTGACAGGTCTGCCGAGACCTGTCAGGTCTTTTGGCTTGCAGACGCCCTTGCGCTACAATCCGTTCCCGAAAGGGATGCATTCTCTGGCGAGGAGTCGCCCATGTTGAGCTATCGCGATGCCCTGCGCACCATCTTTGCCCGCACCAATTTCGAGCAGCGGGAACAGCCCCCCTACGCCGAGCGTTTCTGGCGGCTGGGGCGGATGCAAGAATTGTTGGACCGGCTGGGCAACCCAGAGCGCGCCTATCCCTCGGTGCACATCGCCGGCACCAAAGGCAAAGGCTCCACCACGGCCATGATCGAATCCATCCTGCGCCAAGGGGGCTACCGCACCGGCATGTACACCTCGCCCCACCTGCACACCTTCCGCGAGCGCATCCGCCTGGGCGGCGAGCTGATCCCCGAGGCAGACGTGGCCCGGCTGGTGGAGGAAATGCTCCCCTTGCTGCACGAGCGCCCCGAAGTGACCGTCTTTGAGCTCATCACCGCCCTGGCCATGCGTTACTTTGCCGAGCAAGGGGTAGAATGGGGGATCTTTGAGGTGGGCCTGGGGGGCAGGCTAGACGCCACCAACGTCCTGCGGCCCGAAATCGCCGTGATCACCTCCATCAGCATGGACCACATGAAGGTCCTGGGGGATACTTTGGAGGCCATCGCCCGGGAGAAGGCCGGGATCATCAAGCCGGGCGTGCCCGTGGTCGCCTCGCCCCAGCGGCCGGCGGCACAGGAGGTGCTCCGCGCCACCTGCGTCGAACGCGGCAGCCCCCTCACCTGGGCCCACGAGGCCTGGCGCTATCGGCTCTTGGGGGCGGAGCTTGCCGGCCAGCGGTTGGCCCTTTACCGCGCGGGACATGAGGCGCAACCCGAATACCCCAACCTGTTCCTGCCCCTCCTGGGCGCACATCAACTGGAGAACGCCTGCACCGCCGTGGCCGCCATCGAGGCGCTGCGCGCAAAGGGCCTAGCTTTGGCGGACGAGGCCATCCCCCAGGGCTTGGCCACGGTGCGATGGCCGGGCCGGATGGAGGTCTTGGGGCAACGCCCATTGGTGGTGGTGGATGGCGCCCACAACGCCTATTCGGTGCAAAAGCTTCTGGAGGCGTTGCCGGCCTACCTCAGCTATCGGCGGTTGCTGGTCGTCTTTGGCGCGGGGAGCACCCACACCCCCCAAGATCTCTTGGCCGAGTTGGCGCCGGCGGCCCAGCAGCTCTACCTCACCCAGGCCCATCACGCCAAGGCCACCCCCGTCGCCGAACTTGAGGCGATGGCCGCAAACCTGGGTTGCCAGGCCACGGCGCTGACGCCTGTGGCTGCCGCCCTCCAGCAGGCCCTGGCAGATGCCGACGAGGACGATCTGGTCTTGGTGACGGGCTCCCTCTTTGTGGTGGCCGAGGCCAGGCAAGCTTGGGCCGCGCAGCAGGGCTGGCCCCCCTTGCCCAGCGACCCGCCCGGTGTCTATTAGAGCTGCACGGTGTACACCGCCCGCACGCTGGGCAAGGCGCGGACGCGTTCCAGGGCTTGGGGGGAAAGGGGATCGTCCAAGCCCATCACCATCAGGCCGTAGCCGCCCCGTTGTTGGCGACCCACCTGCACAAAGGAGATGCTGATCCCCTCCTGGCCGAGCACAGTGCCCATCTGGCCGATGACCCCCGGCTGCTCGAGGTGCTCGCTCACCAAGAGCAGGCCTCGGGCCTCGAAATCGAACCAGTAGGCGTCGATGCGCACGATGTGGGGCTGGCCGCGCAAGATGGCGCCGGCAAGGAGACGTTCGCCGGTGGTGGTCTGCACGCGCAGAGTGACCAGTTCGGCGAAATCCTGCGCCTCGGAGGTGCGCACCTCGCTCACCGCCAGCCCGCGGTCGCGGGCGATCACACGGGCGTTCACCAGGTTTACCGGCGTCTCGCTGACTCCGGCCAAAAGCCCCGCCAAGGCCGCCGAGGTGATGAGGGAGGTATCGTGGTGGGCCAAGGCGCCGGCGTAGCTCAACTCCACCCGGGTGATGTTATTCTGGGCGAACTGGGCATAGAACCTCCCCAGGCGCTGGGCTAGGTCCAGATAGGGCCGGATCAGAGCCGCA
>DAOTZU010000119.1:0-7968 GCA_034433995.1 Anaerolineae bacterium
GGCGGTGAAACCTGGAGCGGCGCCAGCTACGGCTTGCCGGGCAACGGGACGGGGCTGAACGTGACGGCGTTGGCGCTGGACCCAGCGTACCCCAACGTCCTCTATGCCGCGGCGGAGGGGTACGGCGTCTATCGCTCCGGCGATGGCGGGGCGCGTTGGTATCCCTTGGGCGAGGGCCTGCCGGCCGACCTCACCATCTACGCCCTGCGCCTGGCGGCGCGGCGTCCGGGGCAACTGTGGGCCGCCACCAGCGATGGCGTGTGGACCTTGCGCGCCGTGTTGCTGCGGTTGCCCTTGATCTACAAACAGGGCTTGCCCATGCCGCCGGCCACGCCCACACCGGAGAGCTACCCTTATCCTTGGCCCTCGGCCACCCCCACCCCTTCGGCCACGCCCAGCCCCGGCCTCTCGCCCACCCCCACGGTCACGCCCAGCGTCACGCCCTCTCCCACACCCTTGGGCGGCGTCGAGCTCTTGGTCAACGGCGATTTTGAGGGCACCGGCGGCTGGCGCTTTGGCAACACCGTGCGCTCGGCCCGCTACACCACCGCGGTCCGGCATGGCGGCGTTCGAGGGCTGCAAGCTGGCATCGTGCCGCCGGAGGGGAACGCCCTGAGCGACTCTTCGGTCTACCAGAGTTTCACCATTCCGGCCAACGCCCTCTCGGCAACGCTCCGCCTGTGGTGTCGTCGCCACACGGAGGAACGCCCCTTGTGGGCCACAGATTATCGCGCCCTTTTGGGTTTGCCCGCATTGGCCGCGGAGGAGGAGATCCGCGACCCGCTGGCCGGCCCCCAGAGCTGGGTGGATTGGCAGGAGGTGCTCTTACTGGATGGCATCAACTATCGTCTGGTGCGGATCTTGGAGCGGAGCTTGGTCAACGATGGGGATTGGCGCGAGCTGGTCTTTGATCTCTCTGCCGATCGCGGACGCACGCTGGCGGTCTATGTGAACGTGCGCAACGACGGCCTGGGCGGCCGCACGTGGATGTATGTGGATGATGTCTCCGTGCGGGTGGTCTTGCCCTGATGCAGACCACGGGGGCGCGCCCTCACCCCACCCTCTCCCGAAGGGCGAGGGGGACGACAGTTCCTCTCCCCTTGGGGAGAGGTTAGGTGAGGGGGAGATGAGGATGCGGAGTTGCCCCTCACCCCACCCTCTCCCAAAGGGCGAGGGGGGCAGCAGTTCCTCTCCCCTTGGGGAGAGGGCAGGGTGAGGGGTCATAGACGCTCTGCTCACAGCATCTGAGGGAGAATTGCTCCATGCGTTTCGATATTCTCACCTTGTTCCCCGCCCTCTTTGAGAGCGTCTTCAAAGAGAGCATCGTCCACCGCGCCCTGGAGGCAGGGTTGGTGCAGATCGCGGTGCACAACATCCGCGATTATGCCACCGACAAACACCATGTCACCGACGACGCCCCCTTTGGCGGCGGCGGGGGCATGGTGATGAAGGTGGAGCCCATCATCGCCGCCCTGGAGCAGATCGTGGGCGCCGAACGTTTGGCGCGCCAAAAGGCCACCGGCTTGGTGGAGGTGCCGGTGATCCTGCTCACTCCGGCGGGGCGCTTGTTCACCCAGCAACTGGCCCGGGAGTACGAGCGGCGAGGCCACATCGTCCTGCTCTGTGGGCGCTACGAGGGGGTGGATGAGCGGGTGTGCCAGCTCGCGGTGACGGACGAGGTCTCCATCGGAGATTACGTCCTCTCCGGCGGCGAGATCCCGGCCATGGTCATCGTGGAGGCTGTCACTCGGCTGGTGCCGGGTGTTCTGGGGGATATGCGCGCCCTGATCGAAGATTCCCACGCCGGCGGCCTCTTGGAATATCCCCATTACACCCGCCCGGCCGAGTTTCGCGGGCTAAAAGTGCCGGAGGTGTTGCTCTCCGGCGACCACGCCAAGATCGCCCGTTGGCGCCGCGAACAGGCGCTGCGGCGCACCTGGGAGCGCCGCCCGGAGCTCCTGGCCAGGGCTGCGCTCAGCGAGGCCGATCGAGAGTTTCTGGCCGCTTTGGAGCGGGCGGAACGCAAGGCGGAATAACGGGGAACGAGTCCCACGCAAACATCCAGCGATTTGGCGCAGAATATCTCTTGTACTATAATTATTTTTTGTGACCTGAAACGAAAGGCGGTAAGCAGCATGACCGATCTCATCGCTTCTCTGGCGCCTGAAGCGAATCCCAATATCCCCGAACTGCACCCCGGCGACACGGTGCGGGTCCACGCCCGCATCATCGAGGGGCAGCAGGAGCGCATCCAGGTCTTTCAAGGGGTAGTGATGCGGCTGCGCAAGGGCGGGGCCGATGCCTCCTTCACGGTGCGGCGCATCGGCGCCCACGGCATCGGTGTGGAGCGTACCTTTTTGCTCCACTCTCCGCGCATTGATAAGGTCGAGGTGCTGCGCAGTGCCCACGTGCGCCGGGCGCAGCTCTACTTTTTGCGCGGCAAACGGGACAAAGCTTCACGGTTGAAGGAAAAGCGCTCCGTATAGCAAGGCAAAACGGCCGTGGTGAGCCATCCGCCGGATCTCTCTCGAGAGCAAGGGCTGTGGGCCACGGGCTATCGTTGGATCGGGGGCGTGGATGAGGCGGGGCGCGGCGCGTGGGCGGGACCCGTGGTGGCCGCCGCCGTCATTCTGCCGCCCGATCTCCCCGATTTGGCCCTGCTCCTTGCCCCTGTGCGCGATTCCAAGCAGCTCACCCCGCGGTGCCGGGAGGCATGTTTCGCCCTCATCGTGCGCCATGCCATCAGTTATGGCATCGGCGCTGTGCCGGCACAGGAGATAGATCGCCTGGGCATCCTGCAGGCCACCCGGCTGGCCATGCGCCAGGCGGTGGAGAGCCTGCAGCCCCCGCCGGAATACCTGCTCATTGACGCGGTGCCCTTGCCCGAAGTCGGCGTGCCCTATAGCGCCATCATCAAGGGAGACCGCGATTGCCTCTCCATCGCCGCCGCCTCCATCATCGCCAAGGTTACCCGTGACCGCTGGATGATGGCCCTGGAGGAGCGCCTGCCGGGTTATGGTCTGGGCCGTCACAAAGGCTACGGCACCCGGGCCCATTGGGAGGCCCTGCGCCGCCTCGGCCCCAGCGAGCAACACCGCCGCTCCTTCGCCCCCATCCGCGCCCTGGGCGAGGTGTGAGATGCTCGACCTGGAGCTGGACCTGGCCCAAGCTCCCCTGGTCTTTTTGGATGTGGAGACCACGGGCCTGGAGCCCGGCGAGGGCGACCGGGTCTGTGAGATCGCCCTGTTGCGCTACGCCCACGGCCGGGCGCAAGATGCTCTGCACCAGCTCATCAATCCCCAACGGCCGATGAGCCCCGGCGCCTTTCGCGTCCACGGCCTCAGCGACGAGATGTTGCGCGCTGCCCCTCCCTTTGCCCAGGTGGCGCAAGATGTCTTGGAGCTGGTGGAGGATGCCGTCCTCGTCGGCCATAACACCCCCTTCGATCTGGGCTTTCTGGCCGCGGAGCTGGCCCGCCTGGGGCTGCGCTTGCCGCCCCTCATCGCGCTGGATACCCTGCGCCTGGCCCGGCGCGCGTATCGCTTGCCCAGTTATTCTTTGGGAGCGGTGGCCCAGGCCTTGGGCGTCACCATCGCCGGCCAAGCGCACCGGGCCATGCAAGATGTGCTCCTGACCCACGGCGTCTGGGAGCGCCTGGTGCTGGATTTGCGTCCCCTGGGCCTCCGTTCCATCGGCGATTATCTCCGCGCCCAAGGGGGCGAGCTGCCCTTCGCCCAACCGGTGCCCATCGAGGCCCCGCCCGCCATCCAACGCGCCCTGCAAGAGAACCTGCTCCTGCGCTTGCGCTACTTGGCCGAAAGCGGCCAGGAGACGGAGCGCATCGTGCGCCCCCTGGCCGTGATGGAGTACGGCGGTCACGCCACGTTGGTGGCCCATTGCCTGCTCCGCGATGCCCGACGCCACTTTCGCCTGGACCGCATCCTGGAGATGGAATTGATCACCGACTGGCGCTGAGCCTCGACGCGCGTTCTTATCTGTGGTATAATGGGTTCGACATTCATAGCGGATGATCCACAGAGAGGAGCACCAGCATGGGCTTTTGGGACAAGCTGAAGAAATCTCTGCGCGGCTCGCCCGGCGCCCCTCAGGGAGATCCCTACGGCATGTGGTTCCACTTTCGCTGCAACAAGTGCGGCTCGGTGGTGCGCATCCGCGCCCACAAGTTCAACGACATCAACCACGAAGATGGCGGCCCCGGCCCGCTGGTCCTGCGCAAGGATGTGATGGACAACAAGTGTTTCCAATTGATGCGGGCCGAGATCTGGCTGGATGCCAACTATGAGGTGGTCAGCGCCGAGGTCACCGGGGGGAAACTGATCTCGCAAAAAGAATACGAGGCCGCCCAAGCGCAATAAAAGCGCGCAAACCCCACCTACGTTGGGGGCTGGCGCCCCCAACGGCAAGCTACGGCAGGGCGTGAGCGCGCTGCTCAGCTCAGAAGGCTACATTGTGGAGGACGACCGCGTGGGCGGCGTCTCGTCTCTTCAACCGCCCGCTTCGTGGGTGAGGATGATCGCCTGGGCGATCTCTTTCATGGATTTGCGGGTGTTCATGGACATCTTTTGGATCCGGCGGAAGGCGGCCGCCTCGGTGAGCCCCTGGGTATCCATCAAGATCCCCTTGGCGCGATCCACCAGCTTGCGCGTCTCGAGTTGATCCTGGAGGTTGCTGACCTCCTTCTCCAAGGCGCGGAACTCTTGGAAGCGCGAGAGGGCGATCTCGATGGCCGGCGCCAGGTCGGCCTCTTGGATGGGTTTGACCAAGTACCCCACCACGCCGGCCTCTTTGGCCCGCTCCACCAGGTCCCGTTGGCTAAAGGCCGTCAACAGCACCACCGGCGCGATCCGCTCCTCGGTGAGGATCTTGGCCGCCTCGATGCCGTCCATATCGGGCATGCGCACATCCATCAAGACCACATCCGGGCGCAGCTCCCGGGCCAGGTTGACGGCGCTTTTGCCATCGCCGGCCTCGCCCACCACCAGGTAGCCCAGATTGTTGAGCATCTCGCGCAAATCCATGCAGATGACCGATTCATCATCGGCGATGACGACGCGTTTGCGCTCCAATTTACTCACCTCCCAGTGCTGATTTCATAAAATCCACGCGAGCCCGCGTCCATTCCCCCTCGCGGACCAAGGTGAACCTGCCCTTCAGGTCCCTTTCCACCATGCTCTGCACAATGCGGAGCCCTAGATGGGCATTGGCGTTCAAATCGAACCCTTCGGGCAGACCTTGGCCATCATCCGACACTTGCAGGCTGACGGCGTCGCCGTGATCCACCAATTCCACCAGCACATGCCCCTCTTGGCGTTCCGCCAACCCATGTTCGATGGCGTTCTGCAAAAGCTCGTTGATGACCAGGGCGCACTGGGTGGATCGCTCCGCCGGCAGCCAAATATCCGGCCCCTTGATGGCCAGATGCAGGCGTTGGTGGGGATCCACCAGGCCCTGCTGGGTCTGGCTGATGATGCGCTGGGCCACCTCCCGCAGATTGATGGTGCCCTGAGCGTTCTGCGAAAGAAACTCGTGCACCACGGCGACGCTCAAGATGCGGTTCACGCTTTCGGCCAGGGCGGCCTTGGCCTCCTCGCTCAACACGCGCCGGGCCTGCATGCGCATCAGCGAGGCGATCACCTGCAGGTTGTTTTTTACCCGGTGGTGCACCTCGCGCAGCAAGGAGAGTTTGCTCTCCAGCTCCCGCTGCGTTTGCAGGGCCTCGGTGGCGTCATGGATCAAGACAAAGGCGCCCCGGGGCCGGCTGGGCCGGTTCCGGGCGCAATGTCCGCCCCGCTGCCAGCGGCGCCAGAATGGCCCCTCGCAGACAAAGATGGGCAACACCCGGCGGATCCACGTGCGGCCATACTGCTCATCCTGGCGTTCCAGGCAGCGCCGCTCGGCGAGGGCCTGGCTGACCATCTCTTGATCGGTGGTATCCAACTCGTTGACCCGCCGGCCCACCAAACTATCACGGTAGCCCAGATACCGGTACAGGCCGGCGGCGATGCCGCTGGTATAGTGGATGCGCCGGTCGGCGCCCACGAACATCACCCCGTCGTGCTCGCCAAAGGGTGTGAGCCCCGCCGCCCCTCGCAACTCGCCGCGCAAGACCATGTACTGAAACTCCCGCAGCGCCCGCTGAAAGACGGGGCTGCGCCGGCGTTGCCGCTCGTAGGCCAGCCAGTAGGCGTCCATGGCCAAGACGGCGATGATCTGTCCCCGCACATTGAACACGGGAAAGAGCTGTCGGGCGATGGTCGCCCCGCGCACCAAGATGGTGTGCACCCGCCGGGGATTGGGCGGCCTGCGCAGCCCGCGCAGGAGCTCCGGCTGCTCCAAGGCCCCGATCCGCAGCCCCACCAGGCTTTTTTCATAGACCGGCGAGACCGAATGGGGCATGGCCTGTGCCACCACCAGCGCCCGCCCTGGCCCCGCGCCCACGCAAAGCAGCATATCGGCGCGCGAGATATCGGCCAGGATCGGCAGATCCTCGGCCAGCTTTTTCAAAAATGCCACGTCATCCTCTGGCAGGTGAACGTGGCTAAAGACGTCGCGCTCCATGGGCGCATTATAGCACAATTTGGCCCAGGCATAAAACTTTTTTTGCTTCAACACCCCCTCGCTCGCGCCTTTGGACAGGTCCCACCCCTTGGGCTATAATCGCCCCAGCTCGACGGAGGTGGCACGACCATTTCCACGTATTATGTGGCCCTGGACGTTTTTGAGGGCCCCCTGGACCTGCTCTTGCGCTTGATCGAGCGCGAGGAACTGGATATCACCAAGGTCTCCTTGGCCCTGGTGGCGGACCAGTACCTGGCCCATATTGCCGTCCTGCGTCAACTTTCGGCGGCGCACCTGGCAGATTTCCTCGTTATCGCGGCCAAGCTGCTGGTGATCAAATCTCGGGCCCTGCTGCCTCCGCCGGAGGCGCCCCAAGAGGAAGAGGAGGAAGGGGACCTGGGCGAGGAGTTGGCCCAGCAACTGCGCGAGTACAAGCGTTTCAAGGAGGTATGTGCGCGGTTGCGCCAGATCGAGGAAGCCGGCCGCCGGGCCTATCCCCGCCTCGCGCCCCTCCCCAAGATCGAGCCGCGTCTTCGGCCAGGGGAGGCCAGCCTGGACGAGCTGGTGGAGGCGCTGCGCCGCGCCTTGGCCGCCCAGCCGCAGCTTCCGGTGGTGGATAGCGTGGTCTCGCCGGTGGTGGCGCGGGTGGCCGATTGGATGCAGACCATCAGCGGGCTGGTGCAGCGTTACCGGCGGGTGCGTTTCAGCACGGTGATACGCCGGGCCAGGTCGCGGCTGGAGGTGATCGTCACCTTTCTGGCCCTGTTGGAATTGATCAAACAACAGCGGGTGCGGGCCCTCCAAGAGCAGCCCTTTGGCGAGATCTATATCGAAGGGCGCGAGCCAGATCCCGAAACCCCTCCGCCCCCCGCCGATCTGAGCGCATACGGCGAGGAAGCCCCTGCCGCGCAGGCATAGGCGGCCAGGGCCACCTCGGCCAGGACGCGCCAGGCGTAATCTCGGCCGCTGCGCTGTGCTGCCGCCACGCTCAACGCGCGGCGCAGGGCTTGGTCTTGCAATAGGCGCAGTGTTGCCCGCGCCATGGCGGCCACATCGCCGCTGGGCACCAAAAGGCCCGTCTCTCCCTGGATAATATACTCAGTATTCTGACCCACGGCATCGGCCACCGTGGGCACCCCCGCCGCCAAGAGATCCAGGAGCTTCACCGAACATTTGCTGCGGTTGACCAAGGTGTCGTCGAAAGGGTAGATGGCCACATCGGCAGCGGCGAAATGATCCGCCAACTCCTCTTGAGGCACCCAGCCGGCCCGGACCACGGCCTCGTCCAACCCTGCGGCGTGCACTGCTTGGAGAAAGCGCGCCTCATCCGCCGCATAGAGCCCCCGGCCCACCACCAAGAGCCTTGCCTCGGGCAGCTCCTGCACGATC
>DAOTZU010000120.1:0-1771 GCA_034433995.1 Anaerolineae bacterium
CACAAAGGCAGGCGAGATGCTGGTCACCTGGAGGTCGGCGAGGTTGGGATTGCGGGCCACCAGAATATCCACCATCGTCCGCACCTGATGGGTGCCCACATCCAGGCCGTTAAGGTCCACGTAGGCATCCAGCAGGGCCAGGTTCAGATCGTCCAGCAACACCGCCGGGCCGGTCAAGATCACATCCACGCTGGAGATGGAGAGCTTGGCCGTCAGCCCCTCCCGCAGCCTCTTGGGGTTGAGGGGCAACTGCACGGTGGTGCCGCCGATCACCGGCGCAATGCCCACGGTGACCAAAACCTGCTGCGTGCCCTGCTGACCCTCGGTGAGCACCGAGACGCCTTCGGGCAGGTCGAGCTCCAGCCGCTCGGCGATCATCCGTGTGGCGCCGGTGAGGTTGATCTCGCCCTTGGTAGAGACGACGCTGGGCATTTTGGCGACCACCGCCGGCGGCCCCACCACCGTCACCGTCGCCGGGGTCACCTCCACGCTGCTCACATAATAGCCGCGGGCGGGGACGCCCTTGGTGCGCGCCACCACGGCCACCTCGCGGTAGTTCAACTGCTTTTGCACATCCAAGCGGACCGTCACGGTGGCGGGGGTCAAGGTCACCCCTTTGACCAGCTTGCCATCCTTATCCAAGGGACGCGGCTCCACAGTGCGTTCCACGGCACTGCGCTGCCCCAAAAGAAAGACCGAGGCCACCAGCGATTCCACCCGCTCCACCGCCGAGGCCGGCCCTTCCACCACCACAAAACGCGGGGTGATCTCGGGCTGTTCCACCACATAGCCCAAGGGGATCTCGTCTTTATCCTCCAACTTGGCGACGACCTCAAAAGCTTCCTTCTTCAGAGGTTCCAGTTGCACGCGGATCGTCTCCGGCTGGCTGCGCAGCACGGTGACGGTGCGGTCAAAGCAGATCACCTTGACCGGCACCACATGGTCCCCCGGCCCCAAGCCGGCCCAATCCACCGTCGCCCTGAAGCTGTTCACCGTCAGGCTGGACCAACTGGAGCCGAACGCCCTGATCCTGACCTTCACCGTAACGTCCGGGTTGTTGGTCACGATCAGTCCTGCCGGCGCGTTCAGCACCTCGATGGGGATCGGCTCGGGGAAAAAATCCTCCGTCGGCCGGTCGCTCTGATAGGTGGCGTTCACCCAGACCACCAGAGCCAACACCAAGGCCAACACGGCCGTGCCCAGATCGTCGCGCAACTTTTTGCCCAAAAGACCGTTCCTTGCCACGTTACCCCCTACGCCGCCTTGGGACGGCTGCCGGACGATTTATGCCCTCCCCGAGCGCCGAACCAACTCAGGCCGCGCGCCGTGCGCTTGGGCTTGAGCAACGCCTGCATGAGGGTGATCAAGCGCCGCTCATCCAGATGCCGCACCATGCGCCCGTTGCGCGCCATGGAGATGATCCCCGTCTCCTCCGAGACGACGATGGCGATGGCATCGGTCTGCTCGGTGATGCCCACGGCCGCCCGGTGGCGGGTGCCCAGATGGGTATCTGAGACGATGGTCTCGGCCAGGGGCAACACACAGGCGGCGGCCACGATGCGGTCGCCCCGGATGATCACCGCGCCATCGTGCAATGCGGTGTTGGGGAAAAAGATGGTCTGCAACAATTCGTCCACCACCAGGCTATCCAGCTCGACGCCGGTCTCGATATGATCTTGCAAACCTGTCTCCCGCTCGATGACGATCAGCGCGCCATGACGCCGCTCCGAGAGACGGAGGCAACTGGCGGCGATCTCGGCGATCACCCGCT
>DAOTZU010000121.1:0-19151 GCA_034433995.1 Anaerolineae bacterium
TGCGGATCAAGACGGTCACGTCCACGCTCCGGAGGAAGAGGATGTTGGCTCAGCGGGCCAAGACGAGCTGAAGGGCCAGACCCGCCAATACGGCCATGGTGACATAACGGAAGAACGGGGTGCTCATGCGCTGGAAGAGCCACACCCCCACATACGAGGCGCCCAAGGCGGGGATGAGGGCCAGCAGCCCCTGGCCCAATGTCTGGGGGGTGGCCACGCCCGCCGCGGCGAGGAGGAGCAAGCGCCACAGGCCCGTCAAGGTAAAGTAGGAGGCGAGGAGGCCTTTGGCTTGGCCCTTGTCCCAGCCGCGCAAGAGGGTGTAGAGGACCACCGGCGGGCCGCCCGTGCTCAGGGCGCCCCCAAAGACGCCCCCCACCAAGCCCGCCAGATATCCCCAGGGCCAGACCCGCTTCAGTTTGCACTTTTGGGGTGACCAGAGCATCGCGCCGCAACCCATCAGAATGGCCACCCCCACCGCCCACCCCAAGATGGCGTTATCCAGGCGTTTGAGGAGATACACCCCCAAAATGTTGGCCGGCAGCGCCGTGACCAGGAGCGGCCAGGTCTCTCGCCAGACCACCTCCCGGCGCACCGTCCACAGATTGAGCAGGGAGGAGAAAAAGGCGATGACGGCGACGATCACCGTGGCCTGGGCAACGGGCATCAACAGGGCCAGCGCCCCCATGGAGACCAAGCCCGCCCCGAACCCCGTGACGCCGGTGACCAACCCCGCCGCAAACAGGACGCCCGTGAGGACCAGGAGGTTCACAATCTGTTATCCTTTACGGTTATTATCTTCCAGGGCCTTTTGGTTTTGATTTGACAAGGACGGCCTCGGCGCATATCATCAACTAAGTTGGCCTATGCTATACGGATCGGGCCAGCACGTCAAACCTGGTGCGCGGTGTGCGGATGAAACATCCTGGCCCAAGGGCGCATCAGCAGATTCCAGAACACCGGGGGGAAGGATGCCGAACGCTTACGATGTCCTCAAAGAACGTGGGTTTGTGGAACAGGTCTCCGATGAGGCGGGCCTGCGGGCCGCCTTGGAGCAGCCCTGCACCTGTTACATCGGCTACGATCCCTCGGCGGCCAGCCTGCACATCGGCAATTTGTTGACCATCATGGCCCTGGCCCATATGCAGCGCCTGGGGCACCGACCCATCGCCATCGTGGGAGGCGGCACGGGCATGGTGGGCGATCCTAGCGGACGCACCGAGATGCGGCAGCTCCTCACGCCGGAAAAGATCGAGGCCAACCTCCAGCGCATCAAGCAGCAGATCGGCCGCTATGTGGATTTCAGCGAGGGGAAGGCCCTGATCTTGAACAACGCCGAGTGGCTGTTGCCCCTCAACTATATCACCTTCTTGCGCGAGATCGGGCGGCATTTCAGCGTCAACCGCATGTTGGCCTCGGAGGCGTATCGCACCCGGCTGGAGGCGGGCCTCAGCTTTATCGAGTTCAACTATCAGCTACTACAGGCGTATGACTTTTTATATCTCTACCAGCATTACAATTGCATCTTGCAGATGGGCGGCAACGACCAATGGGGGAACATCCTGGCCGGCGTGGATCTGATCCGGCGCATCACCGGCGGCGAGGCCTATGCCCTGACCTTTCCTCTGCTCACCACCGCCTCCGGGGCCAAAATGGGCAAGACCGCCAAGGGCGCCGTCTGGCTGGATGCCGAGCTGCTCTCGCCGTATGACTTTTACCAGTTCTGGATCAACACCGAGGATGCCGACGTGGAGCGCTTCCTAAAGCTCTATACCTTCTTGCCCTTGGAGGAGATCCGCGAGCTGGGCCGGCTGCGGGGGAGCGAGATCCGCCGGGCCAAGGAGGTCTTGGCCTTTGAGGTGACCCGCCTGACCCACGGCCTGGAGGCCGCGGAACAGGCCCGGGAGGCCTCGCGCGCCCTCTTTGGCGGCGGGGGCGAGGGCACGGCCGTGCCCACCACCACCATCCCCTTGGACGAGCTGCGGGCGGGCATCGTCGTCACAGAGCTCTTTCAGCGGGCGGGGCTGGTCAAATCGCGCAGCGAGGCCCGCCGCTTGATCGAGCAGGGCGGCGCCTATATCAACGATGAACAGGTGCGCTCGGTGGAGGAGGTGATCACCGCCGAGGCCCTGCGCCAGGATGCCCTGTTGCTCCGCGCCGGCAAAAAACGCTACCACCGCATCACCATCGCCTAAAAGGGGTGACCAGGCATTTTAGTCGTCGCGCACAGAGACCTGACAGGTCTTCCAAGACCTGTCAGGTCTTGGGCGGTCTGGTAACTCTTTATTACCGGGAAAGGAGACCCATGCAGAAAAAGTTTCGCGCGCTGCGGATAGTGGCCTTGATCTACAAAGTGATCGCCTGGATCCTGCTCATCGGCGGGATCGTGGGCGCCCTCATGACGGTGGTCATCGGTGCCATCCAGGGGCGGGTTGGCCAGGTGAGCCCCATGATGGGCAGGGTGCCCCTGTTGGGCCGGACGGAGGGCCTTTGGGTGGGGATCGTCACCGGAGTGCTGGTGCTCTTGGCCGCGTTGGTGCAGTTTGTGCTCCTCTATGCGGCCAGCGAGGTGATCGATCTGGCCCTGGCCATCGAACAGAACACCCGCGAGACGGCCTACTTTTTGCGGGGCGAGAACGTGGTGCCCCCGCCGCCCTCGTGGACTGGCGCCCCTTCCGCCCAGTCGTAACGTTGGGTCTAATCCTCAGGCGATCCGGTGATGGCCGGATCGCCTGAGAATTCTTGTGTCCCCGCCGCGCCCGAGAAGGGATCTTGGCCCTGGCGGGCGACCAAGGCGCGCAGGCGCTGGCAGTGCTCGGCGGCGCGAAAGATGTGGCGCTTGACCTGGTGGCATTCGCCCTCCAGTTCCCGCAGCACGCGCTTGACCAAGGCACGGCGCGAATCCAGGCCCTGGGGGCAGGGTTCCCCTGCCAAGGGATAACCGCTGGCCTGGGCAAAGGGGACGATGTCCCGCTCCTCCACCAGGGCCAGGGGCCGGATCACCGTCAAGGCCCCGCCGAACATGACCACACGCGGCTCCATGGGCCGCAGCCGGGCGGCGAAAAAGAGGTTCAACAGGGTCGTCTCGGCGATGTCGTCGGCGTGGTGGCCGAAGGCCAATTTGTTACACCCCAAACGGCCGGCCAGCAAAAAGAGGGTCTTGCGGCGCAACCAGGCGCAGCGGAAACAAGGGCTGAGGTGCGTCCGCGCCAACTCCTCTTGCACCGCCAGCTCCTCCACGAAAAAGGGCACGCCGCGATCCGCGCACCATTGTTGCAGCCACTCCTCCGGCGCGGCCCGGCCGCAGTGGCGGTCGTAGCGCACGAACCCCGCCTTGAGGGTGTAGCGTTGCGGCGCGATGCGGCGGTAGCGATCCAAGAGATCCAAGAGCGAGAGGCTATCTTTGCCGCCGGAGACGGCCACCAGGACGCTATCCCCATCCTGGAGCAGGTTGTAGGCGAAATTCGCCTTGTTGACCGCCTTGAGCAGATAATGGGCCAATCTATCGGCCCGGGCGGGATCGGCTGGGGGAGCGGGAAGGCCCATTTTTCTTGACCAATTCTCTCACTTGTGTTATACTTTAATCAAGTAATTTGATTGACAACCTTAGTTTCCCTTGAGGAACAGCCCATGAAGATCTCCACCAAGGGCGAATACGGCATCCGGGCCTTGCTCGAGCTGGCGCAACGCTATGGCGAGGGCTATATTCAAAGCTCCGAGATCGCCGCGCGCCGCGAGATCCCCGAGAATTACCTCTACCAGCTCTTGATCACCTTGCGCAAGGCGGGGCTCATCCGCAGCCGCCGGGGGCCGCAAGGGGGGCACATGCTCTCGCGCCCGCCGGAGCGGATCACCCTGGCCGAGGCCGTCGCCGCGTTGGAGGGGCCGCTGGAGCCGGTGACGTGCATCCAGCGCGAGATCAACGATGATTGCTCCTTCGGCGAGACCTGCCCCTTGCAGGAGGTGTGGCGCAAGGTTACCGCCGCGACCCACCGGATCCTCGCCGAGACCACCTTCGCCGACCTGGCCCGCCAGGAGCTGGCCAACCGCGCCGCCATCCAGCCCCAAGGGTGACGCCCCACACCGCCGCGCTCAAGGGATCTCCTCCTGGATGAGCCAGGCCGACCGATCCAGGCGAAACGCCACTCCATAGAGCAGCGCCGCCTCAAGGAGGATCGTCAGACCCAACTTCCACACCGCATCCACCCAGAAGGGCAGAGGGTAGAGCTGGATCAGGGTATCCGTCTCGTAGAACAGCCAGCTCCCCTCGGCGAAAAAGAGCCGGTGAAAGAGGGTAAAGAACGCCTCGAAATCCAGGGCCGCGGCGAGGATGATGGCGCCCATCACCCCGGCGGTGAGCCAGACGCCGTGTTGCAGGGTGGAGGGAAGGTAAGGTCGGTGGGGCGGGCGCCAGAGCACCGCCAGGGCCAGCAGGGCGGCGCCAAGGGCCACGATGTGGGCGGTGAAAAAGGCGTCCATCACCCTTTTGACATCCACCAGGTGTTGCACCTCCCGGGGCTGGAGCGCCCTCTCGCCGCCGGTGGTGGAGAGGGCGGCCAACTGGTCCACGCTCAGCTGTCCCCGCAGGTAGTGCAGGATGGCAGCGGAAAGGCGTGACCGTTCCTCAGGGGTGAACCGCTCCGCCGGCGGAAAACCGCGCCGGCCATACTCGTGCTGGACGAACTGGGGCGTGACAAAGAGATGCAGGGGGGTCACCAGCAGGATGATGGGGATGGCGAGCAATAAAATCCCCCGCGCCAAGGTGGCCAGCCAGGTGGGCGTCTCCAACGTTTTCCTCCCATGAGAACAGCTTGCGACGCTCGGCATGCGCTCGTCGGCCCGAGGCAAGGTG
Source organism: Anaerolineae bacterium (assembly GCA_034433995.1). Lineage (GTDB taxonomy): Bacteria > Chloroflexota > Anaerolineae > UBA1429 > UBA1429 > DAOTZU01. Next base: position 4,850 of record DAOTZU010000121.1, read on the forward strand.
CAGCCCGGGCGCTGGGATCATTGTAGCGCTGCTGGCGGGGGATGTCAATGAGGGCGGTCGAGAAAATGCCCTCGTCGGTTAGAAACCGACGTCTGGGGATGGTAAGCCCGCGGCGCGGGCTTGGCAAGTAGAGCCGTCGGATTCCATCCGACGGCGGGCAAGGCTCTACGCGCCTTTTTTCAACACCCTCGTGTCAATCCCGCTGTACAAGGACGAAGAAATAGATTATACTGGAACAAAGCCCAGGGAGCAGAGGCGGATGAACAAGATCGAGCGGGTGCGGGCGGTGCTGCGCCAGGAAGAGGTGGATCGGGTGCCGGCGGGCTTTTGGTTTCACTTTCCTCCCGAATATCGCGGGGGCGAGGCCATGGCCCAGAAGCATATCGCGTACTATCGGGCGACGGACCTGGATATCCTCAAGGTGATGAACGATACCGGCTATGCCCCCATCGGCACCCTGCGCCTGAGCCGCCCGGAGGATTGGCGCCGGCTGGAGCCGACCCCCCTCAGCGATCCCCTCTTTCGTAGCCATATCGAGGGTTTGCAGCGCATCGTGGAGGCCGTGGGCCGCGAGGTGCTCATCATGACCACCGCCTTTAACCCGTACCATCAGGCCCTGGCCATCCTGCGGGCCAACCCGGAGCGGCCCTTGGCCTCGCAAGAGGAGGCGCGGGAGGTGTGGCGGCACCATCTGCGGGCCGCCCCGGAGGCGGTGCTGGGGGCGATGCAGATCATCGCCGAGGACATGGCCCAGTTCTTCCGCGCCTGCCTGCGGGAAGCGGGGATCAACGGGATCTATTTCTCCGCCCAAGGGGGCGAACGTCATTTCCTCTCCGCCGAGGAGCACGCCCGTTGGATCAAACCCTTCGATCTGCACGTCCTGCGGGCGCTGCAGGGCGAGGCCGAGTTCGTGGTGGGGCATTTTTGCGGGCGGGGGATCGCCCTGGAGCGTTTTGTGGATTATCCGGTGCAGCTGGCCAATTGGGCCTACCAGGCGGATAACCTGGCCCTCTCGGCGGGCAAGGCCCTCCTGGGAGGGCTCCCCATCCTGGGGGGCTTGGACGAGCGGGGGCCGCTGGTCTATGGCCCGCGCGAGGCGTTGCGGGCCGAGGTGGAGCGGGCCCTGGCCGAGATGGGCACCCGGGGGTTCATGTTGGGCGCGGGCTGCACCGTCCCCAGCGATATTGACCTGGCCAACCTGATCTACGCCCGCAGCCTGTTGGCGCGCTAGGAGGAGGCATGGAGGCGAACCTCTGGGAGGAGGAGGGCTGCGGCCCAGAGCCCGCTGACGAGCGGGTGTTGGTGGCGGTGGTGAACCGGCCCAAGGATTGGGAGCTGATCCGCACCGCCCACTGGTACCGGCTGCCCGTGGAGCGGGCGCCGCGCCGCCTGGGCGCCGCGTACCTGGCCTTTTACCATACCCAGGCCTGTGGCCCGTTGCGCTGGAGCATCCGCTACTATGCCCCCATCCGGAGCTACCGGCTGGCGCGCCGCCGCGACCTTTTGCCCGACGAACCGGACCATCCCCGGGCCGATCAGCTCTATTACCGCATCGAGCTGGGCCCCCTGGAAAGCCTGCCTCGACCCATCCCCAGCCGCAAACTGCGCCGCATCACCTTCATCCCCACCACGTTGGCGCGCCTCTTGGCGGCCCGGGAGATCAACGATCTTTGGCTGCGGGAGCCGCGCCGGGCGGCGTTGGAGCGGGCCTGGCGCGAGGAGGAGGACGCGGAAGAGCGGATCCGGGAGGCCGGGGTCAGCTACCGGGCCGGCCCGGCCTGGGCCGCTGCCTAGCGCGGGCCGCCCTTACTCCGACGGCGCGAGGGCCAGCCGCGGCCCCCACAGGAGCGGCGCGCCCAAGACCAGGGGGATCACCACCAGGCACACGGTGAGGTAATCCACCCCGCTCCAACGTCCCCCGAAGGTGTACAAGCACACCGAGAGCAGCCCGCACCAGGCAAAGAGCAGGGTGCGCCCCCAGGCCTTGCCCTCAGGGAGCAACGGCAGCAGGGCGATGAGCCAGGCGATGTACCAATAGCCGAAGGAGAAGGCCCCCAAAAGTAGCCAGGCGTACAGGATGCGATGGAAGAGGTAGGGCAGGTGCGGCGGGCGGGACCGGCTCTGGGCCAGGATCAGCCCGTAGGCCGCCAGGAATCCCAGACGCGAGGCCCAAAGGCCCAGGTCGAAGGCCAGGGGTTCGGGGACCAAGGCCCGTAGGGCCAAGATCAGCCAAACGCCCAGGGAGTTGTGCCCCCGGCTGAGTTGGCCGCCCACTTCCCAAGCCGCCCAGCCGGGCCAGAGGGGGGCCAAGGTCAGGGCGACCAGCGCCGCGCTTACCAGGCCAGCGCGCAACACGGTGCGCCACCAGGCGCGGGGACCCAGTCGCCGCCACAGGAGCAAGAGGGCCGGGGGCACGAGCAGGAGAGGGACGTACTTGACCAGCGCCCCCACCACCAGAGCTACCAAGGCGCCGCTGTACCATCCCCTGCGCCAGAGCCAGAGGGCCAGCAGCACCCACACCATCATCACCAGGTCGTTATGCCCCATGGCGTGGGCCTCCAAAAGGACCAGGGGGTTCCAGGCAAAGGCCACCAGCCCTTGCAGGGCGCGCTGGGGCGCCTCGGCGCGCAGGAGGCGCCATAGGATGAGGGCACAGCCTACATAGCTGACCAAGGCCAGGCCTTTGAAGGCCAACAGGGAGCGCACCAGGCTGCCATCGCCCAGCCGTGCCAGGCCGGCGGCCAGCCATTCCCACAGGGGCCCGTAGGGGGAGGGCGTCTCGGCCCATTCGCTGGGGAAGGGTAAATAGTCGGCCAAAGGAAAGGCCGCCGGGGGCACCCGCAGGGAGTTCTGCCCGTAGATGCCCAACACCCGCCCGCGGACGAGATAGAGAAAGATATCTGCCGCGGCATAAGGGTACACCCAACAGAGGACCACCGCGCAGGTGATCCCCAAGCCCAATGCGCACGCTATCCCCTGCTGGGGGGCCCCCTGGGGCGCGCTCGCCAGGGCCAGCACGTAGAGGGCAAAGAGGGCCAACAAAGCGGCGAAGTAGCCCAGCCCGCCGCCCCAAGAGTAACCGGTCAGCTTGCCCAGGTCGGCGGGGGCGCCCCGGGCTGCCCAGTGGGGCAGGCGATAGGGAAGGACAAAAGCGACGAGGTAGACCCCCAAACTCAGCAGGCCGCAAAGCCAGAGGCGGCCCCCAGGACGCAAGACGATCCTCCTCACCCGCGCCACTCCATGCGCAAGCGTTGGACGGCGGCATCCAGCTCGGCGATGAGCGCCTCCAACGTCCGGCTCTGCTCGTCATCAAAGAGGGGCTGGCTACAGCGCTCACAGAGCCAGGCGGGGATGCGGTGCAAGGTCAGATCATAGCCCTCCCGGGTCACCCGCCGGTCGCTTAGGCCGCGGACCATCTTGCCGCCACATTGGGGACAGCGCATCCCACCTTCCTCCTTCAGGGCCAGGGCAGCCACCGGCGCTGGGAGCGGGCGCCGGGCTGAAGATCGTTCTGGCCGTAGCGGTCGCCGGTCTCGGCGCGGCGGTTGGCCACCCGACGCAGCTCCTCCACGGTGCGGGCCTCCATGCGGTCGAGGATGATCTTGGGGTTGCGCCGGCGGATCTCCTCCTCCCACTCTTGGGGCAGGCCGAAGGGGCTGCCCGCCGTGCCCACCAACGTGATGTGGTGGTGCTTGGCCGCCAGGCGCACGGCGTCATCCAAGGATTGGCCGTTGGTCACTTTGAAGGTGTCCAGGTATTTATCCAGGGCGTGGCGCCAGGCCAGGCTGGCATTTTGGGCCAGGAGCACGAAATGGCTCTCCTCCACCTCCGGCACAGGGGGCTTTTGCTCCCAGGCTGCCTGCCAGGCCCAGGGGTGGGGTTCCCGGTTCTCCTCCCGAAGGTAGGCGCGGAGGAGCTCCATGATGCCCCGCCCCTGCCAATCGTCGATCTCGAAGGAGGCCCAAGCGGGCTCGTGGCCGTAGGTGTAGATGGCCGCGCCCACCACATAATCTATTCCGTCCAACGGCTTTTGCAGCTCTTGGTCGTACCACACCAGCCATTTGAAATAATCTACATCCGAGCGCGGGCTGTTGCGGAAGCCGACCTGCTGGGGCCAGCCCTGGTCCCAGCCGCACTCGGTGATGATCACCGGTAGTCTCAGCTCCCACGGCGTCTCGGGCAGTTGGTACAGCTCGCGCCAATGGAGCATGTAGCCCTGGGTGGCGGCGCGCATCTTGCCGGCGTTGATGCTGCCATCGGGATGCAGCAGCGTGTCCCAATCGCCCCTGGGGTACCAATACTCGTGGAAATGGAGGAAATCGGGCCGCTCGCCCCGGCCGGCGGCCACCTCCTCTAGAAGGGCGGCGCAGTAGCTGCGCCATTCGTCGGCGGTGGGATGGGTCAGGCTAAAGCCGCCGCCGGCGTAGCGCATCCCCTCGTGATGAAAGTAGCGGGCCAGCGCCGCGTCAAAGCGGCCCAGGAGCTCGCTGGCGGGGCCGGTGCCCACCTCGTTATACCCCTCCCAAGCGTGAAAGCGGCGCATGCGGGCCAAGACTTGGCCCTCCTTTTGGCGGTCGCCGCCGGTCAGATCGTCCAGGAGGCGGCGCCAAAACTCGTAGGCGCGGTCGGCCGGCCGCTCCAACCCCTGATACGGTACGGCATGGCGCCCCAAGAGAAAGACCTTGTACTCTGTCCATTTGCGCGCCCGCTGGATCTTGTCCAGCTCGGTCTGTTCTTCGGGGAGCCAATCGTCGAGGATGCTCCATTCCAGGCTCTTGACCACCGCCGGCACCGTGTCGGCGATGACGTTGGGCCACCCCGGACGGCGCCGCTGGATGTGGAAACCGAGTTTGCTAGCCATGGCACATCTCCTGCACTCGACAGCCGACGATTTGTCCCTATAATAACACAGTCTGAGGCGCTTGGATAGTCCAAAACTGGCGGGTCTAGGGATATAAGAAACAGCCATTGAGGGGAGGTTAGCATGGGGCTCACTTCGCGGGAAAGGGTCATGCGGACATTGCGCTTTGAAGGGGTGGATCGGCCGGCGCGGGATGTGTGGACCTTGCCCGCCGCATTCTTTGGGCGGGAGGAGGAGCTGCGCGCCCTTTTGGCCCAATACCCCCGGGATTTCGGCGATAGCGGCTACAAAAACCCAGAGGACGAATCCCCTTTGTACCAGCCGGGGGAGTGGACCGATGCCTGGGGCAGCCGCTGGGTCAACATCCAGGCGGGGATGATCGGCGAGGTGAAATACCCCGCCATTGACGATTGGAGCAAGTTGGCCCACTGGAAGCCACCCTACCATCTTTTAGGGGTGGGGTTCGAGGACGTCAACCGCACCTGCGCGGCCAGCGACAAGTTCATCCTCCTGGGGTGCCCCCGGCCCTTTGAGCGGCTGCAATTCGTGCGCGGCCCTCAGAACGTCTATATGGACCTGGCCTGGGGCGTCAAGGAGGTGTTCCTCCTCTTGGAAATGATCCACGATTACTATATGCGCCATCTCCAGTACGTGGTGCAGACGGATGTGGACGGCATCGTCTTTATGGATGATTGGGGCTCCTCCAAGGCGCTCCTCATCTCGCCGGCCATGTGGGTGGAATATTTCAAGCCCTTGTACAAGGATTATTGCGATCTGGCCCACAGCCACGGCAAATTCGCCTTTATGCATTCCGATGGCTATATCATGGATATTTACGAGCACCTCATCGAGATCGGGGTGGACGCCATCAACTCGCAACTGTTCACCATGCCCATCGAGGAGATCGGGCGGCGCTTCAAAGGGCGGATCACCTTCTGGGGGGAATTGGACCGGCAATACGTGCTCCCCTTCGGCACACCGGATGAGGTGCGCGCCGCCGTGGAGCGGGTGAAGCGGGCCCTGTGGGATGATCGCGGTGGGGTCATCGGGCAGGCCGAGTTCAACAAGGGGTACCCCCTGGAGAATATCCGCGCCTTCTTTGAGGCCTGGTGGGGCCCGCCCGAGGCGTAGGGGCCCGGCCTCGCCAGGCCCCTATTGATGGAGGTTACAGGCCCAGCTCACGGTGGATAAAGGGCACGGCCCGGGGCAGGTCCTTTTCGGCAATGACAAAGGAGACGCTATAGGCCGAGGCCGCCTGGCCCACGGAGATGACCCGCAGCCCCAGCTTGCCCAAAGCGGCAAAGGCCCGGGGCGCGATGGGAGCGCCGCCGGCGTCGGGCATGCCCACCACCGAGACGGTGGCCACCTCCTCCTGCACGCCGATGGCGGAGAGGTGCCCCAGGCGCAGGTCGTCGGCGAACTCGCGCTGGAGCACGCGGATGCTGTGGGCTTGGTCGCCGCAGCGCACCACCAGGTTCAGGCTGCGCTCGGTGAAGGATTGGGAGAACATCAACACCTCCACCCCCGCCTCGGCCAAACATTTCAGCGCCCGCGAGGCCATGTGCAGCGACCATTCCCGGCCGTTGCCCGCCACGCCGATCCAACTGAGGCCGTCGGTGGAGATGATGGCCGGCATGATGGGCCGCGAGGGATCGGGCGTGGTGACGATCAACGTGCCCGGATGCTCCGGAGCAAAGCTGTTGAGGATGCGCAGAGGGATGCCTCGCTCGGCCAACGGGGCCACCGTCTTGGGGTGGAGCACATCGGCGCCGAAATAGGCCAGCTCTTCGGCCTCGGCATAAGAGAGCACGCTCAGGGTGCGGGCCTCGGGCACCAACTTGGGGTCGGCGGTGAGGATGCCGTTCACGTCGGTCCAGATCCACACCTCATCGGCATCCAAGCAGGCGCCCAGGATGGCGGCGGAATAGTCGCTGCCGCCGCGGCCCAGGGTGGTGGTGATGCCTTTGGCCGTTGCGCCGATATAGCCGGTGACGATGGGCACGATCCCCTCGGCCACCAGGGGGCGCACCCTCTCTTGCACCAACTGTCGGGTGGTGCCCATATCGGGCGTGGCCCCGCCGAATTGGTCGTCGGTGCGCACGCACGTGGTGGCGCTGACGGCGTGGGCCCGGCGGCCGCGGGCGCGCAGGAGGGCCGCCAAGATGCGGCTGGAGAGCTCCTCGCCAATGGAGGCCACGGCATCGTTGCCCCGCATGGTGAACTCGCCCAAGGTGGCGATGCTGGCGCAGAGCCGCTCGTAATCCTCCAGTTGCCCGACGATGTAATCGGTCAGCGCCGCCCGTTCAGAGCCTGCGGGCAGCAACGCCTCCACCGTGGTGAGGTGCTTGGCCAAAAGCTCCTCTTTGATGCTGCGATAGCGCTCCCTCTGCCCCTCGGCGGCGGCGCGCCCGCCCGCGATCAGGGCGCTGGTGGTGCCGCTCATGGCCGAGACGACCACCACCAGGGCCGGGTCGGGCGATTGTTCGATGATCTTGGCCACGGCCAGGAAACGCTCCGCGCTGCCCACGGAGGTCCCGCCGAATTTCATCACCAACATGGGCATCCCTCCTACTTTTTGGCCGTCTGGGCTACCGGCACCCGTTCCAGCGCCTGGGCTAGGTCGGCGATGAGATCATCGGCATCTTCCACGCCTAGGGCATAGCGCACCAATTCTCCCCGGATGCCCAAGGCGGCCCGCTCCTCTTCGTTCAAGGTGAAATGAGACATCAGCGCCGGCTGTTCGACGATGCTCTCCACGCCGCCCAGGCTGGGGCCGATATAAGGGATCTGCAGGGCGTCAATGAAGCGCCCGGTGCCCTCCAGGTCGGATTCGAGCTCAAAGCTCACCACGCCCCCGAACCCTTTCATCAGCCGGCGGGCGATCTCGTGATCGGGATGCGAGGCCAGCCCCGGATACCACACCCGCCGCACCGCCGGATGCCCTTCCAGGAACTCGGCCACCCGCTGGCCGTTCTGGTTGTGGCGCTCCATGCGCAGGGCCAAGGTTTTGAGGCCGCGCAGGAGGAGGTAGAGGGTCTGGGGGTCGGCGATGGCGCCGATCATGTTGTTGGCGTCGCGGAGGAGGTTGATCTGTTCGGCGCGGCCGATGACCACCCCGGCCAGAAGGTCGTTGTGGCCGCCCAGATATTTGGTGGCGCTGTGGATCACCAGGTCCACGCCGTATTCCAGGGGCCGCAGGTTATACGGCGTGGCAAAGGTGGCGTCGATGATGGTCAGGACATGGTGCCGCCGGGCGATCTCCGTTAGGCGGGGGAGATCCACCAGACGCAGATAGGGGTTGGTGGGAGATTCGGTAAAGATCAGTTTGGTGCGCGGGGTGATGGCCGCCTCCAGGCCGGCCAGGTCATCGGGCTGGACGATGGTGCAAGAGATGTCGAACTTGCGCAGGAATTCCAGCACGAACTGCCGCGTCTTGCGATAAAGATCGGCGGTGAGGATCAGGTGGTCGCCGGCGGCGAGGAGGGTGAACAGGGTCACGGTGATGGCGGCCATCCCCGTGGAGAGCACCAGGGCGCGCTCGCCCCCCTCCAAAGCGGCCAGCTTCAGTTCCACCACCTCTTGGGTGGGGTTACCGTAGCGGCCATACTCGCCGCGCACCGGCTCCAGGCCGTCCACCTTGCGCTGCATGTGTTGGATCAACGCGGCAGTGTCCTCAAAGCTATAGGTGGAGGTCTGCACGATGGGCATGGTCAGCGCGCCAAAGGGCTTGCGCTTGGATTCGCCGGCATGGACGCTCTGGGTGGAGAACTGTTCGTCCGCTCGCCGTGGCTGAGGGGTGATGAACATGAGAAGGGCCTCCTTCCAATGAAAATGGCCTCCGCTCCATCCAGAGCAGAGGCCACAAGCCCTTTTAAAAGCGACCTCTTCATCGGCCAAACGCCCGATGAAGAGGACAAAAACCAAGAGCAAGTCCCCTCATCTTTCAGAGAACCCCCCACCAGGGCTCTGCCGGAATTGGCACCTTTGGATGGGAGCGGATCGCCGAAGGATTCGGATGAGGATGACCCACTCCATCCAGGGTTGCCGAGGCTTCACAGGGCCGTTCCCTCCGCCTCTCTGGATGAGCGCTTCGCAGTATATAGTTGTCTATGGCAACAGCAAGCTGTTGACGTTTCCAATGTTGCCAGAGGCGACGGTCGGACTTGAACCGACGGTCGGGGTTTTGCAGACCCCTGCCTTAACCACTTGGCTACGTCGCCCCATAAAATGCGGTTCCCTGGCCCATGGCCAAGGAACCGGGCCTGAGCGGAAGACGAGATTCGAACTCGCGACCCTCTCCTTGGCAAGGAGATGCTCTACCACTGAGCCACTTCCGCATGTCGGCGGTCTTGACCCGCCCAGGTGCCGAAGCCCAGACTTGAACTGGGGACACCTTGATTTTCAGTCAAGTGCTCTACCAACTGAGCTACCTCGGCACACCTTTGACGCCAAAAATTATAGCATGAGCACAAGTGGGTGTCAAGTTTTGCCTTTTCGCGGCCAAGGGATTATAATGAGGGCGCGAACGGCGATGACGGAGACGAGTACGTCGGTTCGCCCGTCCAGAGAGCCCACGGGCGGTGCGAGTGGGCATGCGAGGACCGGCGGAAAATCCCTCCCGAGCCGGCGGGTGAACGGCCCCGCCTTGGGGCGCCAGTAGCCCGGCCCGGATTGGCCGACCGTTACCCCGGCCGGGGAGTGATGGCTCCCCAACGAGTGGGCACATGGTGCCAAAAAGGGTGGTACCGCGGGTTGAGCGCCCGTCCCTGCCGGGGACGGGCTTTTTGTTATCTCGACTGTGGGGAGGTCCCAACAATGGATGATCCCAGCCGCTATCTGGCCTATTTCCAACCGGTGGAGCCCCAGGTGGATTTCGACGCCCTGGAGCGCAGCGTCAACGCCTTTTGGGAGGCCCATCACACCTTTGAGCGTTCCGTGCAGGAGCGCGATGTGGCCGATAGTTTCGTCTTTTACGATGGCCCCCCCTTCGCCACGGGCCTGCCCCATTACGGCCACATCCTCACCAGCATCATCAAGGACGTGGTGCCCCGCTTTTACACCATGCTGGGCAAGCGGGTGGAGCGGCGTTGGGGCTGGGATTGCCACGGCGTCCCTGTGGAATTCGAGATCCAGAACCAGCTCGGCCTGGCCGGCCGCAAGGAGATCGAGGCCTACGGCATCGCCCGCTTTAACGAGGCCTGCAAGAGCATCGTCCTGCGCTACACCCAGGAATGGCGCCAGGTCATCACCCGCATCGGTCGCTGGGTGGATTTCGATAACGACTATAAGACGATGGACACCAGCTTCATGGAGTCGGTCTGGTGGGCCTTTAAGCAGCTCTGGGAACGCGGGCTGATCTATGAGGATTACAAGGTGGTCCATTTTTCCTGGCGCTTGGGCACGCCCCTCTCCAACTTTGAGGCCACCCTGGACGATGCCTACCGCGAGCGGGAGGATCCCTCGGTGGTGGTCAGGTTCAAGCTGGAGGGCGAGGCCATCCCCACCTACGTCCTGGCCTGGACCACCACCCCCTGGACCCTGCCCAGCAACATGGCCCTGGCGGTGAGCGCCACCATCCCCTACGTTTTGATCGAACGCGAGGAGGACGGCCGCAAGGTGCGCTACATCCTGGCCAAGACGCTGCTGGACCAACATTTCAAGCCGGGCAGCTACACCCTTGTGGACGAGTTCCGGGGCGATGCCCTGCGCGGCCGCAGCTATGAGCCCATCTTTCCCTATTTCCAAGAGAAAAGGGCCGAGGGCGCTTTTCGCATCCACCTGGCCGATTTCGTCTCCGACGTGGACGGTACCGGTGTGGTGCACATCGCGCCGGCCTTTGGCGAGGACGACTTTGAACTGCGCAAGCGCGAGGGGTTCCCCTTGGTGAACCCGGTGGATGATGCCGGCAACTTTACCGCGCCGGTGCAAGATTATGTGGGGATGAACGTCTTTGAGGCCAACCCGCGCATCGTGGAGCAGTTGCGCCGCGAGGGGAAGCTCTTTGCCAAAAAGACCATCGTCCACGCCTATCCCCATTGCTGGCGCACCGATACGCCCCTCATCTATCGCGCCATCTCCTCGTGGTACGTCCGTGTCTCGGAGCACCGCGAGGATCTTTTGCGGGCCAACGCCCAGATCAACTGGTACCCAGAGAATATCAAGGACGGCATTTTCGGCAATTGGTTGGCCAACGCCCGGGATTGGGCCATCTCTCGCAGCCGTTACTGGGGCACGCCGCTGCCCATCTGGCGCTGCGCGGCCTGTGGCGCGGTGGACGTGGTGGGCTCCATCGCCGAGCTAGAAGAGAAATCAGGACACAAAGGGATCACCGATCTGCATCGCCAGTACATTGATGATCTCACCTGGGCCTGCGCCTGCGGCGGCGTCATGCGGCGGGTGCCCGATGTTTTGGATTGTTGGTTCGAATCGGGCAGCATGCCCTATGGCCAGAGCCACTATCCCTTTGAGAACCGCGAGTGGTTCGAGGCCAACTTCCCGGCCGATTTCATCGTCGAGTACATCGCCCAGACCCGGGGCTGGTTCTATACCCTGGTGGTGTTGAGCGCCCTGCTCTTTGACAAGCCGCCCTTCTCCAACTGTATCGTCCACGGCAACCTGCTGGCCGCCGATGGCCGCAAGATGAGCAAGCGGCTCAAGAACTATCCGGACCCCATGGACGTCGTCCGGCGGTACGGGGCCGACGCATTGCGTCTTTATCTCATGTCCAGCCCGGTGATCACCAATCAGGATGTGCCCTTCCTGGAGGAGGGCGTGCGCGATGCCATGCGCAACGTGATCCTGCCCCTGTGGAACGCCTTCAGCTTCCTCACCCGTTACGCCGAGCTGGACGGCTGGCGCCCCGACCCCTCCGCCGCGCCCGCGCCCAAGAGCGAGCTGGATCGCTGGATCCTGGCCCTGGTGGATAAGCTGGGCCAGGAGGTCAAGGCGGCCATGTTGCGCTACGACATTCGTGGCAATGTGGCCCTCATCCAGAACTTTGTGGATGCCCTGACCAACTGGTATATCCGCCGCTCGCGGCGCCGCTTCTGGCGCTCCGGCGATGACGCCGACAAGCGTGCCGCCTACGAGACGCTGCATAGCGTGTTGGTCACTCTGAGCAAGATCGCCGCGCCGCTGATCCCCTTTGTCTGCGAGGTGATCTACAAGAACCTCACCGGCGAGGAATCGGTGCATCTGCAACGTTGGCCCGAGCCCCAAGGCTGGGAGGAGCAGGAACTCTTGGAGCGCATGGCCACCGTCCGCGAGGTGGTGGCCATGGCCCTGAGCTTGCGAGGGGCGGCGCAGATCAAAGTGCGCCAGCCGCTGCAGCGGCTGTTGGTGCGCACCGACGTGCCCCTCAGCGCCGGCGACCTGGAGCTGATCCGCGACGAGGTGAACGTCAAAGAGGTGCTCCTTTTGGAGCGCACCGACGCCTATGCCCGGCCCTTGGGGGTGGTGGACCAGCGCGCCATCGGTCCCCGCTTCCGGGGCGATACGCCCAAGATCGTGGCCGCGGCCCGGGAGGGGCGCTTTGAGCGCTTGCCCGATGGCACCATCCGTGTGGCGGGCAATCCCGCCTGGATCTTGGCCCCCGACGAGATCGCCATCCATTACGAGGCCAAGGAGGGCTATGCTGCCGAGGCCCAGCGGGATACAGTGGTGGTGCTGGACCTGGAGATCACCGAGGCCTTGCGCCACGAGGGCTTGGTACGCGACCTGGTGCGCCAGATCCAGACCCTGCGCAAGGAGGCCGACTACCGGTTGGACGACCGGATCACCGTGGGCCTCTGGAGCCTGGATGACGACCTGCGCGCCGCCGTCAAGGCCTTTGAGGAGTACTTGCGCGCCGAGACCCTCTGCACCGCCCTGGTGCTGGAGGATGACCAAGGCCCCTGGGATCGCCGCGAGCGCGTGCAGGTGGGCGAGGCCGAGATCGAGGTGGCCATCAGAAGATAGACTGGGACGCAGATGAACGCAGATGGGACGGATGGAACACAGATTCCGATCCGTGTGCATCTGCCTGATCCGCGTTCATCCGCGTCCCGTCATGCGCCGGCCTGCAGACGCGGATGGACACGGATGGGATGAATGGACACGGATGGCACCGGGATGCTGATCCGTGTGCATCCGCCTGATCCGCGTTCATCCGCGTTCCGTCATGCGCCGGCCTGCAGGACGAGGGGGGAGACGCCCAAGCGGGAGGCCATCTCCTGGAAGAGGGTTACCACATCCTCGGCCAGGGGGATCCCCTCCGCCCGGTTGCGCGCCGCGGCGCGGGCCTCGGGCTCGCCGGGGACCAACACCTCCTCGAACCCTTCCTCCGTGGGCATCTCCTTGACCGAGGCGATGAGCCAATCCATCCGCGCCTTGAATTGCTCCAACGGCATGAACGCCCCGACATCCAGGGCGCCGAAAAAGTGTCCGGTGTTGGAGGGGCGGGAGGGATCCTTGAAGAGGGGGCCGATCTCCCGGCCGATGGCCGCCCCGGTGAGGACGGAGCAGAGGACCTCCACCATCAGCGCCAGGCCGTAGCCCTTGTAGCCGCCCAAAGGCAAGAGGCGCCCCTTCTCCACGGCCCGTGGGTCGGTGGTGGGGCGGCCGTGCTCATCCACCGCCCAGCCCAGGGGGATGGGTTTCCCTTCGATGGCGGCCAGCTGGATCTTGCCCCTGGAGACCACCGTGGTGGCCATATCCAGGATGATGGGGCCGCGCACGCCGCCGGGCACGGCCATGCATAGCGGGTTGGTGCCCAAGGCCATCTCGCGTCCGCCGTAGGGGGCCACGTTGGGCACGGCGCTGGTGGCGCTGAAACCGATCATCCCCCAAGGCAGCGCCAGCCGGGCGTAAAGGAAGGCTGCGCCGAAATGGGAGCTGTGGCGCACCCCCACCCAGCCCGAACGGTGTTCCCGGGCCAACTCCAGGGCCAGCTCCATGGCGTAGCGGCCCACCACCGCCCCTGGCCCGTTATCCCCATCCACCACGGCCACGCTGCCGGAGCGCTCCACCACCCGCGGGCGAGGATTGGGGTTGATCCCTCCCGCCTGCAACCGTTTTACATAGGGCTCCAAGAGCCGCGAGACGCCGTGGCTTCCCAGGCCGTGCAGCTCGCCCTGCACCAGGTTATCGGCCACGATGGCGGCGTTCTCCGCCGAGCACCCTGCCGCCTGAAAGATGGCCACGGTGAAGCGATACAACTCTTTTTCGGCCACACGATGATAGACGACCATGCGCTCTCCCCAAGACGGTGTTGCGGGCTATGATAGCCGGTAGATACGGCCACGTCAATCGAGGGTGTCGAAAAAAGGCGTGTAGGCCTTGCCCGCCGTCGGATAGAATCCGACGGCTCTGCTTGCCAAGCCCGCGGCGCGGGCTTACCATCCCCAGACGTCGGTTTCTAACCGACGGGGGCATTTCTCGACACCTTCTCGCCCATGGGATTTG
>DAOTZU010000122.1:0-21592 GCA_034433995.1 Anaerolineae bacterium
GCCCACTGGTCCTGGCTGCGGCCTCGCTGGGAACGGCTCTGGTGGGGCTTGATCGCCTTTGGGGGCTTGCTTTGCCTGGTGGCGCCGCCGGCCATGCTGCACCCTGAGCACGTCCTTTTTCGCTGGCTCCCCCTGTGGGGCAAGCTGCGCTATCTCCTGCGGGATACGTTTAACTCCAACGTGATCGCCGGAGCCCTGGTCGTGCTACTGCCCCTCGGCCTGGCCAAGACGCTGACTTGGCGCCGCGATGCCACCGTTGCCGAGCGGTTCGCGGCTCTCTTGGCCGGGCTGATCAGCCTGGCCATGTTGGCTCTGTTGGCGTTGACCTGGTCGCGGGGCGCTTACTTGGCGCTGACCATCGGTTTGCTGGTTTTTGGAGCGCTGTATAGGCCGCGCGTCTTTGTGCCTTTGGTCCTCTTGGGTCTGGCCGGCATCGTCATCGCGGGAAGTATAATGGGTTGGCGGCAGATGGGCCAGATGTTCGCCACCAGTTTTCTTTTTGGTGGCGTGGGCAAGCGCCAAGACATTTGGTCGCGGGCGCTGTATCTCATCGCCCGGTTCCCCCTCACCGGCGTGGGGCTAGATTGCTTTGTGCCGGTGACACAGCGGCTTTATCCCTTGCCCTCTTGGGCGGAGGGCCGTGTGTATCACGCACATAACCTCTTTTTGCAGCTTGCTGTGGACCTGGGCCTGCCGGGGCTGGTGGCTTATCTGTTGGTGGTGGCCTCTGCGTTGCAGCGGGCGGTGATGGCCCAGCGCCTCTTGCGGAGGGCCGGGCAGCGGCCGGCGGCCTTGCTTGCGGCGGCCTGCGTGGCCTCCCTCACGGGGCTGCTGGTGCATGGCCTGCTGGATGTGGCGCTGTGGGGCAACAAGGGGGCGTTCCTGCCTTGGGTGGTGATGGGGTTGAGCATGCTCCTTGCTGAAGTCGCCCAAGAGGACAAGATGGCGTCCTCCCTCAGCGAAACAGAGCCAGGAACGTCTTGAGCAGGATGGCCACATCCTGGGCCAAGGAGGGGTGTTCCAGGTAGGCCAGCTCCAAAGCGAGCTTCTGCGGCATGATCTCCTCGATGTAGCGGCGCTGCCAATCGTCGCCGCTTAGCAAGGCCTCCTCGTGCCGGAAGTGCAGCGAGGCGATGCCGGTGATCCCCGGGCGCACATCCAGCACCCGGCGCTGCTCCGCCGTGTAGAGGGCCACGTAGCGCGGATCCTCCGGCCGCGGCCCCACCAGGCTCATCTCTCCCTTGAGGACGTTGAGCAGCTGGGGGAGCTCATCCAGCTTGAAGCGCCGCAGGAACCTGCCCGCCTGGGTCACCCGTGGATCCTGGGCGGTGGTGATGCCGGGCCCCCGTTGGGCGGCGTCCGCGATCATGGTGCGGAATTTGTAAATGCGAAAGAGCCGCCCGCCTCGGCCTACCCTTGCGCCGCGAAAGAAAACCGGCCCCGGCGAATCCAGCTTGATCCACAAAGCCAGGATCCCCAGCAGGGGCGCAAGCAGCACCAACCCCAACAGCGAGATCCCGATATCGAACAGACGCTTGGCCATTGCTGCAGCCTAACGCCGAAATCTGGTCAGGATGTCGTTCACGGCTTCGATGACATCGGTCACATCCTGGTCGCTCAGGGCGGGGCTGAGGGGCAAGGAGACCAGCCGCTGGTACGCGTCATAGGCTACCGGGAAATCTTTTGGGCGGTAGCCGTATTTTTCGCGGTAATAGGGGTGCAGATGGATGGGGATAAAGTGCACGCTGCTCCCAATATTCCGCATTTTCAGCTCCTCGATGAACTGCCCACGAGAGATTCGCAGCTGCTCCAAGTTGAGGCGGATGGCGTACACATGCCAGGCGTGCTCCACCTCGGGCCGTTCCACGGGGAGTTGAAGGGTATCCAGAGAGCTGAACGCCTCTTGGTAACGCTGGACGATGGCCCGCCGTCGCTTCTGGAAGTGGGGCAGTTTACGCAACTGTTGCAGGCCGATGGCTGCCTGGATGTCGGTCATGTTGTACTTGAACCCCGGCGCCACCACCTCATAGTACCACGAGCCTTCGGCAGAGTAGCGTTTCCAGGCGTCGCGGTTCATCCCGTGCAGGCTCAAAATGCGGGCCCGCTCCAGCCATTCGGGGGCGCCGGTCAACATTCCTCCCTCGGCGGTGGTCAGGTTTTTGGTGGCGTAGAAGCTGAACGCGGTGAGATCGCCGATGGTGCCGATGGAGCGCCCCTTGTACTTGGCCGGCAGGGCATGGGCCGCGTCCTCGATGAGATAGAGCCCGTGCTCGCGGGCCAGGCCCAAGAGGGCGTCCATCTCGCAAGGATGTCCATAAAGATGCACCGGCAGCAGCGCTTTGACCCGACCGACGTTTTCATGGTGCGTTTGGGCCAAGGCCTCGGCCACCCGGTGGGGGGAAAGGTTGAGCGTGTCGGGCTCCACATCCACCAAGATGGGCCGGGCGCCCACATGCTCGATGACGTTCACGCTGGCGCAAAAGGTCATGGGCGTGGTGATCACGGCATCGCCTGGGCCGATGCCCAAGGTCACCAGGGCCAGATGCAGGCCCGCTGTGCATGAATTCAGAGCCAGGGCGGCCGGCGCGCCCAGGAATTGGGCTAGTTCCCGTTCAAAGCGGCCTACCTTGGGGCCAGTGGTGAGCCACTGCGAGCGCAGCGTGTCGCTGACCTCCTCGATCTCTTCGGGGCCGATGGCAGGGGGCGAAAAAGAGAGAAAATCTTTACGCATCAGGCTCCTTGCAGCTGCTTGTTGTGCAGGTCTGTGTGGGGCGCACGAGATATACCGCCGTGGAGGTGGTTTGTTCCACCTGCCAACCATCTCGATAATAAAAAGCCAGGGCCGTGGCGTTATCGGGCCGCACAGAGAGGCCTACTTGCTCCCAGCCCTCGGCGCGGAGTTGGGCACAGAGATGTTGGGTCAACGCCCTGGCGATGCCCTGGCCGCGATATTCCGGGGCCACGCCGATGGAGAGCAAGCGTGCCGGCGTGGCCGAGGGATTCAGTTTGGGCGGTGCCGGGCGGCCTTGTCCCCGTGCCCTCCAAGAGCCGAGGACATAGCGCAGGTGCACCAGGCGAGAGGCAAGATGTCGCCGCACGTAAGGATCGGCTACAAGGCGCACGGCCAGGATCCCCGCCAAAGATACAAAATGTTGGCGGTAGAATTGTTTATAGAGGTTAGGGGCATCCGTCGTAGCCAAGACGCAGCCAATGATGTGCTGTCTTGGGTCCACGGCCACCCAGCCATAGTTTTTGGGATGCGAGACGAACTGGGCATAAAAGAGCTCCAAGAAGCGCTGCCCCAAATGGCCGAGAAAGTAATCGGCAAAGACTTGGCGGTGCAGCGCGGCGGCCTGGGGCACATCTGCAGCGCTCAAGGGACGGACCTCCCAAGGCCGGTGCAGGTTTGTCTCCTCAGCAGTCATGATCGTTCTTTCCTTGCGAACCTACGGCCAGACTCTCGCCAGCGGCCGGCAAAGCGCACCAGCCCCACCAGAAATCCGAGCCCGTAACTGAGGTGCAGCGTGGCAAAGGCCAGGGGCAAGAGCGGAAGATGGCGCCACCCTGCCCGCCTGGCTGCCAGGAAGGAGGCTGCCAGGTTAGCCAGGAGGTAGGCTCCGGCCACCAGGGCAAGCAAGCCCCGCCCCCAAGGCGAGAAAAACGCCCCGAGCGCCGCGCCAAATAAGGCTGCGACAAAGGCCGCGGGGACAAAATGGCGCGGGCGCATCTGGCGGGGATGTTTCTGCATCACCCGCACCTTCCAGTAGCCGTACTGGAAGTACTGGCGCCAAAGGGAGCCGAGCGATGCGCGGCTATGATAGCGGGCGCGAATCTCTGGAGCCAGAAGGATGCGCTCCCCCAGTGCTCGCAGGCGGTAATTATACTCGTCATCCTGGTTACGCACCAATTCCTCATCCAGCGGCCCGCAGCGTTCCATAGCCTCGCGGCGGTAAGCGCCAAAGGCCACCGTGTCCACCTCCAGCGGCCGCCGGGCGCCGGTGCGAAAGGCCACGCCCCCCACGCCGAAAGGCGAGCTCATGGCCAGGGCGATGGTACGGCCCACCGGAGTCTCGGCCACCGTCTCGATGACGCCGCCGACGCAAGCGCATTCCGGATGGGCCACCAACTGTTCCACGCAGCGCCGCACATAGTCGGGAGCCAACTCGGTGTGGCCGCCGAGCATGATGATCACCTCGCCCTGCGCCTGGGCCAGGCCGAGGTTAAAGCCGCTGGAGAATATGCGTTGCGGATTCTCCACGATGTGTACAGAATGCCCCATCCCTTGGCGCGCTACCCGTGCAATGACCTGCCTCGTTCCATCGGCGGACATCCCGTCCACCACCAAAATCTCCAGCCGTTCAGCCGGGTAATCCTGGGCCAGCACCGCGCCGAGGCTGCGGGCAATAAAGCTTTCCTCGTTGCGCACAGGCATGACCACACTGACGAGGGGATATGTTTGCTCGGAGCTCATTTTGTGGCCTATCTCCTAGCACAAATCGGCGGCATAGATCTCGGCCAGGCGCTGGGCCACGCTGAGATAGCTATGGTAGCGTTCCACCCAGGCGCGGCCCGCCTCCCCGCGTTGGCGCCGTAGCGCGGGGTCCTCCAGCAGGGCAGCGAGGTACGCGGCCACCTGCGCCGGCTGGTCGGTGGCGAAAAGGGGCGGCGGCTCTGGGTACCAGTCGCCGTAAGTGAAATGGCAGATCACCGGCTTGCCGCAGGCCATGCTCTCCAGCTCGGCCGTGCCCATACTACCGATGCCGAACTGGCCGATGATGATGTCGTGGTCGTTGATCAACCGGGGCATCGCCTCATGGGGCACGGGCGGCACAAAGGCCACCCCCGGTGTGCCGTGATACAGGGCACGCTCCGGGCCATAGTCCAGGGCGGTCACTTGGATGCCAGGATGTGCGGACAAGACCTGACGGAGCGCCTCGAAAGCCACACACACCTTTTTCACCGGGCTGAGTTGGCTGATGAGCAAAATCCGGGGCGGGCCCTCCTCGCCCTTGGCCAAGGGTCGGAAGCGGTCGGTGGCGATGGGGTTGGGCAAAAAGATGGCCTCGGGCCGGATGGGGCGCACGTGCTGGGCCAGGTCGGGGGTGGAAAAGAACACCCTGCGGGCGCGCCGCAGGCTCTGGATGACCAACGGGCGTCGCAGAGGGTCGTAAAGCCCTTGGCGCACATCTGTCCCGTGGCAATGCAACAGGTAAGGATAGCGCCCCAAGATGCCCAGCCAACCCAGGTAGGCATAATGAATGTGCACCACGTCGTAATGGCCCGCCCGGACCTCCCGGTTAACGGCGGCCCATTCGGCCAGGCGCGCCGGCAGGGCCAGGATCTTGAGCGCCGTGCCCCGGCGGCTGGCGGGCAGGCGCAGCCGTCGCAGCTCCGCCTGATGGCCGAGCCGGTTGAGGCCGGCGACCAAGGTAGAGGCGACGTTGGCAACGTCGTTGATATGCAAGATGCGCATGACGGGGCGACTCCCTCTAGCGGGGCGCATCTGCGCCGGCCGGCTGCCGGCCGGTGAGGATCTCGGCCACCGTGCGGGCGCGGACGAGCCAGGTATGGCGTTCACGCGCGGCCAATGCGGCCCGGCGCTTGGCGGCGAGGGCCTCGGGATGCGCCCGCAGGTAGAGGAGCAAGTTGCGCAATTCCTCTGTGTTGGCCACTTTCCAACCGATATTCTCTTGGGCAACAAAACGGGCCGCCTCGGTGCCGGCGCTGGTGATGGCGGGCAGACCGTACCCCAAGGCGTCGAACAACTTGAAAGGCATGGCAAATTGAAAGTATGTAGAAGCACCCTGCAAAATGACCAAGGTGTCGGCGGAGCGGAAGTATGGTTCCAGGGTGGCGCCATGGGCGTGCACGATGTGGATGTTCTCCGCCAGCGCCGGGGCATAGAACCCGCTCCAAACCTGCCATTCCTTTTCTGGGCAACAGATGGTGAGGGAGATGCCTTCGAGGGTGCGGACGATCTCCATGAGCTTCTTGAC
Organism: Anaerolineae bacterium; assembly: GCA_034433995.1. GTDB lineage: Bacteria > Chloroflexota > Anaerolineae > UBA1429 > UBA1429 > DAOTZU01. Next base: position 5,997 of record DAOTZU010000122.1, read on the forward strand.
ATCGTACACCTGTGGGACCACACTGCCTACGTAGAACAGGCGTAGGATCCCGTCTTGGGGCCTTTCCTCGGCGAGTCGGACAGGGTTGCAGCCCGGCCACAGGGCGCTGAGACGCTCCTGGGGCCAGGGCGTGGGCAGGACTTCTCTGGCGGCCATCGTAGGGAGGAAGAGGTGGTTCACCAGGCGGCCATAGGCCCACCACTCGTATCCATAGAGGGGGATGGTGATGGCCCGCTTGTACCAAGGCACCCGTTCGCGGTAGAGGGGGAAGCGCCAATAGAAATCGCGATAGAAAAGACCGATGGGTATTCCCCGGCGGCGCAGCCAGGCCCAAAAGGCCAAGTCGAGCCAAGGGAGTATGGGCCAACGGTGTGGATCGGTGAGGGCGGTGGGCATGGTGGAGGACTCGGAATAGAGGAACGCAAAACGCCGTCTCTGGGCGATCTCCTTCTTCAGACGGGCGATGGCGCGTTGGCGGTCGGCGGAGTAACCGGTGACCCGCTCCACCTGATAGCCGAGCTGTTCAAAGGCGCGGGCCATCTGCCAAGGGCGGATCCTGCTGGCCACGGCCCCGTCCTCTTCAAGGGGTAGGGGATGGTGAAAGATCATGGCCTGTTCTGGGTCGCTATGCCTCAGGCAGGGCTGTGCATCCATGTTCTGGGTCTCCTTTGTGTCGTCTGGGAAGGCTTGGCTTGGATTGCCCAGGGGTAAAGTTGCCCGTCAGGAGCAGGCCCAACCCCACGAGACCGAACAAAAAGTACCAAGCGGGGTTCCAGATGAACCCCATGAGTCCGGAAGCGATGGTGAAAGCGGTGGTCAGGTAGCCTAGGAGAGCCACCAAGACCGGCGTTTTGGGCACGGAAATCAGGAGGTTGTGCAGGAATTGGGCTAAAAGCCCCAGCCATATGGGCGAGAGCAATAGCCCGGCCCAGCTGAAATTAGCCCAAGCATCGCCGAGGAAAAAAGTGACAAAGAGGCCGGCTGTGCCGGCGGCCACACCTTTGGGGTTATAGATCTCTACCAAAATGCGAGCGGCCTGGGCGTGTTCCACGCCCAACAGACGACAAATCCAGGCGGGAAATCCCCCGCCCCACAAGAAAGCATGCCGCGCCGGAAAGACGTCAAAGGTAAGGGGTAACCCGGCCGCTTGGGAGAGCAAAATGCGGCCCACCGGCCCGGTGTTCAGGGCCAATGTCCAACCATCGGTGGTGACTGTGTATAGAATGGCGATCATGATCCCGATGATGCAGGCGATGCATAACAGCTCTTTCCATCGGCTGCCTCCCTGAATGTAGCTACGGATCAGGAACAGGGTCAGCAGGTACTGCAGGATGGGAGCTTTTGCTCCGCTGTGGATGAGGGCCAACACAGCGACTGCCATGGTGGCCAGAAACCAAAGCAAGGAAAGCTTGTTCCGGTACAGACGATGGTAGCCATAGGCCACATAGGAGACAAAGGGGGCAAGCAATAGCGAAAAGAGCCCTCTAATATAAACGTTGCCGGGGAATCTACGGCTCGCTTCCTGGCGCAGGAAGACGAACATGTTGGTTGGCAGATCTCTGGTCAAGGAGACCAAGAAGGGTGCTTGGGGTTGCTTGTAATACACATACACCGTGGCCAGCAGGGCAAGCACGGAGATGAACACCCAATAGCGCACCAGCGCCCGGTCTCCCCGCGCCCATTGTGCACGCAAGGGTTGAGAAAAATAGGCGTTGATCTTGGCCTTGATCTCGCCCCCGAAAAGATAGCGCTGGGCCAAGATCATGGTCACAGGCATGACCAGCATGGCATAGCAGAGGGCGAGATAGGCCGCCAACTTGGCCCCCGCAGAGGCGCGGCTGCCCATATAGTGGGGCACACCTAGCAGGAGTAGGTTGACCCCGATAAAGGTGAAAAGGAGGATCTCGCTGTAAAACATCCAAGAGATGATGTTGAGCTTGCGGAGGGACATAGTGCCTGCCGCTCGGCGGAAGAGGACAAAGCTTGCCGCGAGGACGACCAAGGAGAAAGGGATGATCTGCCAAGGGGCGAGGGATGGCCAAGTGCTCACAGTCGTTCTCCGTGTTGCATAAATGTTGGCATCACCAGGCCTTCACGAGACCATTGGGCCAGGGCCATGGGTATCAGGAGGGTATGGATGCAAAGGCCCGGCGGAGGATGGAGGATCCCCCGCCAGCCCAAAGCCTGCAGGTGGCCGGGTAAGGAGTGGAGGCCGTAGACTGCCCAAGGATGCGTGTAATATTGCCGTATAAAGGCAAACAACCTATTGGCACCGATGACTCCTTCCAAAAGGTTGGCCCTCTCGAGCCAGCGCCGGAGGACGCGGTGGGTTTGGCGTTGTAGCGGGGGAACGTCGCGGGTCGATGGGGGCCAAGGAAGCCCCATCCGTTCCCATAAACGGGTTTGGTAACGGATAAATAGCCTCTTGCCGCGCCGCACATGGAGGGGGATACGTTGCCAGTACGCCGCATGGGCCTTATCCCACAGGGGCAAGCGCCATTCGTAGCCCCAGAATTCATAGGCGCGCACCGAGTTCACAATGAATTTGCTGTGCCGCTCCTGCCACTCCCAGAGCTGGAACAACGCGGCGGCCTCCTCGGCGTTGGTCACAGGTCCGTCAATCCCCCGCGCGCGAATCCTCTCCAGCAGCACGGGCCGCATCTCGGCGGGCACCTGCCATAGGCCATAATGCTCATGGAGGATGGTGTGCGGGACGAGAGCCAAGTCGTTCAGATAAAAGTGGCCCTTGTGGGCGCCATAAAACAGGGGGATGCTGCGCACTTGGTCCACGGCGGCAAAGGTCGTCTCCCCTGCCTGGGCGATGAGGGCCCAGTTGCCGTTGAGCTCCTCGAGCAGATGACCGACATGCTCCGCCAACGCCATCCCTTGGGGCGGCAGGAGCAGGGCGGCCAGGACCTGGGCATCCAATAAGCGGTCGCCGAGGAAGGCATAGCCTTTGGCCCAGGCGCTGGCCTCGTTGGTGGTGGCCTGGGCCCAAGGCGTGCCCCGCAGGGCAAGATGGAGCTGCACGAGGGGCTCGCGCTCAGAGAGCGTGGTCAAGGGGCCCTCCTTCTTGCCCGTTTTTGGGGATGCCGTGCTCGCGCCACAGAGCGCTCAGCACGGCGCGCAGCGGCCGGTTGTGGCTGATGATCAGCCCATAGTAGAGCGCTGTCCCCGCGCAGGCCAAGAGGATAAGAACCAGAGGTCGCGGCTTCCCTATCGTTTGGGCCAGGGCCAGGCCCGCCAGGATGGGCACGCCCCACAGCAGGGCTTGGGCCGCTGCTCCACGCACGTTATGCCAGGAGGCTCCGGCCGCCTTTGCTAGGTAAAGGCAGAACCCCAGCCAACCCAGCGCGCCCGAGGCCGAAAGGAGCGCCAGGGCCAGCCGGATGTTGCCCAACTTGCCGCCGATCCCCAAGGCTACGAGGCGCGAGAGCACCTGAAAAAGGTGAAAGTACAGCCCCGCCTCTTGTTTCTCCAAAACGTTAACCAAATTGCTGATGGGCGAGCCGATGAAGGACATCAGGAAAGAAAGGGCGAGGATCTGGGTGTAGAGCCCGGCCTCGGCCCACGGGCGCCCGAAGGCGATGGCGAACAGCTCCTGGCCCAAAATGGTCAAGAGGAGCAGCGGGAACCAACCCAGCAGAAGCAATGTGCGCAAGACGTTTTCCACCACGGGGGCCAGCTTCCCCTCCACCTTGGCCTCCGCGGCGCGTTGCAGGAACACTTGGGCCATGGCGCCGCCGATGAGTACCATGGGCGTCTGGATCAGGCGATAGCCCAGGGAATAGTAGCCCACCTCGGTGGGGGAGAAAAAATAAGAGAGCAAGAACGAGGGCAAGTTCAACGCGACGATGCTCAACGCCGAGGCCCAAGTGCTGTACAGGGGGAATTTGGCATAGCGTCTCAGCGCCAGGAGGATCTCGGATCTCTTGACGCTCCGCCAGAACAAGGTGGCATCCTCACGCCAGATTTTGTATCCCAAGATCAGCGTGGAGAGGGCCGAGCCCAGCACCGTGGCGCCCACCAAGGCGCCGCCGGTGGTATAGCCGGCGTAACCCGCCCCTAGTTTGGCCGCGTGGGTGCTGGCTGCGCCGATCACCCGCACCAGGGATAGCCGTCCAAAGTGTTTGGTGCGCGAGTTCCAGGCGTTCAGGGCGAGGAACATGCCGCTGAGGAGCACCACCACGGGCACCAGCCAGAGGTACGGCCCCAGCTCCGGCGCCTTGAGCAACCGCAGCAACGGCCCGCCCACCACCCATAGGAGAGGCGCCGAGGCCAGGGCGATGACCAGGCCCAGCCCCAGGCTGAGGGCCAGCAGGTTGGCCGCCTCTTCATCCCGCGCGGGCAAGACGATGGCCATCTCGTAGCGGAGGCAACCCAAAGCGCCGGCGAAACCGGTGAGGGAGGTGAACACGGCCAAAAGGCCAAAGGCCTCCGGCGCATAGAGCCGCGTCAGGAGCGGTGCCACTAGGATGCTCAGCGCCTGGGCAACGGTCGTCCCCGAGACCAGCTTGAACACATCGCCGGCAAAGCTCGTTTTGCGGCGGCGGGAGAGGGTCCCAAGCTGTTGCTGCTCGCTCTCTACGGCCAGATCCAACGGTTCGCTATCCATCACGTTTCCTTGCGCCCGAGCGCCCTTGGGTCGCCCCGGCCGATCCCCCGATGGATGAACCCCGGTGCGGAGGGCCAGGCGTTGCGCCCATCCACGAGGACCGGCGTGCGCATCCAACCCTTGATGGTGCCCAGGTCCAGCCGGAGGTAGGGTTCATGGCGCACCATCAGGGCCAGGCAATCAGCCCCCCGCAGCACCTCCTCCAGAGGGCCGGCGTAGGCGCGCACGTAAGGATCGTGGATGCGCACCTCGGCCCCCAATTCCCTCAGCCGCTCTGCGAACGGCTCCGAAGGGGTATTGCGGACGTCGTCCGAGTTCTCCAGGTAGGCGTAACCCAAGATGGCCACCCTGGCCCCCTCGATCCTCAGGCCTGCCTCGGCCAGGGCCTCCACCACCAGCTCGGCCATGTGCAGGGGCATGAAATCGTTCACCGCCCGCGCCGCCGGAAGCAGACGCAGCGGCGCCCGCCCCCCGGCGCCGTGGGCCAAGAGCCAGGGATCCTTGGGGATGCAATGCCCGCCCACGCCGGCGCCGGGGAGGAGCATCGCCCGCCCCGGCGATTTGTTCACCAACTCCCTCACCCGCCAGACGTCGGCGCCGGCGGCCTCACAGATGAGCGCCACTTCGTTGGCAAAGGCGATCTGCACATCCCGGTAGGCGTTCTCGGCGGTTTTGACGATCTCGGCGGTGAGGCAGTCGGTGGCGTCCAGGTCGGCCGCCACGATGCAGCGATAGAGCTTCAGCGCCAGCTCCGTCGCTTGGGGCGAGCTCCCGCCCACCACGCGGCTCATGGTGCGCAGGTTGTGCAAGAGCTTGCCGGGCATCACCCGCTCCGGGCAGGCGGCCAGGTGGAAATCTTGGTTGACCCGTTGCCCGGAGGTCTCTTCCAATAGCGGGCGCACCACCCGGTCCATGGTGCCCGGCGCGATGGTGGATTCCACCACCACCAAGGCCCCGCGCCGCAAGCGCGGCCCCAGGCTGCGACAGGCGGCTTCCAGGGCCGCGTAATGGGGCCGATGGTGGGCATCCACGGGGGTCTCCACGTTGATGAGGACCACGTCGGCCTGGGCGAGGGGGGCATACGCCGTGGTGGCCCGGAAGCGGCCTGCGGCGATAACCTCGGCCAAAAGCTCGGCCAGGCCGGGCTCGTCCCCCTCGATGGGACACCGGCCCGCGTTGATGGCCGCCACCCGCTCCTCTTTGAGCTCTACCCCGATGACCTGAAAGCCCTCCTGGGCGAAGCGACAGGCCACCGGCAGACCCACATACCCCAGCCCGATGACGCCCAGGAGCGCCTGCCGCTCCTCGATCTTATGGCTGAGGGTGGCCACCAGCGCATCGGCTCCGGCGGTCGTTGCCTCCACAGACACCTCCCTAAAGCGATACCACCCGGTGTTCCAGCCCCGAAGTGACCAGCGCTTGGGCCAGCTCGATGGCTTTGAGCCCGTCCTGGCCGCTCACAGGCGGGGGCCCGCCCTGTGCCACCGCCGCGACGAAACTTTCCAGCTCGCCGCGCAGTGGCTCGCGCTTGGCGATGGCGTAACGGATCATCCGTCCCTCGCTCACGCCGCGCAACACGCGCAAGGTCTCCCAATCGGCGCCATCAGCGGTGGCGTTCTCGTAAAAATACAGATCCTGGGTCAGGTAATCCACGCGGAACATGCCCCGTTCGCCGGTGACATACAGCTCGCGGATCTTGGTGGGGGTGAGCCAATTGGTGGTCAGCGTGCCGATAATGCCATCGCTCAACCGCAGCGTGGCGGTGAGGAGATCCTCGTGGCTTGAGTGGATGCGTCGCTCCGTCTCGGAATAGACCCGCACCACCTCGCTGCCGGTGATGTAGCGCATGATGTCCACATCGTGTACTGCCAGGTCGATCACCACGCCCACGTCACGCACCCGAGCCGGAAAGGGGCCTTGGCGCCGGGCATCGAGCTGAAAGACGCGCCCCGCCGTCTCGGCTGAGAGATGCTCGCGCAGGGCGATGATGGCAGGGTTGAAACGTTCGATATGGCCCACCATGAGGCAGACGCCCTGCGCTTGGGCGGCGGCGATGATCTGGCGTCCCTCGTCCAGGGTGTAGGCGAGGGGTTTTTCGATGAGCAGATGGATGCCACGCCGGAGGATCTCCAAGGCCATGGCGCAGTGGTCCACCGTGGGCACGGCCAGGCTGACCACATCGGGCCGTTCCTGGTCCAACAAGCGCTCGTAATCGCTGTACGCCCGGCCGCCATACCTCCGGGCCACCTCGTTGGCCACCTGCGGGTTCACATCGGCAACGGCCACCAGCTCCACCTGGGGCAGGTCGGCATAGACGCGGGCATGGTTGCGCCCCATGGCGCCGACTCCGATCACCGCGGCCTTGAGCGGCATCATCGCTCCTCCTGATCGTGGCGGTTGTGGCCCTGGGCCAGCTCCCAAGCGCGCCGGTCGAGGCGCACCTCTTGGCCGCAGGCCGAACAGCGGAGGATGATCCCTTCGCCCTCGGTGGCGATCTTGGCCAGTCTCTGTCCACAAGGGCAGACGAACCCCCGCAACCGCGCCGGGTTGCCCAAGACCAGGCCATAATCGGGCACATCGCGGGTGACCACGGCGCCGGAGCCCACCATCGCCCAGCGGCCGATGGTCACGCCGCAGACGATGGTGGCGTTGGCGCCGATGGCCGCCCCCTGGCGCACCAGGGTTGGGGTGATGCGCCAATCCGCCGCCGTTTTGAGGGAGCCATCGGGGTTGATGGCGCGAGGCAATTTATCGTTGGTAAAGACGCAATGGGGCCCGCAAAAGACGCCATCCTCCAAGGTGACGCCCTCATACACCGAGACATAGTTCTGGATCTTGACGTTATCGCCGATGGTGACCCCCGCGTCCACATAGACGCCCTTGCCCAGGATGCAATGGCGCCCGATGATGGCGCCCTCGCGCACCTGGCAGTGTTGCCAGATCTTGGTGCCTTCGCCGATCTGGGCACGGGGGGAGACATCCGCCGTGGGATGGGCAAAGAATTTGGCCTCCATCCGCTCCTCCGGTGAGCTTGTTTGCGCGGCACAGAAGCGCAGCCCCGCCGGGCACAGGCGCTCGGCGTGCCGCGGCAGATATTGTACTACACTGGCCCTGGGGAGACAAGCTGTGTGGGCGATTTAGGGAGAGGGGGTCACGTCGGCCTGGCCGGGCGGGATGGTTTGCCCCAATTTGCGCTCCGTGCCTTGGCGCAGCCGCCGGATGTTGGGCCGCAAGGCCAAGATGGCGATGAGGCCGCTGCCCAAAGAGAAAAGGAGATAGGCCGCCGGCCAGCCGCCGGCCAGCGTGCCCACCAGGCAGGCCACCGGCAGGGCCACGGCGATGGTCAGCGAACCCAACGAGGTGTAGCGCCAGATCAGGACAACCACCGCCCCCACGATAAAGACGGTCAAGGCGATGGCAGGCAGCAGGGCCACAGAGGCGCCCAAGGTGGTCATGGTGCCCACGCCGCCCTTGAAGCCGAGAAAGATGGGCCAATTGTGGCCGACCACGGCCAGCAGGGCGGCCAGTGCGGCCACGAGGGGATGCTGTGGCACGATCTTGCCGGCCAGCGCCACCGCGCCATAGCCCTTGGCGAGATCGCCCAACACTGTCAGCGCCGCCGGCAGGATGCCCGCGGCGCGCAAGACGTTGCTGCCCCCGATGCGCCCGCTGCCCACGCGCCGCACATCAATGCCTTTGAATACCTTGGCGGCGATGTACCCCACCGGCAGGGCCCCCAAGAGATAAGCCAGCACGATCGCCGCGCCATAGCGTAGCCACATCCTGCGCGCCCCCTTTCGCAAGTTGCTCAATGTTCATCCCGTAAAACCCCATAACCTGGCCCTGGGTTGCGCCGGCTTGGTGGATGGATGCAGCCCAAGCATATCCCAGTTGCCCTGCGCGGTCAAAAACGCCCCCTTTTGACGGAGCCGCCGATCCCATGTACTATGCAGGGCGTGTGCCCACGTGGGCAAAACTCCCAAGGGAGGAGCAGGGATGGCCTCTTTTATTGCAGCGGTGGACCAGGGCACCACGGGCAGCCGTTGTTTGATCTTGGATCCTTTGGGGCGCATCGTCGCGACGGCTTATGAGGAACACCGGCAGCTCTTCCCCCGGCCGGGCTGGGTGGAGCACGATCCGCTGGAGATCTGGCACAAGGTGGCAAGCGTCCTCCGGGGCGCTTTGGCCCAAAGCGCGGTGGCGGCGCAGGACCTGGCCGCCCTGGGGATCACCAACCAACGGGAGACGGTGGTCGTCTGGGATCGGGCGACGGGCCGTCCGTACTATAACGCCATCGTCTGGCAATGCACCCGCACCCGCGAGATCTGTCGGCAATTGGTGGCACAGGGGTACGAGGACATGGTGCGCCGCAAGACCGGCCTGGTCATCGCCACCTATTTTTCAGGGCCCAAAATCGCCTGGTTGCTGGATAACATCCCCGGCCTACGCGCCCTGGCCGAGCGCGGCGAGGCCATCTGCGGCACGATGGATACCTGGCTGATCTGGAACCTCACCGGAGGGCCACGGGGTGGCGCCCATATTACCGATATCACCAATGCCTCGCGCACCATGTTATTGAATCTGCACACCCTAGATTGGGATGAGGAGCTGCTGGCCATGCTCAGGATCCCGCGGGCGATGTTGCCGGCCATCCGCCCCTCCAGCGACTGCGCCCTTTACGGTTTGACCATGTCCGATGGACCCCTGGGCGCAAAAGTGCCCGTGTGTGGCGCTTTGGGCGATCAGCAGGCGGCCTTGGTGGGCCAGGCGTGTTTTTCCCCCGGCGAGGCCAAGAATACCTACGGCACCGGCTCCTTCCTGCTCCTCAACACCGGAGAGGTGCCTCGCCCCTCGCCCAGTGGCCTGCTCACCACCGTGGCCTATGGGTTGGAGCCCGGCCGTTGCCATTACGCCTTGGAGGGTTCCATCGCCATCACCGGCGCGGCGGTGCAGTGGCTGAGGGATAATCTCGGCCTGATCCGTAACGCCGCCGAGACGGAGGCCATCGCCGGCTCGGTGGATGATGCCGGCGGCATCTACTTTGTGCCCGCCTTCTCCGGCCTTTTCGCCCCCCATTGGGATATGGATGCCCGCGGCGTCATCGTGGGTTTGACGCGCTATGTGACCAAGGCGCACCTGGTGCGGGCCACGTTGGAGGCGATCTGCTACCAGACCCGCGAGGTGGTGGAGGCGATGGAGGCCGATGCCGGCATCCCGCTGCGCGCTCTGAAGGTGGATGGCGGGGCGGTGGTCAACAATTTGCTCATGCAGTTGCAGGCCGATATCCTGGGCGTGCCCGTCATTCGGCCCACCGTGCGCGAGACCACCGCCCTGGGCGCGGCCTATATGGCGGGGCTGGCCGTGGGGGTGTGGCGCAACCTGGACGAGCTGCGCCGCAACTGGGGCGTGGAGCGGATCTTTCAGCCGGAATGGCCGGAGGAGCGCCGCGCTCAAGGGTATCGTGGCTGGAAGCGGGCGGTGGAGCGGGCCAAAGGATGGGCGGAAGGATGAACGCTTACGATGTGATCATCATCGGCGCCGGCGTGGTGGGCAGCTTGATCGCCCGGGCCCTCTCGCGCTACCGGCTGCGGATCGCGCTATTGGACAAGGCCTCCGATGTGGGCGAGGGCACCACCAAGGCCAACTCGGCCGTGGTGCACGCCGGCTATGATGCCAAACCGGGCACACTGAAGGCCAACCTGAACGTGGCCGGCAACGCCATGTTCGACCGGGTGTGCGCCGAGCTGGATGTGGAGTTCAAACGTTGCGGCACCTACGTGGTGGCTTTCAGCGAGGAGGAGCTGCGCACCTTGGGCGAGCTGTATGAGCGGGGCCAACGCAACGGCGTGACGGGCCTCGCCCTCGTCGGCGCGGAGGAGGTGCGTCGCCGCGAGCCGGCCTTGAGCGACCGCGCCTTGGGCGCCCTCCATGCCGCCACGGGGGGCATCGTGGATCCTTTCGCCCTCTGCTTCGGCGCGGCGGAAAACGCGGTGCAGAACGGCGTGGAGCTGTTCCTGGAGACCGAGGTGGTGGGCTTTGTGCGCCAAGGAGACAAGATCGCCGGCGTGCTGACTCCTCGCGGGCCCCTCGCCTCTCGCTGGGCGATCATTGCCGCCGGCCTGTGGGCCGATGATCTGCTGCACCGGGCCGGCCTGAACACCCTGCGCATCACCCCGCGCAAGGGAGAGTATTTCGTTTTGGATAAAATCGCCGGCGACCTGGTGCGCTCGGTCCTTTTCCCCTGCCCCACGCCGGTGAGCAAGGGGATCGTGGTGGCGCCCACGGTCCACGGCAACCTGCTTTTGGGCCCCAACGCCAACAACACTCTTTCGAAGGAGGACCTGAGCACCACGGCGGCAGGTTTGAACGAGGTCATGGCCGGCGCCCTAAAGTTGGTGCCTGGCCTGGACCCGCGCACCATCATCCGCACCTTTGCCGGGCTGCGGGCAGCGGGGAACACCGGCGATTTCGTCATCGAGATCCCCCACGGTGTGGAGGGCCTCCTGGTGCTGGCGGGGATCGAATCCCCGGGGCTGACGGCCGCGCCGGCCATCGCCGAGCACGTGGTTGGCCTGTTGGGCGAGGCGGGGCTGGAGCTGCATCCGCGGGAGGATTACAACCCCATCCGCAAGGGGATTCCCCGCTTCGGGCGCCTTGCGCGGGAGGAGCAGGAGGCCCTCATCGCCCAGGATCCGCGCTACGGCAACATCGTCTGTCGCTGCGAGATGGTGACCGAGGCCGAGGTGGTGGCCGCCTGCCACGGGCCCATCCCCGCCCGCACTTACGATGCCCTCAAGCGGCGCACCCGCATCGGCAGCGGCCGCTGCCAGGGCGCTTTCGATACGCCGCTGGTGATCCAGATCATGTCCCGGGAGCTGGGCCTTTCGCCGTTGGCTCTGACCAAGAAGGGCGGCTGCTCCTTCCTCCTGGCCCGCGAGACCAAGGAGGTGGCCTGATGCGACGCCTCCCCTGCGATGTGTTGGTCATCGGCAGCGGCCCGGCGGGCCTGGCCGCCGCCTTGCGCGCCCGCGAGGCCGGCGCCGGGCGGGTAGTGGTGGTGGAGCGCAACGCCGAGCTGGGCGGCATCCTGCCGCAATGCATCCACAACGGGTTCGGTTTGCACATCTTTCAAAGTGATCTTACCGGGCCGGAATACGCTGGCCGCTGGATCCGCCGGGCGCAGGGCGCGGGGGTAGAGTTCTTGACCCGGACCATGGTTTTGGAGCTCAACCCGGATTTGACCGCCATCGCCGCCAACGGCCGCCTGGGCCTGGTGGAGGTCTCGGCCAAGGCCATCGTCTTGGCCACGGGCTGCCGGGAGCGCCCACGGGGGGCGTTGGCCATCCCTGGAAGCCGCCCGGCCGGCGTCTATACCGCCGGCACGGCCCAGCGCTTGGTCAATATGGAGGGGTATATGCCGGGGCGGCGGTTCGTCATCCTCGGCTCGGGGGATATCGGCATGATCATGGCCCGCCGCTTGACCTTGGAAGGGGCAGAGGTGGCGGCGGTGGTGGAGATCTTGCCCTATGTCAGCGGTTTGCGGCGTAATGTGGTGCAATGTCTGCACGATTTCCAGATCCCCTTGTACCTGTGCACCACCGTCACCGAGGTTTTGGGCCGGGAGCGGGTGCAGGCGGTGCGGCTGAGCCAGGTGGATGCCCAATGGCGGCCCCTTCCCGAGACCCAGCGGGAGCTGGCCTGCGATACGCTGCTCCTTTCGGTGGGCTTGATCCCAGAGAACGAGCTTTCCCGCCGGGCCGGCGTGGAGATGGACCCGATCACCGGTGGCCCCGTGGTGGATGAGCGCTTTGCCACCAACATCCCCGGCATCTTTGCCGCGGGGAACGCCCTGCACGTCTATGACCTGGTGGATTGGGTGACCGAGAGCGCCCTGCGGGCGGGCCAATCTGCTGCCGAGTACGCCTGCCACGGGCCGCGGCCGGCCTCGCGGGCCCTGCCCGTGGTGGCGGGGGAGAATGTGCGCCATGTGGTGCCCCAGCGGGTGCATGCGGATGCGGTGGCGGAGGGGGGCGTGCAGTTGGAATGCCGCGCTCGCCAGCCCATGGAGGAGGCCGTCCGCGCCGAGGTCTTGGCGGGAGATAAGGTTTTGCTCTCTCAACGTCTGCGCTATGCCCGGCCCTCGGAGATGATCGTTTTGCCCCTGGAGGCTTCGTTGGCGCCCCGTTTGGCCGAGGCCGAGGCATTGCAGGTGCGCATCGTGCGCTGAAGGGAGGGGCTCTTTGGCCGAGCAACGTCACTTTATCTGTATCACCTGTCCGGTGGGCTGCAACCTCGAGGCCACGGTGGAGGGGAACGACATCGTCGCGCTGCAGGGGCAGGCCTGCAAGCGGGGGGCCGCCTTTGTCCGGGAGGAGCTGAGGGCGCCCAAACGGATGTTGACCACCACCGTGCGGATCGAGGGCGGCACGTTGCCGCTGCTACCGGTGCGCTCGGCGGCGCCTTTGCCCAAGGGGATGATCTTGCAGGTGGCCCAGCTGCTGCGCCAGGTGCGGCTCAAGGCGCCCGTGGCCGAGGGGCAGGTGATCTTGGCCAACGTCTTGGACACGGGGGTGGATATTATTGCCAGCCGCGACCTGCCCCAGGCGGGCCAGGAGGAGGGGGCGCCGGGAGCGGCAGGGATGGAGGGCTAGACCGTCTGCAAGCGCTTGATCCAGGCCAAAGGCTGGCCCAGGCGCAGGCCAAGGGTCCAGTAGCCCAAAACCAGGCCCAGCTCCCAGCGCGCGCCGAGGATGAGCCGCACTTGCGGGGGCACGAACTGATAGGCCGAGAGGTGTTGCGCCGGGGTGTAGCTTATTACCAGCGCCCAGGTGTAGTAGGCGCGCCGGGTTTGGGGGAGATAGGCCACCAGCCGACCTCCCAGGCGCCAAAGGGTGGTGGTCCGCTCGCGGTCAACGCGCAGCCAGATAAAGGATGCTACCCGATCCACCGGCCGATACTGCTCATTCAAGATCAACATCGGTTCTCCCCCAACCGGCCAAGAGATTGATCGCTGTGCAGGAGCTCTCAGCTCTACTCTAGCATGGGGCCGGAGGGGGCGCGTAAAGGCAGCTTTAAGGTGGGATAAAGCTGGCCTAAGATCGGGTTGTGCTATTCCCACCACCAACGGGGCCCTGCGGCGACGCCCCTCCGCAGCCGGCCGAAGCCGAGGATGGGACGGGCGAGCAGGGCGCTGCGCTGGACGCGCCGCCGCGGAATGGAGCGCCTGGGCGCCCAAGGGCGCGGCCTGCGCCCGGCGGGGGGCCGGTGGGGCCATGCTGGGGCGTCCACGCCGGCCAGGAGGAGGAGCATGATGACGGCCAGGGCGATGAATTCCATAGTCCATCTCCTATTGGAACATTTGTGCTAACCCATCATAGCACAAATGTTCCAATTTGGCAAATTTTTCGGGGGAGCCGTTTGCATGGTTTGGTACAAAGTGAGCCTGGCCTCTGCGGCCCAGAAATTGACCCAACCCTTTGTCATGAGCAAGATCGCCCAGGTGGATCATTTCGCCGTCTATTTCTACCTGTGCTCTGGGGTGGTGGCGCGCCACAGCCACAGCACCAACGACGAGCTGTTCTACGTCTATCGAGGTTTGCTGAGCCTGGATACGGATTGGGGGCCCAGCACGTTGGGGGAGCATGAATGCGCTGTGGTGCCACGGGGGGTGGGCCACAGCTCGGGCTCGGTGTTAGAGACCTTGGTGTTGCTCTTTCAGGCCCAGGGGGAGCCGGAGCGCCGGAACGGCCATGGGCGCTTGTCGGCGGAGGAGCGGCGTGATACCCTCCCCAAGTATGGGCCGTTGGAGGAAGCGGCGCGGCTGAGCCGTCCCTTTGCGCCGCTCCCTTTGGCGCAGGTGGACGAGATGTCGCTGCGCGTCCTCTGGGCCGAAGGCGAGACACGGTGGCATCTGCACACGGCCCATGATGAGCTGCTCTGGGTGATCGAGGGTGGCCTGGAGGTGAGCTGCGAGCTGGGCCCGCTGAAGGTGGCGCAGGATGAGCTGGTGGTGGTGCCCCGGGGCCGCATCCATCGCCTTGTCTCAAAAGAGTATACGGTGGTGGTATCGCTCATCCATGGCGAAGTGGCGCCAGAGAGGCAAATGGAGCCCTCGGATTGAGCGCGGCCGGGCCGGCATCACAGGATGCCGTTTTGGAGGACAAAATCCTGCAAGATGGAGCCGCCGATGAACTCCCGCAGCAAAGAGTTATCGGGGACCAGGTCCGCCTGGCACGGGCGCACCCACTGCAAGAAGGCCAGCAAGCGCCGCGCCTCGATGGATTCCAGGCTGCCCCTGGGCACGCGCCAAAGCAGCGGCTCAACCAGGGGCTTGAGCACGGCCAGCTCGTAGGCCAGCGCCGAGTTGAACATGACATCGGCGTTCTCTTGGTAGGGGAAGATATTGCGTTCCTCGCCGCGCCGCACGCTCTCCCAGCGGGCGATGGTCTCTTGGGCCGAGTAACCGCGAAACTGGGCATCGCGCACGATCCGCCGCAGCAGCCGCAAATCAGTGGTGGGCACCCGGTTGTGGTGGTCAATGTTCAATTGGGTCAACGCCGAGACATAGATGCGATAGACCTGTTCCGCCGGCACGCTGGTCACCAAACGGGGATTCAGACCGTGGATCCCCTCCACGATCAAGATCGCATCCGGCCCCAAGCGCAACGTTGCACCGGGCTCGCTCCGGCCCGTTTTGAAATTGTAGCGGGGCGTCTGCACCGTCTCGCCGGCCAAAAGGGCGGCGAGCTGCCGGTTAAAGAGCGCGAGGTCGATCGCCTCCAGCGCCTCGAAATCGTATTGGCCGTTCTCGTCTCGCGGGGTCAGGGCGCGGTCCACAAAGTAATCATCCAAGCCCAGGGCCACGGGACGCACGCCGTTGACCATAAGCTGGATGGCCAAGCGCCGGGCGAAGGTGGTCTTGCCCGATGATGAGGGGCCGGCGATTAGGACCAGGCGCACCCGGGGCTCTTGCTGGACGATG
>DAOTZU010000123.1:0-12226 GCA_034433995.1 Anaerolineae bacterium
GTGTTCTCCGAGCCTCCGTGGTTCCAATGAGAAGGATCGGCTGATGGCTGTTCGCTGACTGCTGATGGCTCCATAGGAGGTGTGTCATGCCGTTTCAGGTGTTCGACCTGCGCTGTGAGTATGCCGAGAATCCCCTGGGCATCGGCACGCCCGCACCGCGTCTCTCCTGGAAGTTGACCCATCCGGAGCGGAACCAGCGGCAGACGGCCTACCAGGTCATCGCCGCCCACCGCCCGGAGGATCTCGACCTCGGCGCGCCCTTCCTCCTTTGGGATAGCGGCAAGGTGCCCTCCGCCGAGACGGTGGCGGTGCCTTATGGTGGCGCGCCCTTGCAGAGCCGTGAGCGGGTCTATTGGCGGGTGCGCGCCTGGGATGCTCAAGATCGCCCCAGCCCCTGGAGCGCGCCGGCCTGGTTCGAGGCCGCCCTCTTGCAGCCGGAGGATTGGCAGGCCGTCTGGATCGGCTATCCCCAGGCCTGGCCGGGGCGGGCGCTCTACTTTCGTTACCGCTTCCAGGTAGACAAGGCCGTTACCTCGGCGCGGCTGTACGCGGCGGGGTTGGGCTACCACGAGTTCTACCTGAACGGCGTGCGCCTGGGCGATGCCGTCATCGACCCAGCCTACACCGACGCCAGCCAGCGGGTATTGTATCGCACTTTTGATTTGGAGCCTTATCTCCAGCCCGGCGCCAACTGCCTGGCGGCGGTGGTGGGCAGCGGCTGGCACGGTTGCCCCAAACTGTTGGCCCAGATCGAGCTGCGCTTCGCCGATGGCGCCTCCGCTTGCCACGCCAGCGGGCCGGCGGGAGATTGGCTGGTGGGGCCGGGGCCCATCGTCTCCCAGAGCCTGTACCACGGCGAGGTGTACGACGCCCGCGAGGAGCTGCCCGGCTGGAACCTGCCCACGGCGCAATCTGGGGGAGAGTGGACCCGGGCGGTGCACGTCCCTGCGCCGGGCGGCCGGCTGGAGCCCCAGATGGTGGAGCCGATCCGCGTGATGGGTGAGCTCGCCCCGCAAAAGATCACCGAGCCGCGGCCGGGGGTATATGTGGTGGATTTCGGTCAGAACTTTGCCGGCTGGGCGCAGCTACGGGTGCAAGGGGAGCGGGGCACACGGGTCACTTTGCGTTTTGCCGAGACGCTCTACGAGGATGGCACCATCAACCAAGAGAACCTGCGCCAGGCGGCCTGCAGCGATGTGTACATCCTAAAAGGGGAGGGCGAGGAGGTCTGGGAGCCACGTTTCACCTACCACGGCTTTCGCTATGTCCAAGTCGAGGGGTTTCCGGGGGCGATGACGGCCCAGGCCCTCACCGGCAAGGTGGTGCGCTCGGCGGTGGAGGAGGCGGGACAGTTCACGTGCAGCCATGACCTGCTCAACCGCATCCATGCCATGGTCCGCTGGACGGAGGCCAGCAACCTCCACGGCGTCCCCACCGATTGCCCCCAGCGCAACGAGCGCATGGGCTGGCTGAACGACATGGCCGCTCGGGCCGAGGAATCCTTCCTCAACTTTCGCCAGGCGCGCTTATTGGCCAAATGGATCGGCGATATCTATGATGCCCAAGACCCCCAAACCGGCGCCATCCCCGATACCGCGCCTTGGAGCTGGGGCTGGCGACCGGCGGACCCCGTCAGCGTGTGTTATCTGGAGGTGGCCTGGTTGCTTTATGCCCACTATGGCGATCGGCGCACCCTAGAGGCCTATTACCCGGGTTTTTGCCGCTGGCTGGATTGTCTGAGCGGCATGGCCCAGGGGCACATCATCTCCTTCAGCAAATGGGGCGATTGGGCGCCCCCCGCCGCCCAAACCCTTGCCGGCACCCCGCGCCACAAGGACGCCCCCGGCGACCTGGTTTCCACGGCCTTTTACTACCACACCTGCCGTTTGCTGGCCCGCATTGCCGGCATCTTGGGCCGCGAGGCTGACCGCTGCCGTTATGAGGACCTGGCCACCCGCATCGCCGAGGCGTTCAACGCCCGCTATTGGGATGAAAGCGTCGGCGGCTATGGCACCAATAGCCAGTCATGCAACGCCCTCGCCCTCGGTCTGGGGCTGGTGCCGGAGGCCCGCCGGGGGCGGGTGGTGGCGAACCTGGCGCGGGATGTCCTCGAGCTGCACGAGGGCCACCTGACCACGGGGAACATCGGCACCAAATACCTCCTGGAGGCGCTGGCGGCAGGCGGCCGCCCTGAGGTGGCCCTGACCTTGGCCACCCAAGCCACCTACCCGAGTTGGGGCTTTATGCTGGCCAACGGCGCCACCACCTTGTGGGAGCGCTGGGAGCTTTACACCGGCGGCGGGATGAACTCGCACAACCATCCCATGCTGGGCTCCATCGGTTCCTGGCTCTACAAGGCGCTGGCGGGCATCCTCCTGACGCCCCAAACCGTGGCCTGGGATCGTTTCGTGCTGCGGCCCTATTTCGCGCCCGAGTTGGACCACGTCGCCGCCGCCCACGAGACGGTGCGGGGCACCATCCGGTCCGCCTGGCGACGGGAGGGAGGGCGCGTCCTCTGGGAGGTGGGGATCCCGGTAGGCAGCCAGGCCGAGTTGGTCCTGCCCGCGGCGGGGCGCGTCTCCGAGGGCGGTCTGTGCCTTTGGGATGGGCAAAAGCCGGCGCAGAGGTCGCCGGGCATCACCTTGCTCCGGCACGATGCGCAGACGGTCACACTAGGAGTGGGGTCAGGCCGTTATGGGTTCGTCTGGGAAGGGCAATAAGGGGTGCCCCTGAGATGGCATGGCCCGCGCTTGCGGTCCAGGCGCTCTTTCGAGGTGTGCAATTCCTTGGATCTGTCGAGCCTGACCCAAAATCTTGGCCGCGCCCTGTGGCTTGCCAGGATTGGCAAGCCGCGCTTGCTTGATTACAATAGGGCTGTTCTTCCAAATTCACAGCTAGGGATTGCCATTCCCCGGGAGGCGAGACCCATGTCCGACACGTTGCAACAGTTGCAAAAGGCCAATCCACAGCTCAACATCCGTTCGGTGGCGGATCCGGCATTTCAGCGCTATGGGCGCCTGCTGACGCGCTACGATCCCACCGAGGTCATCGCCCAGGCCAAGGCGATCCTGCCCAAAACGGAGGGGATCGTCTACCAGACCTCCGTCCCCGCGCTGGAGGCGCCCACGGCCTTTACCCGCGCCATCACGGCGGAGGTGTATGGCGGGATGCCGGTGCAGGTGGGTTGGTGCTACGGCCAGAACCTGCAGATGGCCGGCCTGGAATACCACAAAGGGAACGAGGTGAACGTCTGCCTGACCGACGTGGTGCTCCTGGTGGGGCATGTGCAGGATATCGTCTGGGGCGAGGAGATCACCTACGACACCCGCCAGGTGGCCGCGTTCTATGCGCCGGCGGGCAGCGTGGTGGAGCTGCCCGCATGGAACCTGCACTTCGCCCCCATCCATGTCCGGCGGGGCGGCAGCTTTGCCACGTTGGTCTATTTGCCCAAAGGCACCAACGAGCCACTGCCTTATACCGTGGAAAAGGTGGGGGAGAACAAGCTGCTCTTTGCCATCAACAAGTGGCTCCTGGTCCATCCGGATGCCCAGGCCCTGGTGGCCCAGGGCGCATATCCCGGTTTGGTGGGCGCGGATATTTTCGTCAAACCGGTGTGAGCGTTTTGACTTTTGCGGGCGATTGTGCTATGGTAGGGGCACATCCGCCAGAGGGCCAAGAGGATGATTGCGGGTCATACCGCTTCCACTTTGAACACATCCCTCGCCGGCCGTCATATCGGCCTGGTGCCTCTCTGCGCGTTTTCCGGCAGCGCCTTTGGCTACTACTTTTATTATCCTCGCGCCATACGGGGAGGGTGCGCGCTGCACGGGGAAGCCTAGGCGAAGAAGACCTAAGGGAAGCAAGAATCAGCGGAGAGCGTGGAGCGCAAGCCCCACGCTCTTTTTTTATTATCTTGATGGGGAGGATGCATGGCCACAAGAGGGGTTCGCGGAGCCACCACCGTAGGCCAGAACGATGCCCAGAGTATCCTCGCGGCGACCCAGGCACTCTTGGAAGAGATGGTCGCCGCCAACGGCATCCGGCCGGAGGAGATCGCTGCCGCCTTGTTCACCATGACCGATGATCTGGATGCCGTCTTCCCCGCCCAGGCCGCCCGCCGGCTGGGTTGGCAATACGTGCCCCTGATGGACGCCCGGGAGGTGGCCGTGCCGGGCAGCTTGCCCCGCTGCATCCGTGTGCTGCTCCTATGGAACACCGAGCGGCCGCAGCACGAGATTGTGCATGTTTACCAAGGGGAGGCGCGAACATTGCGTCCCGATCTGGCCCAGAATTGTGTTATGCCTAGGAAAAAGGAGGGCGGGTTATGATCGTCGTCATGCGCAGCGGCGCAACGCCGCAACAGATCAAGGCCGTGGTGGATCGGGTGGTGGAGTTGGGCTTTCGGCCCCATCTTTCCACCGGCGAGGAGCGCACCATCATCGGCGTCATCGGCGATGAGCGCCCCGTCAACGAGGGGATCTTTCGCTTGTTGGATGGCGTGGAGAAGGTGGTGCGCATTCTCACGCCCTACAAGTTGGCCAGCCGCGATTTTCATCCTGAAGATACCATCGTGCCCATCAACGGCGTCTCCATCGGCGATAAACGGGTGGTCATCGTGGCCGGCCCCTGCGCCGTGGAGAGCCGCGAACAATTATTGGAGACGGCGCGCGCCGTCAAGCAGGCGGGGGCGCACCTCCTGCGGGCCGGGGCCTTCAAACCGCGCACCTCGCCTTACAGCTTCCAGGGGTTGGGGCTCAAAGGGCTGGAGCTCCTGGCCGAGGCCAGGGCCGAGACGGGGCTGGCCATCGTCACCGAGGTGATGGCCCCGGAGCAGGTGACTTTGGTGGCCGAATATGCCGATGTCCTGCAGATCGGCACGCGCAACATGCAAAATTTCAACCTGCTCCACGCCGTGGGGGAGATGGGCAAGCCGGTGTTGCTGAAACGAGGGATGATGTCCACCTTGGATGAGCTGCTCATGTCCGCCGAGTACATCCTCTCCCATGGCAACTATCGCGTCATGCTCTGCGAGCGGGGCATCCGCACCTTTGAGACCGCCACGCGCAATACCCTAGATCTCAGCGCTGTGCCCGTGCTCAAGCAGCAGACCCATCTGCCCGTGCTGGTGGATCCGAGCCACGCCACCGGCAATTGGGAATGGGTGACGCCCCTGGCTCTGGCGGCGGTGGCGGCGGGGGCCGATGGCCTGCTCATCGAGGTGCATCCGAACCCCGAAAAGGCCCTCTCCGATGGGCCGCAATCCTTGCGGCCGGAGCGTTTCGCCGAGCTGGTGACCAAGGCCCGGGCCGTGGCCGAGGCCGTGGGCCGCACCCTATAGGAGGGAAGCACCATGGGGTTTACCCTCGCCCAGGCCCGCGTGGCCATCGTGGGTCTGGGCCTCATGGGAGGATCGTTGGCGGCGGCGTTGGCCACCGCCGGCGCCTGTCGCGAGGTGATCGGCATCGGCCGGCGCCGCAGCACATTGGAATTGGCCCTGGATCTGCGCTTCATCCATCGCGGGACGACCAGTGTGGAGGAGGGTGTGCGCGAAGCCGACATCGTGGTCCTGGCCATGCCGGTGCGCGAGATCCTCGCCCAGCTCCCCCGCATCGGTCCTTGGCTCAAGCCGGGGTGTTTGCTCATGGATGTGGGCAGCACCAAGCGGGCCATCTGCGCCGCCATGGCCGGTCTGCCGGAAGGCGTGCAGCCGGTGGGCGGGCACCCCATGTGCGGCAAAGAGACCTCGGGGCTCACCGTGGCCGAGCCCACCCTGTACCGCGATCGGGTCTTTGTCCTTTCGCCCTTGGCGCGCACGGCGCCGGCGGCGGTGGATTTGGCCAAGGAGCTTGTGCTATCTTTGGGGGCAAAACCGGTGTTCTTGGATCCAGAGCGCCACGACCGGCTGGTGGCGGCCATCAGCCATCTGCCCTATCTTTTAGCGGTGACCCTGGTCAGGGCGGCGGAGAGCCTGGGCCAGGACGATCCCCTGATCTGGCGGCTGGCGGCCGGCGGCTTTCGCGATACCAGCCGCGTGGCGGCGGGGGATCTCACCATGATGTTGGATATTCTGACCACGAATCGGGAATCCATCTTGGAGGCCCTGCGCGAGGCTCAGGCCCAGTTGGCGCGCCTGGCCGGGGCTTTGGAGGAGCAAGATTTTGCGGCGTTGCAGGCGATGCTGGAGGCCGCCCGCCGCCGCAGGATGGAGGTGTATCCATGAACCTGCGCGTGCGCTCCGGAACGCCTTTGTGCGGCGAGACGCGGGTGCCGGGCGATAAATCCATCACCCATCGCGGGCTGCTCCTGGGCGCCCTGGCCGATGGCCCCTCACGCCTCAGCGGGTATTTGGATGGCGGCGATTGTCGCGCCACCATCGGCTGCCTGCGGGCCTTGGGGGTCGAGATCGAGCAGGCGGCGCCGGATCAGCTCCTCATCCACGGTCGCGGGCTGCAGGGTTGGCGCGAGCCGGAGGATGTGCTCAATTGCGTCCGCTCCGGCACCACCATGCGCCTTTTGGCCGGCCTCTTGGCGGGGCAACCGTTCTACAGCGTCCTCAGCGGCGAGGCCCAGCTCCGCCGGCGCCCCATGGACCGGGTGGCGCTGCCGTTGCGCCAGATGGGGGCGCAAATCAGCGGCCGCGAGGGGGGGCGCTTGCCACCGTTGACCATCCAGGGCGGCGCTTTACGGGGGATCACATACGAGCTCCCCGTGGCCAGCGCCCAGGTGAAATCCTGTCTCCTCCTGGCCGCCCTCTATGCCGAGGGCGCCACTACGGTGCGCGAGCCGGCCCCCTCCCGCGACCACACCGAGCGGATGCTGCGCGGCCGGGGTGTGGAGGTGATCAGCCAAGGCAATGTGCACACCCTGCAGGGGCCGGCGGAACACCTCGCCCCGCTGGATACCGTCGTCCCTGGCGATTTCTCCTCGGCGGCCTTTTTCCTGGTGGGGGCCCTCCTGGTTCCGGGGAGCGAGGTCCTCTTGCGGCATGTGGGGATCAACCCCACCCGCACGGGCCTTTTGGCCGTGTTGCGCCAGATGGGCGCCGAGGTGGCAACCCTCGATCCCCGCGAGGAGGGCGGCGAGCCCGTGGCCGACCTGTTGGTGCGCTCTCAGCCGTTGCGGGGTGTGGAGGTGGGCGGGGCCACGGTGCCGCTGATGATTGACGAGTTCCCCATCCTGGCCCTGGCGGCCACCCAAGCCGAGGGCACGACTCGCGTCCGTGATGCCGCCGAATTGCGCGTCAAAGAGACCGACCGCATCGCCACCATCGTCGCCGCCCTGGGTGCCCTGGGCGCGGAGATTGAAGCGCTCCCCGATGGATTCGAGATTCGCGGCCCCACCCCTTTGCGTGGCGTCGCGGTGGAGTGTTACGGCGACCACCGCCTGGCCATGACCTTGGCCATGGCCGGATTGGTGGCCGAGGGCGAGACCACCATCCTGGGCGCCGAGTGCATCGCCGATTCGTTCCCCGGTTTTGAACGGTGTTTGGCCGCCTTGGCCCAGGGGGCGTTGGCATGAGGGACGTGGGCGCAAGACCGCTGCTTTCTGGGCACACGCAGGTTGTCGGCGTCATCGGCTGGCCCATCGAACACAGCGTCTCGCCGCCGATGCACAACGCCGCCTTTCAGGCTCTGGGGCTGGATTGGTGCTATGTGCCTTTTGCCGTGCCTCCGGAGCGGCTCAGGGAGGCGGTGGCCGGCGTGCGCGCCCTGGGGCTGCGGGGGATCAACGTCACCGTGCCCCACAAACAGGCCCTGTTGGCCCTGGTGGACGAGCTCACCCCCGCCGCCCGGGCCATCGGCGCGGTGAACACCGTCTTGGTCGCGGGAGATCGCCTGCGAGGGCACAACACCGACGCCGCCGGTTTCCTGCGCGCCTTGCGCGAGGTTGGCTTTGCGCCGGAGGGCTGCTTTGCCCTCGTCTTGGGCGCGGGAGGCGCGGCCAGGGCGGTGGTGTTCGCCCTGGCCGGCGTGGGGGCCAAGATCACCATCCTCAACCGCACCGAGGAGCGCGCCCTGGCCCTGGCGCGCGAGTTCGCCGGCTGCGGCGCGGAGGCAGCGTTGCGGGCCGGGTCCTTGGATCTCCCCACCCTGCGCCGCGAGGCCCCCCGGGCGCGGCTGGTGGTCAACACCACCCCTGTGGGGATGTGGCCTCGGGTGGAGGGCACGCCTTGGCCCCAGGATGTGCCGTTTCCTCCGGGGGCGCTGCTTTTCGATCTGGTCTACAATCCCCGCGAGACCCGCCTCATGGCCCAGGCGCGGGCGGCGGGCGCCCGGGCGGTGGACGGTTTGGGCATGTTGGTGCACCAAGGCGCGGAGGCCTTTCGCCTGTGGACGGGGATCGAGCCGCCTGTGGAGGTGATGCGCCAGGCTTGCCTGCAAGTTTTGGGAGGGAGTTGAGATGTTGCGTTTGCTCACCGCCGGCGAATCCCACGGGCCGGCCTTGGTGGCCCTGCTGGATGGCCTGCCCGCTGGCCTGGCCCTGAGCGCCGAGGATGTTGATCGGGACTTGCGGCGTCGCCAAGGGGGCTATGGCCGCGGCGCGCGGCAGCAGATCGAGCAGGACCGGGTGCGCTTCTTGGGTGGCCTGATCCAGGGGCGCACCATCGGCGCGCCGTTGGCCCTGATGGTGGCCAACAAGGATTGGGAGAACTGGCGCGAACGGGAGGTGCCCCCCTGGACACGCCCGCGGCCGGGCCACGCGGACCTGGCCGGCGCCCTCAAGTACCACCTGGATGATCTGCGCCTCATTGCCGAGCGTGCCAGCGCCCGGGAGACGGCGGTGCGGGTGGCGGCGGGGGCGGTGTGCAAGGCGCTCTTGGCGGCGGTGGGGATCCAGGTGGGGAGTTACGTGGAGGCCATCGGCGGCGTTCAGGCAGCAGTGGAGACGCTGCCCTTGGCCGAGCGGGTGGCGCGGGCCCTAGAGTGCGACGTGGCCTGCCCCGACGCCGAGGCCGCCGCCCTCATGCGGACGCAGATTGACGCGGCGCGAGAGGCCGGAGATTCTTTGGGTGGCATCTTTGTGGTGGTGGCTTGGGGCGTGCCGGTCGGTTTGGGCAGCCACGCCCAATGGGATCGCCGGTTGGATGGCCGCCTGGCCCAGGCGGTGATGAGCATCCAGGCCGTCAAAGGGGTGGAGATCGGCCCCGCTTTTGCCAACGCCGCCCTGCCGGGCACCCAGGTGCACGACGCCCTCTACCCCGGCGCCCCCCGCCCTCTGAGGCGCACCAACCGCGCCGGCGGCGTGGAGGGCGGCATCAGCAACGGCGAGCCCATCGTGGTGCGGGCGGCGATGAAGCCCATCCCCACCACAGTGACCCCTCTGCCCACGGTGGATCTGGCCACCGGCGCTGCTGCCACCACCCAGTATCAGCGCTCCGACGTCTGCGCCGTGCCGGCGGCGGCCGTGGTGGGCGAGGCGATGGTGGCCTGGGTGCTGGCCGATGCCCTCCTGGAGCGCTACGGCGGCGACGACCTGGCCACACTGGCGCGGAGGGTGCAGGATGACCGGCTGTGAGCAAAGGCGCAACATCGTGCTGACCGGCTTTATGGGCACCGGCAAGACCTCCGTAGCCCGGGAGGTGGCCCAACGGTTGGGGCGCACCTTTGTGGATATGGATGAGGTCATCGTGCAGCGGGCCGGGCGCTCCATCGGTGAGATTTTTGCCCAGGAGGGCGAGGCGGCCTTTCGCCTCTTGGAGCGCGCCCTCTGCGAGGAATTGGCCCAAGGGGAGGGCCTGGTCATCGCCACCGGCGGCGGGGCCCTGGTGGATCCCCAGAACCGGGAGGTCTTGGCCCGCAATGGCCTCCTCATCTGCCTGGATTGCGCGGAGGAAGAATTGTTGGCGCGCCTGCAAGGGGATCGCAGCCGGCCTCTCCTGCTGGGGGAGGATCCGGCCGCGCGGCTGCGGGCCCTTTTGGCCGCCCGCCGGGCCGCCTATGCCCAGATCCCCTATCATGTGGATACTACGAACCTCGCCTTGCCCCAGGTGGTGGAGGCGGTGATGCGCCTGGCCCAGGGTGAGCCGACCCTGTGGCAGGTGCCCACGCCCACGGGGAGCTACCCGGTACAACTTGTGCCGGGGGGCTTGGAGCTCCTGGGGGCTTGGCTGCGGGCCCAAGGGATCGGCCCCTTGGTGGTGGTGAGCGATGCCCACGTCTGGCCGCTTTACGGCGACCGCGTCATGGCGGGGCTGGGCCAGAGCCGCTACGCGCCGAGCCCGGTGGTCCTGCCCCCTGGCGAGGAGACCAAGACGCTGGATACCGTGCGCCTGCTCTACGATCGTTTCGTCGAGGCGGGCCTGGACCGCAGCGGCGCGGTGATCGCCCTGGGCGGCGGCGTGATCAGCGATATGGCCGGCTTTGCCGCGGCCACTTTTATGCGGGGCGTGCCCCTGGTGGCCGTGCCCACCACGTTATTGGCCATGGTGGATGCCAGCATCGGCGGCAAAGTGGCCGTGGACCATCCCAAGGGCAAGAACCTCATCGGCGCCTTCATCCGCCCCCTCCTGGTTCTGGCGGATCCCGAGACTCTGGCGACCCTCCCCGATCTCGAACGCCGGGCTGGCCTGGCCGAGATCCTCAAGGCGGGCCTCATTGCCGATCCACAACTCTTTGCTGCCCTGGAGCCGGGGGCGCCGTCGCCGAGTTTGCGCTGGCTGGTGGAGCGCGCCATCCAGGTGAAGGTGGATGTGGTGGCGGAGGATCCCTACGAGCGCGGGCGGCGGGCGGTGTTGAACCTGGGGCACACTTTTGCCCATGCCTTTGAGCTGCTGAGCGGGTACCGCCTGCACCATGGCTTGGCGGTGAGCATCGGCCTGGCGGCGGCGGCCCACTTGGCCGAGCTGCGCGGGCTGCTGGCCGGCGAGGCGCGGGGGCGCATCCTCGCTGCTTTGCTCCATCACAATCTCCCCATCCACTATGGCGACCATCCCCCCGACGCGGTTTACCGCGCCATGCAAAGCGACAAAAAGCGGCGCGCTGGCCGCCTGCGTTTTATCTTGCCCCGGGCCATCGGCGAGGTGGTCATTGTCGAGGACGTCACCGAGGGAGAGGTCCTCCAAGCCCTGGAAAGGATACGCCCATGAGCCGTCGTTATCTGGTGGTGCATGGCCCCAACTTGAACCTCTTGGGGCGGCGCGAGCCGGAGGTCTATGGCCGAGACACCTTGGAGATGATCGATCAGCGGCTGCAGGCCTGGGCCGCCGCAAAGGGGGTGGAGTTGGTCATCCGCCAATTCAACGCCGAAGGAGAGATCATCACGGCGATTCAAGAGGCGGCGGATTGGGCCGCCGGGATCGTTATCAACCCCGGCGCTTACACCCACTATAGTTATGCCATCCGCGACGCCCTGGCCGGCGTGGCCTTGCCGGCCATCGAGGTGCACCTCTCCAATATCCACGCCAGAGAAGAGTTTCGCCGGCATTCCGTCATCGCGCCGGTCTGTCGCGGCCAGATCTGTGGCTTGGGCTGGTTGGGGTATCTCCTGGCCTTGGAGGCGCTGCACCGGCTGGTAGGGCCGGCGGAGGAATGAAAAACGCCGGCGCGTGGAGCCACGCGCCGGCGATATGCCCGACCGCGCTCAGCGCCGACGGAGAAAGGCGGGGATATCCAGGTCCGTCTTGTCAAAGGGGCGCACGGGCATGGACTCTTTTTCCTTCTCTTTCTTTTCGCCGGCCTCTGGCGCTTGCACCCGCACGCCGGCCCGCTCGTCCAGGCTGAACCCTGTGGCGATGACGGTGATCTGGATTTGGTCGCGCAGGTCTTCGTCAATCACCGCGCCAAAGATGATATTGGCCTCGGGGGCGGCCGTCTGGCGGATCAACTCCGCCGCCTGGTTGACCTCAAAGAGGGTCAGGTCCTCACCGCCTTTGACGTTAAAGAGCACCCCTTGGGCGCCGCTGATGGTGAGATCCAACAGAGGGCTGGTGATGGCCTGTTGCGCCGCCGCCAGGGCGCGCTCCTCGCCCGAAGCGCGGCCGATGGACATCAGCGCCGCGCCGCCGTTGGTCATGATGGCCCGCACATCGGCGAAATCCATGTTGATCAGCCCCGGCACAGTGATCAACTCCGAGATGCCTTGGACGCCTTGATGCAAAATGTCGTCGGCGACGAGGAAGGCCTCCTTCAAGGGGACGTGACGATCCACCAGCTGGAGCAAGCGGTCGTTTTGGATGGTGATCAGGGTATCCACTTGCTCGGCCAGCTTTTTCAGGCCCTCCTCGGCG
>DAOTZU010000124.1:0-39369 GCA_034433995.1 Anaerolineae bacterium
CGGTCTATCGCTCCTTTGCCGACCTGGAGACCCTCAAACGCGAGGTGGACGACATGTTGAACCGGGGCGCCAACCCGCCGGAGGAAGAAGCGGAAGGCGGAGACCCGGCAAGAGATGACTAGCCGGCGCCTCAACGGGCGAGGATTTTGACAATACTTGTACAGCAATGCGAAAGGGTGGCGAGGCACGCCCATAGGGTCTTTTGGAGCGTATCTTGCGGCGCGCGCCACAACCCATCGTGGCCCAGGGGGTATGGGGCCACTACAGGCGGAGGGGGTGGGATTCGAACCCACGGTGGCGACAAGCACCACAACGGTTTTCGAGACCGCCCCGATCAACCGCTCCGGCACCCCTCCGCGAATGCTAATCCTCACGCAAGGCGGCGAAAAAGCGCTGTAACAGCGCCTGTGCCTCCTCTGCCAACACGCCGCCGATCACCTGCAGCCGATGGTTGAGCCACGGCGAGCGCACCAGATCGTACACCGAGCCGGCGGCGCCGGCTTTCGGGTCGCGCACGGCATAGACCAACGTCGCGACACGGGCGTTCACCAACGCCCCGGCGCACATGCAACAGGGTTCCAACGTGCAATAGAGCGTAGCTCCCGCAAGCCGCCAACCGCCCAGCGCCTGGGCCGCCGCCCGCAGGGCCAGGATCTCGGCGTGGGCCGTGGGATCATGGAGAGCCTCCCTGGCGTTGTGTCCCCGCCCGATGATCTCTCCGCGCCAAACCACCACCGCGCCCACGGGGATCTCCCCCGCCTCGCCGGCCTGTTGGGCCTCGGCCAGCGCCTCACGCATCCAGCGTTCGTGTTCCATGGATGGCGGCATTATAGCATAGCCGGGCCAATCCGCCAAGTCTGCCGCGCCAGAGCACCAGAGGATATTGAAAAAAGGCAAGTTGTGAGCGCTTCCCGTAGGATTTTGCCGTCAAGCCATCAAAAAGCACGCAGTCCTCGCCCGCCGTCGGATCGAATCCGACGGCTCCGCCCGCCAAGCCCGCAGCGCGGGCTTGCCATCCCCAGCCGGCGGTTTCCAACCGACGGGAGCATTTTCTCCAGACCTTGGTGGGCCTCGCCCGCCGTCGGATCGAAGCCGACGGCTCCACCTGCCAAGCCCGCAGCGCGGGCTTGCCATCCCCAGCCGGCGGTTTCCAACCGCCGGCCTCCTCGACACCCTCACGCGCCAGGGGCCACATGGGCTCACGAACACCCGTGCGATCCCGGACTTGCATTCCGAGGATTGGGATGTATAATACACATGAAAGGATAGTTTTATACACAAGGATGGAGGCCGCCATGCGGACAAATATCGTCCTGGATGATGAACTCATCGAGCGCGCTCGCCGTTTGACCGGCCTCAAAACCAAGCGTGAGGTGGTGCACGAGGCCTTGCGGACCCTCATTCGGCTGCACGAGCAGGCGGAGGTGCGCGCTCTCCGAGGCAAATTGACCTGGGAAGGGGACTTGCACCAGCAGCGTCTCACCCGCGCTGGAGCTTGACCATGCTGGTGGTGGATACCACCGTCTGGGTGGACTATTTCAACGGCATCCAGACGCCCCAAACCGATTACCTCGACCACATCTTGGACAAGATGCCGATCCTGGTGGGCGACCTGATCCTGGCCGAGGTCCTGCAGGGCTTGCGTGATGAAACGGATTTCGAGCAAGCGCGTCGGGCGTTGGCCAAGTTTCCCCAGGTCAGCATGGTGGGCCCAGAGATGGCGGTTAAAAGTGCGCGCAACTATCGTCTGTTACGGCGCAAGGGCGTCACCGTGCGCAAGACAATAGACTGCTTGATCGCCACCTGGTGCATCGAGCATGGGCGCCCGCTCTTGCACAACGATAGCGACTATGATGGCTACGAGGCGCATCTGGGCTTGCAGGTGGTGTATCCCGAAGAGACGAGCCCTTGACCATTTTTGCCCTGCCTCCCCGTTCTAGGGGTATGCGCTGACCCGCGCTTCCCGCGCATTCTTTTGACAGCCGGCCCCGTGGGTGTTACAGTCTCTGCACCATGAGCGAGATCACTCTACATTTGGAGCATCTGGCCTATGGCGGCAACGCCGTGGGCCACCACCAGGGACGGGCGGTGTTCGTGCCCCTGGGCATCCCCGGCGAGACGGTGCGCGTCGAGGTCTTGGGGGAGCGCCAGGGGCAGCTCCACGGCCGGCTCCTGGAGGTGTTGTCCCCCGCCCCGGAGCGGGTGGAGCCGCCCTGCCCCTATTTCGGCGACTGCGGCGGCTGCCATTGGCAACACATAGATTATGCCGCCCAACTGCGCTTCAAGGGCGAGATCCTGGCCTACCAATTCGCCCGTTTGGGGCAAGATGGGA
Source organism: Anaerolineae bacterium (assembly GCA_034433995.1). Classification (GTDB taxonomy): domain Bacteria; phylum Chloroflexota; class Anaerolineae; order UBA1429; family UBA1429; genus DAOTZU01. Next base: position 2,333 of record DAOTZU010000124.1, read on the forward strand.
TGGGGTTGCTCCGCCCCGTCCTGGGCATGGCGGAGCCCTGGGCCTACCGCAACCACGTGCAGCTCGCCGTGGACGCGGCGGGCCGCCTGGGCTACCAGGCCCTGCGCAGCCACGACGTGGTGCCGGTGGAGCGGTGCCTGGTCACCGCGCCCCTTCTGGACGAGCTATGGGAGGCGCTGGACCTGGAGGCCGCCGGGCTGTGGCGCGTCTCTTTGCGGGCCGGCCTCCACACCGGCGAGCAGATGATCATCCTGGAGGGCGACGACGAGGCGATCCCCGCGCTGACGACGGAGTTGCCCGTCTCGTGCCTGTACCAGTGCGCCGATGGCGAGGTCATCGTCATGGCCGGCAACAGCTTTTTCCACGAGCGGCTGGGCGGGCGGCTGTATCGCATCTCCGGCCCGTCCTTCTTTCAGGTGAACACCCTGCAGGCGGAGCGGCTGCTCCAATGTGTCCTCGCCTACCTGGCCCCCGAACCCCAGGAGACGCTCCTGGACGCCTACTGCGGCGTGGGCACCTTCGCCCTGGCGCTGGCCCCGCACGTGGCCGAGGTGGTGGGCATCGAGGCCTCGCCCTGGGCCCTGCAAGATGCCCAGGCCAACGCCGCCGATTGCGCCAATGTCACCTTTCATCAGGGCGCAGTGGAGCGGGTGCTTCCCCGCCTCAAGCGGCGGTTCGATGCCGTCATCCTTGACCCGCCCCGGGCCGGCTGCGCGCCTGTGGTGCTCCAGGCCGTGGCCGCCTGCGAGCCTCGGCGCATCGTCTATGTCTCCTGCGACCCGGCCACTCTGGCCCGAGACATCGTGCGGCTGGCCGAGCTCGGCTTCCGCACGGCAGAGATCCAGCCCATAGACCTTTTCCCCCAGACATTTCATCTGGAGTGCGTGGCCCTCTTGCGCCGCGAGGGGAGAGCCCACTGATTTGCCGAGTTGGGTCATTTGTGCTATACTTCTTGCCGTGAGTTCAATAGCGCAGTAAGAAGGGGAAAATGGGCTATGGCTCTGACCAAGAGCGAAAAGGACGCAATCATGGATGAGTACCACCGCCATCCGGCGGATACGGGTTCCCCTGAAGTGCAGATAGCTCTTTTGACCAAGCGCATCAACCGATTGACGGAACATCTCAAAGAGCACAAGAACGATGAGCATTCCCGCCGGGGCTTGCTCAAGCTGGTCGGGCAGCGTCGCCGCCATCTGACCTATCTCAGCCAAAAGGATGAACAACGCTATCGGGAGATCATCGCCCGGCTGGGCCTGCGTCGTTGATTTCCGGTTGGAGCAATTCCATCATGTGAACGTGGAGTAGATGGGACTGTTGTGCCATCTACTCTTTTTTATATGTCCTAGCGCAGTCTAGGCAAACATGCGGCGAGGCGGATGGTTTGAGCAGGAATTGGGGTCTGCAACTGACACGGTGAGCTGCAGACCCCAGTCCCTGACCAATCCATCCACGCCTCCCGCAAGATGGTTTTGGGAGGGAACATGATCAAACAATATCGGGCTACCTTGGGTAGCGAACAAGTCCTGGTCGAGACCGGCAAACTGGCCCAACAAGCGGGAGGCGCGGTGACGGTGCGGCTGGGCGATTCTATGGTCCTGGTCACCGCCACGGCCTCCAAAGAGCCGCGGGAGGGGACCGACTTTTTCCCGCTGACGGTGGATTTCGAGGAGCGGCGCTACGCCGCGGGCAAGATCCCCGGCGGCTTTTTCAAGCGAGAGGGACGGCCCTCCACCGATGCGATCCTCCTCTGCCGCACCATTGATCGTCCCCTGCGGCCCCTCTTCCCCAAGGGCTACCGCAACGATGTGCAGATCATCGTCACGTCCCTATCCTCCGATCAAGAGCATCACCTGGACGTGATCTCGGTGATCGGCGCCTCGGCCGCGCTGATGATCTCCGACATCCCCTTCGGCGGCCCCGTGGGGGCCGTGCGGGTGGGCTATATTGATGGCCAATTTGTCATCAACCCCACCGTCAGCCAGATGGCCCACAGCGTGCTGGATCTGCACGTGGCCGGCACCGCGGAATCGGTGCTGATGATCGAGGCCGGCGCCAACGAGGTGAGCGAAGAGATCATGTTGGAGGCCATCCGGCGCGGGCATGAGGCCATCCAAGACGTCATCGCCATGCAGCGGCAGATGGCCGAGGAGATCGGCAAGCCCAAGAACCCCGGCGTGCAGCACGAGCTGCCGGCGGAGCTGGTGCAGCGGGTGCGCGCCCTGGCCGAGGAGCCGCTGCGGCAACTTGTGGCCGAGGGTCTGGCGCGCAGCGAGCGCCATGAGCAAGAGGAGGCGCTCCGCCAGCAGGTGTTGGCCCAGCTCGGCGAAGGGGTGGATGCGGCGGCCTTCCAAGAGGCCTTTGAGGAGGTCTTTCGCGATGTGATGCGCCGCCATATCCTGGATACGGGCATCCGCGTGGATGGGCGCGCCTTGTCCGAGATCCGCCCCGTGAGCGTCGAAGCGGGCCTTTTGCCCCGCACCCACGGCTCGGCCCTGTTCAACCGGGGCGAGACGCAGGTGCTCACCACCGTCACCTTGGGCTCTTCTGCCGATGAGCAGCTCATCGAGAGCCTGACGGGCGATACCTTCAAGCGGTACATGCACCATTACAACTTTCCGCCCTTTTCCACCGGCGAGGTCGCCCCGCTGCGCGGCCCGCGCCGCCGGGAGATCGGCCACGGCGCCTTGGCCGAGCGGGCCATCGAGCCCGTCCTGCCCAGCCAGGAAGAGTTCCCCTACACCATCCGCGCCGTCTCGGAGGTGCTCTCCTCCAACGGTTCCACCTCCATGGCCAGCACCTGCGCCAGCACCCTGGCCCTCCTGGATGCCGGCGTGCCGCTGAAAACCTCTGTGGCAGGCATCGCCATGGGCGTCATCACCGAGGGCGACCGGTGGGCGGTGCTCACCGATATCCAAGGGGTGGAAGATCACCTGGGAGATATGGATTTCAAGGTGACCGGCACGCGCCAGGGGATCACCGCCATCCAATTGGACATCAAAATCTCGGGGCTGCGCCACGAGATCATCGCCGAGACGCTGCAACGCGCCCGGGAAGCCCGTTTGCAGATCCTGGATATCATGAATGCCTGCCTGCCCGGCCCGCGGCCGGAGCTTTCGCCCTACGCGCCGCGCATCCAGACCATCAAGATCCCGGTAGCCAAGATCGGCGCCCTGATCGGCCCCGGCGGCAAGAACATTCGTGGCATCATCGAGGCGACGGGCACCCAGATCGACGTGGCCGATGACGGCACGGTCACCATCGCCTCCACCAGCGGCCCGGCCGCTGCTGAGGCCATCCGCCGCATCAACGAGCTCACAGCCGTGCCAGAGATCGGGCGCATCTACACCGGTAAGGTGGTACGCATCACCGATTTCGGCGCCTTTGTGGAATTCCTCCCCGGCCAAGACGGCTTGGTGCACATCTCGCAACTGGCCGATTACCACGTGCCTCGGGTGGAGGATGTGGTGAAGGTGGGCGACGAAGTGATGGTGATGGTCATTGATATTGACCGTGAAGGGAAGGTCCGGCTCTCCCGCCAGGCGGTGTTGGAAGGTTGGACCCCTGAGGAGGCCCGCAGCCGCGACCAGCGGCCCAGCGGCGGCCGTTCGGGCTCCCGAGACCACCAAGGCGGCCAAGGGAGGCGCGAGGGCGCCCGTACCACCACCCCGCGTAGCGGTGGCGGCGGGAGCGGCAGCAGCCGAGGGCGACGCTAAAACACGCGTCCACCGGGGGCCTGCTGCCAGGTAGGCCCCCGCCTTGCGCACACCTCCGGTCACGAGGAACCACCATGACCAACGAAGAGAACAACTTGCCGAGCAAACTGCGCTCCAGGTTCCGCGAACTTTTGGAGGCCGTCTTGCCGGCCCTGGTGATCGTCTTGGTGATCAACCTCTTTTTGGCCCAGGCCACCCGGGTCGAGGGCCAAAGCATGGAGCCCAACCTCCACAATAACCAACGGCTGATCATCGAAAAGATCTCGTACCGTTTCCATCCGCCGGAGCGGGGCGATATCATCGTCCTGCGCCCGCCCCATCGGGCCTCCGTCCCGCTGATCAAGCGGGTGATCGGCTTGCCCGGGGAGACGGTAGAAGTGCGCGACGGCCGCGTCTACATCAACGGGCAGCCGCTGGAGGAGGACTATATCCACCAGCCCACCACCGGCGCCATGCCGCCCGAACTGGTGCCCGAGGAGCACGTCTTTGTCTTGGGCGATAATCGGGGGGCGAGCAACGATTCCCGGGCCTTTGGCATGGTGCCCTTCAGCGACATTATCGGCAAGGCCTGGTTCCGCTATTGGCCCCCCAGCGACATCGGCCTGATCACCCACTGAAACCGCCTCTGCCCCACCAGAGAAGCCAGGGGAGGTTTGCGTGATCCGATCCCACCAGCGCCTGGCCTGTCTTGCCATCCTCTGCATCTACCTGGGGCTGGGCGCGGTCTATAGCTGGATCAACCCCATCTTTGAATCTCCCGACGAGCTACGCCATTATCCTTATGTCAAACAGCTGGCCGATGGCGGGGGCTTGCCCATCCAACGGCCAGGCGAAGAGACCCTGTGGGAGCAAGAGGGCAGCCAACCGCCCCTCTATTATGCCCTGGCCGCCCTCCTCACCGGCTGGATCAACACGGACGACCTCCCCGCCCTGCGCCAGGTGAACCCCCATGCCCAGGTGGGGATCCCCCTGGCCCCGGATAACAAGAACGTCGTCCTGCACCTCGGGCACGACGCTTTTCCCTGGCGCGGCACGGCCCTGGCGGTGCATCTCGTGCGGCTGTTCTCCCTGTTCCTGGGTTTAGGCACCCTCCTCTGCACCTACGCCCTGGCCCGCGCCCTATATCCCCAGCGGCCGGAGCTGGCCCTGGGGGCGCTGGCGGTGAACGCCCTGATCCCCCAGTTCCTCTTTATCAGCGCCTCGGTGAACAACGACAACTTGGTCACCCTGCTCTCCTCCTTGGCGCTGCTCCTCATGGTGCGCTGGGTGTTGCGCCCGGCTCCCCGCTGGCGGCTGCTTCTCTTGGGCGCCGTCATCGGCTTGGCCTGTCTATCCAAGCTGAGCGGGATCGGGCTGCTTCCTCTGGCAGCGGCGGCGCTGGCCTTGGGGCGCTGGCCCCAAAGGCCCTCGGCCGAGGCGCCCTCCACCGCAGCCCCCTCTTCTTGGCCCGCGGCCATCCGCGCCTGGCTGGCCGATCTGGCCTATATCGTAGTACCCGTTCTGCTCATCGCCGGCTGGTGGTACGGGCGCAACCTGCGGCTTTACGGGGATCCCTTTGGCCTGAACGCCATGCTGGCGCTGGTAGGCCGGCGGGCGACCTTGCCCACCCTCGCCGACCTTTGGGGCGAGGGGCGCGGCTTTGTCATGAGCTTCTGGGGGCTGTTCGGCGCGTTCAACATCTTGATGCGCCCGGCGTGGGTCTATCCCCTCCTCAATGGCCTGGCCCTCCTGTCGTTCCTCGGTCTCTTGCGGCAGATCGTCCAGGGCGGTGTGCGCCGCCCCACGCCCCGCGCCCTGGCCCTGGTCGTGCCCGTCCTGCAGATTTGCATCGTCCTAGCCTCCTGGGCGCGCTGGACGGCGCTGACCTTGGCCTCGCAAGGGCGGTTGATCTTTCCGGCCATGGGGGCACTGTGTCTTTTGCTGGTTTTGGGCTGGACCTCCCTCGTGCCCCGGCGCTACGCCCTGGGCGCGCTGGCGGTCCCGGCAACGGTGCTCTTGGCGCTGGCGGCCAGCTCGCCCCTCACAGCCATCCGGCCGGCCTACGCCCGCCCGCCCATCCTCAGCATCAGCGAGGTGCCCCCCTCGGCGCGGCCCTTTGAGGTGACCTATGGCGACCGGATCCGCCTTCTGGCCTACGAAGTGGATCGGAAGCTGGTACGTCCGGGGGAATCCTTGGCCGTGACCCTTTACTGGCAGGCCTTGGCCCCCATCCCTGAGCAGTACAGCATCTCTCTGCAGGCCTTTGGTTACCACGAAGAGCGCTTGGGGCAGCGGGATACCTACCCCGGCGGAGGGAACTATCCCACCAGCCTGTGGCGCGAGGGCCGGGTGATCCGCGATACCATCCTCCTGCCCATCGCCGCCAAAGCGCAAGGCCCCGTGGCCCTGGCCTTGGAGGTGGGCCTGTACCGGCTGGAGACCATGGAGAAGCTGCCCGCGGCAGACGCCCTGGGCCGGCCCGTGGGGCGGCCCATCCTGACCCGCATCAAACTGCAAGCGCCCACGGCGGTGCCCTCCCCCGGCCGCCTTTGCCAGGCCCATTGGGTCGGCGCGGTGCGCTTGGTCGGGTTCGATCTGGATGAGACCCAAGCCTATCCCGGGGGCACGTTGCCGCTGACCTTGCATTGGCAGGTGACAGGAACCCTGGATCGGGATTATACTATCTTTGTGCAGCTCGTGGACGCCCAGGGGCGCATCGTGGGCCAGGGAGATGGCCCGCCTTTGGAGGGATACTATCCCACCTCCTTCTGGGCGCCGGGAGAGCACCTGGGCGATTCGCACACGGTGACGATCCAGCCCCAGGCCGGGCCCGGCCCCCATCGCTTGCTTGTGGGCTTTTACGATCTGGCCACAGGAGCGCGCCTGCCCCTATGGGATGATGCCGGCCGGCCCTCGGGCGATGCCTTTACCCTGGCCGAGGTGACGCTGCACGCCCCGGAGGAACGCTGAAAACTGGCTAAAAGCATAAAACACGGAGACACGGAGGACACGGAGAGAAACAGGAAAATCCCCGTGCCCTCGGCGCCTCTCTCTGGTGAGGAAACACTCGCCGTGGGCTCTGCAAACATGGAGAACACGGAGAGAAAGAAGAATCTCCGTGCCCTCCGTGTCTCAGTGGTGAGGAAACACTCGCCGTGGGCTCTGAAAACATGGAGAGAAACAAGAGGTTCTCCGTGCCCTCCGTGCCTCCGTGTTTTGCCGCGCCAGGTTCGGCTGATGGCTGAACGCTGACCGCTGAGAGCTATTTCAAGGAAGAGCGATGATCGCAAGAGAGACGTGTCTGGTCACCGGCGTGGCCGGCTTCATCGGGTCCCATCTGGCCGAAAGGCTGCTGCAGGAGGGCTACCGGGTCATCGGTGTGGATTGCTTCACCGATTACTACGCCCGCGAGTTGAAGGAACGCAATCTGGCCGGGCTGCGCCAACATCCCGCCTTTCGCTTCATCGAGGCCGATCTGGGCCGGATGGATCTGGCAGCCCTCTTGGAGGGCGTGAGCTACATCTTGCATCAGGCCGCCCAGGCCGGCGTGCGGGCGAGTTGGGGCGAGAACTTTGCCCACTACACCGAGTTGAACATTCTGACCACGCAGAAACTCTTGGAGGCCGCCCGGCGGGTTGCAGGGTTGCGCAAATTCGTCTATGCTTCCTCCTCGTCGGTCTATGGCGATAGCGCAGAGCTGCCCTTGCGGGAAAGCACCCTGCCCCAGCCCGTCTCGCCCTATGGGGTCTCTAAATTGGCCGGAGAACACCTGGCGCGGCTTTATGCCCAAAATTTCGGCCTGCCCACCGTATCCTTGCGCTACTTTACCGTCTATGGCCCTCGCCAGCGCCCTGATATGGCCTTTCACAAGTTCTTGCGCGCCATCTATGCCGGCCAGCCCATCGCCCTCTATGGCGATGGCGAACAGACCCGCGATTTTACCTTTGTGGCCGATATCGTCCAGGCCAACCTGTTGGCCATGGAGCGCGGCGAGCCGGGCAGCGTCTTGAACATCGGTGGCGGCTCAAGGGTGACTTTGAACCACTGCCTGGAGGTGCTCCGGCAGATCACCGGCCGCGCGGTGCGGGTTACGCATCAACCGGAACAGCCCGGCGACGTGCGTCACACCTGGGCCGATACCACGGCGGCACAGCGCATCTTGGGCTTTTCCCCCCAGGTGCGCTTGGAGGAGGGCCTCCGCGCCGAAGATGCCTGGTTCCGCAGCACCTTTTTGGGAGCACGGTAAGATGAGCGCCTCGCCCACAGGACCGGCAAGCCGGCCCGCCCTTTCGGTGGTGATCCCCGTCTACAACGAGGAGGAGAACCTCCCCCTCCTCTACCAAGCCCTGCGCGACGCCCTGGAGGGCCTGGCCGAACCCTGGGAGGTGCTCCTGGTGGACGACGGCAGCGAGGATGGTAGCTTCCAGGTGCTCCGGGAACTGCACCGGCGCGACCCCCGCCTGCGGGTGGTGCGCTTTCGACGCAATTTCGGCCAGACGGCCGCCTTTGCCGCCGGCTTTGACCTGGCCAGGGGCGAGGTGATCGTCACCCTGGACGCCGACCTACAGAACGACCCCCGCGATATCCCCCTGCTCCTCCAGGACCTGCGCGCAGGGGATTACGACGTGGTCAGCGGTTGGCGGGTGCACCGCCAGGATAACCTCCTGCGGCGGCTGCCCTCGGTGGTGGCCAATAAACTCATCTCGCGGGTGACGGGGGTTCACCTCCACGATTACGGCTGCTCCCTCAAGGCGTACCGCAGCGAGGTGGTGAAAAACGTTCACCTTTACGGTGAATTGCATCGCTTCATCCCCGCCTTGGCCAGTTGGATGGGCGTGCGCATCCACGAATTGCCTGTGCGCCACCATCCCCGGCGGCACGGCAAATCCAAATACGGCCTTTCCCGCACCCTGCGGGTCCTTCTGGATTTGGCAACGGTGAGCTTTCTGTTGAATTATAGCGTCAAGCCCATGCAGATCTTTGGCAAATGGGGCCTATTTTCGGCGCTGGTGGGCTTTATCCTGGCCCTCTACCTGACCCTGCTCAAGCTCTTTACCGAGGAATCCCTCTCCCAACGGCCGCTGCTGTTCTTGGCCATCCTCTTGATGATCGTGGGGGTGCAATTCATCAGCATGGGCCTGCTGGGCGAACTGACCGTGCGCACTTATCACGAGACACAGCACAAGCCCATCTATGCCATCCGCGAGATCCTCGAGGCCGAGGACTCGGCCCAGGCGGGTGGAGAGCCGAGATGAGAATCTTGATGATCGCGCCCGAACCCTGCTTTCAGCCGCGCGGCACGCCCTTTAGCGTGTACCATCGGATCGTGGCGCTGCTGCAACTGGGCCACCAGGTGGACCTGGTCACCTACCACCTGGGCAACGACGCCCAATTGGAGGGGCTGCGCATCTTCCGTTCGGCCCGCGTCCCTTGGATCACCAACGTCAAAGTGGGGCCCTCGCGGGCCAAGTTCTTGCTGGATGCACTATTGGCCTGGCGCTGTGTGGGCCTCCTGCTGCACCAGCGTTACGCTGCCATCCACACCCACGAGGAGGCCGGCTTCCTGGGGGTGATCTTGGGCTGGTTGACCCGCACCCCCCATGTGTATGACATGCACTCCGACCTGGAGCAACAATTGATCAATTTCCGCTTCACCCGCAACCGCCTTTTGCTGGGGCTGATGCGCCGGGTGCAACGGTTCATCGTGCGGGGCAGTACCGCCGTTATCGTCATCTGCCCCGATCTGGAGCGACGCGTGCGGGAACTTGCGCCCCACAAACGGGTGGTGCTCATCGAAAATACCTCCATGCTGGGCTCCTTTCGCGAGCCCAGCGAGGACGAGGTGCGCCACCTGCGCCGGACGCTGGGCCTCGATGGCCGCCGGGTGTTGCTCTATACGGGCACCATGGAACCCTATCAGGGGCTGGACGTGCTTTTGGAGAGCGCGCCCGCCGTCATCGCCCAACACCCGCAGGCCCTGTATCTCCTGGTCGGCGGGCAAGAGAAGCAGATCCGGGCCCTCCAAGCCAGGGCAGAGGCCCTGGGGCTCCAAGACCATGTGCGCTTCCTGGGGCCGCGCCCGGCGGAGGAGATGTGGACCTTCATGCAGCTGGCCGAGATCCTCGTCTCGCCGCGTCTGCAGGGCACCAATACCCCACTAAAGATCTATGCCTACCTGCGCTCCGGCCGGCCCATCCTGGCCACGGACCTCCTCACCCACACCCAGGTGTTGAACCCCGCCACGGCCCTTTTGGTGGAGCCCAGCGCCACCGGCCTAGCCCAAGGAGCCCTGCGGCTCCTGGGGGACCCGGCCCTGGCCCGCCAACTCGCCGAGAACGCCGCCCGTTTCGCCGAGGCTCAGTATAGCTACCGCACCTTTCTGGAGCGCACGGCCCTGGTCTACGAGGACCTGGGCAAAGCGCAAAGCTGAGAGCACCCCATGACCGCCTCCTTTCGCATGGCCCGCAACTCTTTGGCCACCTTCCTGGCCCAACTCCTCAGCCAGGGGCTGCGCGCCGTGTACGTGGTGTTGGTGGGGCGCTACCTCAGCGAGGCCGATTTCGGCTTTTACTCCTTCGCCTTGGCCATCTGCCTGGTGGTGACCATCCTCGCCACCCTGGGGCTGGAGACGATCCTCGTCCGCGAACTTGCGGCGCTGCGCCAAGACGATGCGGCCCGGCGGGCGCGGCAGCGCTCGCTCTTGGGCAGCGTCTTGGCCTATGAGCTGGTCCTCTCCCTAGGGGTGTGTGTGCTCCTGTGGGGGATCACCCGGTGGCGGGGCGAGGAAGGAGCGCGGCAGACGGCCTTTCTCCTCCTGGGCGGCGGGCTGATCCTGCGGCAGCTCAGCGAATCCCTCATGGGCGTGCTGCGCGGCCACGAGCACATGGAATACGAGCTGGTCTTTAGCGCCGTGGAGGGCCTGGGCCTGGTGGGCTTGGTGCTGGTCTTCCACGCCCTGGGGCTGGGCTTCATGGGCGTCTTTTGGGCCTACGGGCTGACGTATGCCCTCCAATTTCTCATCGGGCTGGGGTTTGTGATGCGCGTCTTTTTTCTCCCCTCCTTTGCCGCCCTCAGGAGCGATGGGGGACTTGTGGCCAAGGCCTTCCCCGTGGGTCTGGCGCGCCTCACCAGCTCCTTGACCACCAACGCCGGCCCATTGCTTTTGCCCCTTTTGCGCAGCGAGTTGGAGGCCGGGATCTATGGCGCGGCCTACCAACCCCTCAAGGGGCTGTTCCTGGTCACCCGCTCCTTGGGCGTGGGCGTGCTGCCCGTGTTCTCCCAGCTTTACAGCGACCGAGATGAGGGGGAGTTGGCCAGGTCGGTGGATACCAGCGTGCGCTTTACCACCATCATCATCCTGCCCCTGGCGGCAGGTCTTTTCGCCTTTCCCGAACTGGTGCTGCGCATCCTCTATGGGGCCAAATACGCGGCCGGCGCCGAGGCCCTGCGAGCCCTGAGCGTGGTGATCGTGCTCACCTTTTTGAACACCCTGTTCACCAACTTGGCCATCGCCGTGCACCGCCAAAAGGCCCTGGGGTGGGGACGGGCCGTATCCACTATCCTTATCCTGGCCCTGCTGCTCTGGCTCACTCCGCGCCTCGGCCCCTTGGGGCCGGCCCTGGCGCTCCTCATGGGCGAGCTGACGCTGTGCGTGATCCTAGCCCTCGTGCTCGGCGGACAATTTCGCCGCTTTCCTTTGCTCCGCTCCCTTGCGCGGCCCTTGCTGGCCGGCCTGGCGATGACCCTCGTCCTGTGGCTGGGGCGCGCCGCCTCCCCTTGGGCCATTATCCCCCTGGGGGGAGCGGTCTACGGGGCAAGTTTGATCCTGGTCAAGGCCGTGGTGCGCCAAGATGCCATCCGAGCCTTGGCCTTGGGGCAGGCACTGAGCAAGGCGGCGCTGGGGCGGCTGCGCCCCCTCAAAGGCAAGCGATGAGCAAGCGACTGAGCAACTTTTTGAAGGTGATCGTGACCCTTGCCCTCTTGGCCCTGGTGGTGCGGGTGGTAGATTTTACCGCCCTGGGGCGCACCCTGGCCACGGCCCGCTGGGATTGGCTTCTGCTGGCCTGGGCCCTGTACCAAGGGGGGATCTTGGTGCGTGCCTGCCGCTGGCGGGCACTGTTGGTGGCCCAAGGGGCGCGGGTGCCGCTGGGCAGGTTGCTTGCCCTGTATTATGTGGGCACCTTCTTTAATAATTTCTTGCCCAGCGGGTTCGGCGGCGATGTGGTCAAGATGTACGAGTTGGCCCAGGATGGCCCCGGTGCCGCCATCTCGGTCTCCACGGTGCTGCTGGATCGCATCTTGGGGCTGTTGGTACTGTTGCTCATGGCCCTGGCCGCTCTGCCCTGGAGCTGGCACCTGGTCCCGCCCACGGTGCCGTTGCTCCTGGTGGGGCTGGCGGCCGGCACTATCCTGGCCGGCTGGCTCTGCCTCAACCGGCCCTTGTGGGAAGCCCTGGCGACGCGCTCGGCCCTCCTGCGCCGCCTCCGCTCTCAGGAGAAGGTGAACGCTTTTGCGCAGTCCTTCGCCCACTACGGCGGGGCCGCTTTGGGAGAGGCCACCGGCTGGTCCCTCATCTTTAACCTCAGCCTCATCGGCGTCAATATGGCCATCGCCCGTGGCATGGGCGTGGGGCTGGGGCCGGGATACTTTTTCCTCTTTGTGCCCTTGCTCTCCACGCTGTTGGCCCTGCCCATCTCCATCAGCGGGCTAGGGGTGCGCGAAGGGGGCTATCTCCTCCTGTTTGGCCAGGCGGGGGTGCCGCCCGACCAGGCTGTGGCCATGTCCCTCCTCTTTTACGCCTTGAACGTGGTCACCGGGCTTGTGGGCGGCCTCCTTTACCTGGTCCAAAGCGCCCGCGGCGCCCGCCGTCGCTGAACGGTGAGAATTATTTAGTAAATCTATTTACAAAATAAACATATCGTGGTATAATGGGGCAGCATCCATGCAAGGTTGAAGGGAGTTGGCCCATGGCTTCACGTCGCAATTACTATGGCAATATCCGCGCCCCCGAATTCCCCGCCGACGCCGAGTGGCTCAATACCGGCCGCCCTCTCTCCCTGGCGGCGTTGCGCGGCAAATTGGTTTTGTTGGATTTTTGGACCTATGGCTGCATCAACTGCATGCACATCATCCCCGATCTCAAGCGGTTGGAGGCGCGCTATCCCGACACGCTGGTGGTTATCGGCGTCCATTCGGCAAAATTCGCCAACGAGGGCGAGACGGCCAATATCCGCCAGATCATTCTGCGCTACGAGCTGGAACATCCCGTGCTCAACGATCGGGATTTCCGCGTCTGGCGCGCCTATGCCGTCCGCGCCTGGCCCACGACAGTGCTGATCGACCCCAAGGGATACGTCCTGGCGGCCCATTCGGGCGAGGGGGTTTTCGAGGCCTTTGACGGGCTCATCGCCGAGGCCATCGCCCATTACACCGCCGAGGGTGCGTTGGATCCCCGCCCGCTGGAGCTCTTGCTGGAACGGGCCGAGGCCTCGGCCACCTGGCTCAGCTTCCCCGGCAAGGTCCTGGCCGATGAAACCGGCGGCCGGCTGTTCATCGCCGATTCTAACCATCATCGGGTGATCGTCACTACTCTGGAGGGCCACGTGGTGGCGGTCATCGGCAGCGGCGCGCGGGGCCTTGCCGATGGTCCCTTTGCCCAGGCGCGTTTCGCCAAGCCCCAGGGCCTGGCCTTGCGGGAGGATCAACTTTACATCGCCGATACCGAGAACCACGCCCTGCGCCTGGCCGACCTGCGCTCCGGCACGGTGCGCACGGTGGCCGGCGACGGGAACTATGGCTATTGGGGCGCCCAAGATGCCCACGGCCGCCCGCGTCTGAACTCGCCTTGGGACCTGGTCATCGTCGGCGAAAAGCTCTACATCGCCATGGCCGGGCTGCACCAGCTTTGGGTGTATGACCTGGCCCAAGGCACCTTGGCCCCCCACGCCGGCAGCGGCCGCGAGGGCCTCTTGGACGGCCCCTTGGCCCGGGCGGCCCTGGCCCAGCCCAGCGGCATCACCAGCGATGGCCACCAGCTCTATTTCGCCGATAGCGAGGCCAGCGCCATCCGCACGGCCGATGTGGGGGCGTCGGGGAGGGTCCGCACCTTGGTGGGGCAGGGGCTGTTCGATTTCGGCGACGTGGACGGCCCGTGGCCCACGGCCCGGCTGCAACATCCCCTGGGGGTGGCCTGGTACCGGGGCACCCTTTACGTGGCCGATACGTACAACCACAAGATCAAGAGCCTCAATCTGGCCCAAGCCACCATCCAGACCCTTCTGGGCACCGGCCAACCCGGCCGGCGGGATGGCCCAGAGGCCCAGTTCTACGAGCCGGGGGGCCTGGCCGCGGCGGGCGGGAGGCTCTACATCGCCGACACCAACAACCACGCCATCCGCGTGGCCGACCTGCACAGCCGCCAGGTGACCACGCTGGAGCTGCACGATGCCCAGGGCCTGCTCCGCCAGCGAGAAGAGGCCACCACCTTGCCCTTATTGCGCCTCTCGCCGCAAGAGGTGCGCCCCGGCCCGGGGAGCGTGCGCCTGGAGGTGGATCTGCCCTTGGGCTACAAGGTGAACGCCGCCGCCCCCTCCCTTTTCCGTTGGCGCTCCACCTCGCCCCTGATGCGCCTGTCCGAGGAGGACCAGCAAATTCCTTTGGCCGGAGCGACCTTCCCGCTGCACCAGCGGGCCATGTTTGCGCCGGGGAAAGGGGAGCTGCAGGGGGAGGTGACCCTCTACTACTGTCCGCAAGGGGATGACATTTGCCTCTTGTACACGGCGCGGGTGGAGGTGCCCCTCACGGTGACGCCCGAGGCCAAGGACACCGAGGTGCGGATCGATCTTGCTATCCCCGCCCCGTAGCCCAGCATCCTATGCCGCGGCATCGGATGGGCGGGCGATATCCGCCAGCCGGGCCCGGGTGATGGCAACAAGATCTTGGGGCGCAAGCTCCAAATTGATCCCGCGCTGCCCCGCGCTGACCAGGATGCGCTCGTGGCGGCTGGCCGAGGCATCCACCACCACGCGAAACCCCTTGTTGAGCAGCGCCAACGCCGAGATGCCGCCCACCAACAGGCCGGTCAGGGATTCGGCCTCCCGCTGGGTGGCCATGCGCAGCTTTTTCTCGCCTGTGGCCTGGGCCAGCTTCTTCAGGTCCAGCTCAGCGCTGCCCGGCACGATGGCCAAGAGCGGCCGCCCTTCGCCGGGCAGCACCACCAACGTCTTGAACACCCGCTCCGCCGGCACGCCCACGGCCTGGGCCACCCCTTCGGCGGAATGGATCTCGGGCGAGAAATAATGGGCCGTGTAGGGAATCTTTTTGGCCTCCAAAACGCGCATGGCATTGGTCTTGGTCTGCATAGTCCTCCCCTCCGCGCAGCTTGCAGCCCTCGACGTTGGAATTTCAAGGCAAAGCTAAAGACAGCGTAAATCTCGGCGTGCCCAGTATAGCGCCGGCGCCGCGCCGTGACAAAACAGCCTCGGGTTTGCTGAAGAATCGTCCTGGGGCCGTATCTCTCTGCCCCTCAGGACGTCATCATCGGTGTAGTGCGCTACGTTGTGCGTTGCGTCGCCTTGTCTTGGGGTTGACGCGCTCAGCCCATTATGGTAGCATCCGCCAAGCTCCGGCCAAAGCAAGTTCTCGGGGGCGATCGAGGAGGCCTATGACACAGGAGACACCATCACCAGAGGCGCAGCAGAGGGTGAAAGCGAGGTCATCTCTGTGGTGCAAAGGGCTGATGGCCCTGGTGCTCGCGGGAGGCATGTTGTTGCTGGGCGCCTGGGCCATGGCCGAGGGGCTGACCGCTCCCCCGGCCGCCCAGGCCTCGGCACCCCAGTTGGCCGTCTCGCCGACACCCTATTACTACCTTGATCCTCCTCTCCTGGAGCTTCCCCCCGGCGGCACGGGCCAAGTGACCATCCGCACCTCCGCGGTGGAGGGGCTGGGCGGCGTGGAGGTGCACCTCCGCTGGGATCCCGCCTTGGTGGAAGTGTTGGATACCGACCTGGCCACGCCGGGCGTGCAGATCGAGCCGGGGAACCTCTTCTTGGGCTATGCCACCTACCGACCGCCCCACGGCAATGAAGCGAACAACGCCGTCGGCACCCTCATCTATGCCCTCTCACTGACGGGGGAGCAGACGGGGGTGAGCGGAGCTTGGTCGGTGGCTCGGATCACCTTCCACGCCAAGAGCAGCGGCACCACCGTCCTCGCCTTTTACGGCGATACGTTGATGGCCAACCCCCAGACGGGGGATATCCCCTGCGGCTGGGTGGATGGCCAAGTGCGGGTGTTGGAACCTACACCCACACCCACCGACACACCCACCATCACGCCCACGCCTTCGCCCACCGACACGCCCACCCCCGTGCCCACCGTGCCGACGCCCACCCCCACGGCGACGCCCTCCTGCTGCCACATCTTGGAGAACGGCAGCTTTGAGGAGCGGGCCGATGGCCAGGCGCCACCCTGGTTTCTGGCCGCCTACGCCTCCTTGACCGATCGCTTTGCCTTCGACGGCTCCTGGTCCATCTGGTTGGGGGGCTACGATAACGCCACCGACGGGGTTTCCCAGGCCTTTACCTTACCTGCGGGGCTCAGCACGGCCACCCTGAGCTACGCCTGGTACGTGGAGACCACCGAAACCGACCATCCCCACGACTTTTTCTATGTCGAGTTGCGCCGGCCCACCGGCGAACTGGTGGCCACCCTCGCCACCCACGATGATGGCAGCCAGCCGGGCATCTGGCATCGGGCCAGCGTCGACCTCTTGCCCTACGCGGGGCAGACGTTGGTGTTGCATTTCCGCATGGCCGGCGACGCGACGAACTTTAGCAGCTTTTTCCTAGATGACGTGCAGATCGAGATCTGCACCGGCGTCTCTCCCACCCCCACGGTGACGCCCAGCCCCACCGGGCCGCAGCCGGTGTGCATTCCGTTGGTGATGAAGGAATTCGTCAAAGCGCCCGAGCCCTCAGGGCCGGCGCTAGAATAGGAGCCCAGCACCATGTCCCCACGTAGCAGCTCGGATCCGCGCAGCCTCGCCGCCACGCTCTTGCTGGCGCTCTTGATGGTGGGGCTGCTCATCGGCGGAGCGCTTCTTTTGTTGCCATCTTCGGCCATCCAAGCCGCCCCAAGCGTGGCCGGTTGGGACCAGCCGGTGTGGGTGTGGCTGGAGCCCAGCAGCGCCCAGATCGTCACAGGTGAGCTGGTGACGGTGACGATCAAAGTGGGCATCGCGCCGGGGATCAGTGGCGCCCAATATCGCATTCATTTCGACCCCAACGTGCTCACCGTGGTGGATGCCGACCCCGCCAAGCCGGGCACGCAAATCGGCGGCGCCGAGATCTTTGCCCGGCGTAACACGCTGGAGGCCCAGAACAACGCCGATAACGCCACAGGGGTGATCAACTATGCCATCATCATCGTCTCCGACCAGCCCGCCAACGGCCCCGGCAACCTGGGCCAGATCACCTTCCGGGGCAAGAACAGCGGGCTGAGCCGTGTCTATTTCGATACCGATCCGCGCTACTCCGGCCTTTCTCAATACACCGGCAGTCCATTCAACACCACGTGGAACGGGGGCTTGTTCGCCGTCAACGGTTACTTGAAGCGGCTTTACTTGCCCTTGGTCCTATGCCGTCGCTGAGTTTCTTGGCACCATCGCCGCCGACCTTGGCGGATGTTCAAGAAGGGGGTGATGTCTATTGGGGGCGATAGAGTTTTGAGCGAGAAACGCGCTGTGCTCTTGTCAATTCTAGTCGTTCAAGAGAAGGAGCGAAGGATGAGTCATCTATATAGGGTGCTCTGCATCTGGATGGTGGTGGCCCTGGTGGTGATGGGCATTGCCCCGGTGGCCGCCGCTGAAGAGCCACAGGAGGCGGTGGCGCTGCAGCATGTGCCTCCGCGGCCCGACCTTTTGGCCCAACTGCGCAAAGCCTCCACGGGGCGGCCCGGCTTTACCCTGGACGCGGCCCTGAGCGAGGCCGAGGCCAAGGAAGCCTTGAGCCGCTATCTGGCCCTGAAGCTGGATCCCAAGGTCGCAAGCCCCGGTTTGGACAAGGCCGCTCCCACCGGCGCAAAACTGAACGCGCCGCCGATCAACAACCGCTTGTTGGTGGCCCTGGTGGATTATGGCGACCTGGCCCACAACAACATCCCCAAGCCCAGCACGGAGAACAACACCGATTATTGGGTGCAGGATTTTAACCTGGCCCACTATAACACGCTGCTCTTCTCCGATACCAACCCCTGGTCCTTGCGGCGCTACTTCCGCGAGGCCTCGGATTGGGGCGCCTCGCCTACGGGGTACGACCTAGTGGGCGATATCCACGATTGGTCCACGTTACCCGGGACCGCCGCTTGGTACGGTGATGACGACCCCACCGGCGGCGTGGATAACAACCTGCCCGGCGACCTGGCGCGCCTGATCAGCGATACGGTCAGCACGTTGGCCGGCTGGACCCCCGCCGGCGGCTGGGCCGCCTATGACAATAACGGCGACAATATCATCGACTATTTTGTCATCGTCCATGCGGGCAAGGGCCAGGAGGCCGGCGGCGGCGCCTTGGGCGACGACGCCATCTGGTCCACCCGTGGCACCCTGGCCACGCCGGTGCTGATCCCAGACACAGCATATTACGTACAAAGCTTTGTCGTCGTCGCCGAGGATTCGCCTCTGGGCGTCTGGGTGCACGAGCTGGGCCATCTCTTTGGCCTGCCCGATACCTGGAACGTGCGGAGCGGCGGGGATGTCTATTACGACATGGACTGGCCCCAGCAAGACCTGGGCGGCGTGGGCGAGGCTTCGCCGGCCTTTTGGGACCCCATGGCCCAGGGTTGCTGGTTGGGGCGTCCTTTGGGCACCCGGCCGGCCAGCATGCCGGCCTGGGCGCGCATCCGTCTCGGTTGGCTCTCGCCGGCCGTGTGGGACTTGAGCATGATGCCGGCCAGCATCTACCTGGCGCAAGTGGAGACGCCCAGCGCCTCCAACAAGGCGCTCAAGATCGAGCTGCCCACGCGCATCTATGTCACGCCTCATTCGGGGAACTGGATGCGCCAGGCGCCCGATCCGGGGGATATGACCTCACCGAGCTTCTTGACCCACACGCTGCAGATCACGGCGACGGGCTCGCTCCAGTTCCGCTTCTGGCAGAACTATGACCTGGAGACCAACTTTGACTTTGGCTACTTTGAGGTCTATGACGGATCCACCTGGACGCGGGTGATCACGGTGACGGGCAGCTCCGGTGGCTGGGTGCAACAGACGGTGAACCTCACCCCTTATATAGGCACCCTCCAGGAAATCCGCTTCAACCTTGTGCGCGATGCCACCATCGAGGGGCTGGGCTGGTTCCTGGATGATTTCGAGCTGATCCAGGATGGCGTGGTCACCTGGAGGGACGATGTGGAGCTCTCCGCCGGCGGTCCGCCCCAGGGCGCTGGCGCCTATACCTGGATCTCCACCCGCTTCCCGCGCCGCGAAGCTTACGGCTCGGAACATTACTACCTGGTGGAGTGGCGCAACGACCTGGCCGGCTTTGATGTGGGCCTGCAAGAGGCCTACAACATGACCAACCTGGCCACCGGCAAGGCCGAGTATTTCCGTTACAATCCAGGTCTCTTGATCTGGTACGTCAACCCCATCTACCAAGATGGCGATAACGACGTCCTGCGCCATCCGGGCGAAGGCTTCCTCCTGGCCCTTGACTCCCATCCGGACCCGTTGCTCCAGCTCTGGTCCGGCGCGCCCTGGCGCACCCGGGTGCAGATGTTGGACGCCACCTTCCGCCATTCGGCGCCCACCTACGCCAACACCCTGACCGATGGCGGCGGCCTGCCCAACGTCCTCGGCCCCTTGGCCGCCACAACCTACTTCTGGGACAAGTGGTCCTCCTATCCTTACTGGGACCCCGGCGCCCCAGATAACAGCGCCAAGACGCTGCAGTACGGCGTCAAGCTCGAAGTCGAGGGCGAGAACCCCGACCAGACGGGCGCCACGGTGCGCTTCTCCATCGACGCTGCCGACATGACCCGCTCCACCAAGTCGGTGGATAAGGCCACGGCAGCCCCCGGCGAGGAGCTGACCTACACCATCGTCCTGCGCAACAACGGCATCGCCGATGCCCACACCATCGTCGTCAGCGATACCGCGCCGGCCCACACCACCTACAGCATGGGCTCGGTGACGGTGGCCGGATCTCCATCTTATACCGTAACGGAGAACCGGGGCATCCGCTGGCAAGGGACCGTTTTGCTTGGCCAGCCGGTAACCATCACCTTCAAGGTGACCCTGGATCCGGTGATTGACAATGGCACCCTCGTCCGCAACATCGCCTACGTCTATGAGGGCACGGTGCCAGAGACGGTGCTCTATGCCGATACGACCATCCAATCGGCCCCCTGCCTGACCAGCTCTACCAAGTCCTCGGAGCCTAACATGGCCTTGGCCGGGGATATCGTCACCTACACCATTGTGCTCAACAACACCGGCGATTCCAACGGCACCGTGGTCATCACCGATTGTATCCCGGCCTGCACCACCTATGTGCCCGGCTCGTTGATCTACTCGGCGGGCAGCGGCTACTACAATGCCCAGACCAACTGCATCTACTGGCAGGGGCCTGTAGAAGCTCAAGTTGGCCCCTCGGTGTGGATCTCGTTCCAGGTGCAGATCAATGAGGGGCAGATCCCCTGCACCCTGATCACCAACCGGGCCACCATCAACGACGGGTACCATCCGCCGTTCGAGATCGGCGCCAACACTTCCGTGTTGACCGGGCCCAACCTCCGCACCTCCACCAAGACGGTGGATAAGGACGTGGCCGAGCCCGGCGAGCAGCTCCAATACACCATCTATGTGCACAACGGCGGTAACCGGGATGCCAACGTCACCCTGAGCGACCTGATCCCGGATAACACCAGCTACGTCACCCAATCCTTGACCTATACCCTGGGCTCGGGCACCTTCACCGGCTCTGGGATTAGCTGGTCCGGTTCGCTGGGGGTGGGTGAATCGGCCACCATCCGCTTCCGGGTGGAGATCACCTCGCCGCTGACCAGCGGGACGATCATCACCAATACGGCGGACCTCTTGGCCAACAGCGTCCACTACTATCGCACCGTCACCACCACCGTGCGCTCCGAGCCGTGGCTCTACGACTCGACCAAGACGGCCACCAGCAACTCTGGAGGCTATGGCGGTGTCCTCACCTACACCATCAGCCTGGTGAACAACGGCACCCAGGACGCCACCGTCAACGTGACGGATACGATCCCCTCCGGCACCCAGTATATCTCGGGGACCCTCGCCTATTCTTCCGGCTCGGGCTCCTACGATAGCGGCAACAACCGCATCCTTTGGAGCGGCACCATCACTGCCGGCGAGCGGGTGACCATCACCTTCGGGGTGACCATCACCCTGCAGACGACGGGGATCATCACCAACACCGCCTGGGTCTACGACCACTTCCATGATCCCTTCCCCTTGCGGCATGTGACCTATGTCGCAGCGGTGATCGCCGAGAGCCCGGAGGAGGATATCTACTGCGGCGACGCGGTGGATGTGCCCATCCGGGTGGAGAACGTGGCCGACCTCCAAGGCTGGGAGATCGTGGTGGAGTACGATGAGAACATCCTGGCCGTGGAAGGCGTCCAAGAGAACACTGGCTTGGGCGTGCCGGTGGCCTGGACCATCAAGGACTATGCCACGCCGGGCTTGGTGCGGGTGGTGGCCACGCTGCTCTCGCAGCCCACGGGATTGTGGGGCGATTATACCCTCTACACCATCCGCTTCCGCGCCGTGGGCCCGGGCACCTCACCCATCACCATCACCTATGCGTTGCTCTCCAACACGCCCAGCCCCGCTTTTACGCCCATCCCGCACAACGAGCTGGATGGCAGCGTGACGGTGCTGGATCGCGCCATCGTCGGCCGGGCCTACCTGCAAGGGCGGCCCACAACGGCCACGGGTGGCGCCGAGCTCTACCACGGCAGCCAGCTACTGGGCACGACGGCGGCGGACGGCAGCTATAGCTTCTGCCCGCCGGTGGGCACAGGGGAGAGCTTCCTGCTGCGCATCGCCAAGGATGGTTACCTCTATGCGGAGAAGCTGGTCACGGTCAACGTCACCGGGACCATCACCCTGAGCGACGTCACCCTCCTGGGCGGCGACGCCATCGGCCCGCAGGTGACGGTGACCACCCCTGGCCCGCCCACCTGCCCGGCCGTGGTCACCATGACGGTGGCCGGCCCGCCCGATAACCGGGTCAACGTGCTCGACCTCACCTTCGTGGGCGCGCGGTTCTTCCAGACCAACCCGCCCGACCCGTGGGGGCCTGATATCTGCGATCCCAGCATCCTCACCTACCGGGCAGATATCAACGAGGATAACATGGTCAACATCTTTGACCTGGTGCTGGTGGGCAACAACTTTGGGCGCATCGCGCCGAGTCCGTGGTACTGAGTACGTTGTGGTTCGGGCGTCGCCGCTAGCGGCGACGCCCGACTCTGGGAAGACCATGCCGCGCCCCGGGCCATGGGGCGCGGCCATCGCGCAAGAAAAAAACACCCTAATCACCTTCCTTGCGGTGAGAAACGGATGAAAAAGAACGTGTTGCGTCGGTGGATGGGCCTGGCCGCGTTGGTGGCCTGTGTGACCCTCTGCGCCGCTTGTGCCGGAGGGCCGGCGGCGATGGCCACCGACGAGGGGACCAAGCCTTTGGCAGGGGGCGCTCTCATCACGGCCACGCCGACGCCCGCGTCTGCGCCGACGATGCCCGACCCCACCCCCACGCCGCTACCCGCCTCCTTGCCCGCCGCCAAGGCCCTCCTGCGGCCCGCAAACCAAACGGTGACGGGCGCCACGCCGGTGCTGGTGGAGGTGGTGCTGGAGGACGTGCGCGACCTGTACGGCGCCCAAGTGTCTCTCCGCTTTGACCCGAAAATACTCCAAGTGAAGGACATGGATCCGGATCTCGACGGCGTGCAGATCCGGGCGGGGAACGCCTTTCCCAAAACTTCCAGTTTTGTGGCCCTGAACCGTGCCGATAACGCACAAGGCCGCATTGATTTCGCCGTCACGCTCTTGAATCCTGCGCAACCGGTGCAGGGCCGGGCGCTGGTGGCCATCTTCCCGGTGATCGCCGTGGGGGAGGGCACCACCACCCTGGAATGGGAGACGGTCCTCTTGGCAGACCGGAATGCCAACGCCCTGCGTGTCGCGAGCGAGCCGCTCACCTTGAGCGCCAAGCCCTAGAATGGGGGGAAACATGAGACGATCTCTGCCTCACCTCGCCTTAGCCGCCCGCTCCCTGGGAAGCATGGCGGCTGTAGCGCTGGCCCTGCTTGTGGCATTCTCCGGCTTGGCCGGCGGTTGGTCGCCGGCCAAGGGGCTGGGTGTGCGGGCCGCCACCACGGCCAGGGTATATTTCGCTCCGGACCCGGTGGAGATCGGCATCGGGCTGCAGCGGAACGTCCACATCATGGTGGAAAACGTCGAGGGCCTATACGCGGTGGAGGTCCGTATTGCCTTCCCCAACAGCCTCGCGCAGGTGGTGGACGCCGATCCCACGGTGCCGGATGTGCAGATCCAACCGGGCGATATTTTCAGCGGTTTTGAGACCTATTTAATCCAGAACAACGCCAACAACGCCACAGGCTTTATCGAATATATCATCTCCATCACCGCCAGCACGGTGGGCAAGAACGGTAGCGGCATCATCGCCACCATCCCCTTGCAGGGGCTGGCCATCGGGCACGCCACCCTCTCCTTCATCGAGGTCATCCTCTGCGAGCAGGACGGCACCAGCATCCCTGTAAACTTGGGCACCGGCCAGACTGATGTGGACGTGGTCACCCACACCTCCACGCCCACGCCCACCGGCACCCGCACCGTCTCGCCCACGGCCACCTTTACCCCAGGGCCGAGCGTCACGCCGACGCCGCCCGTGCTGGTGCGCGTCGTGCCCGCCAGCCAGCAGGTGGCGGCGGGGAACACCACCATCGTGCAGGTGGAGGTGGTCAACGTCCAAGACCTCTTTGGCTTTGATATTCGCCTCACTTACAACGGCGCCCGGCTGGATGCGGAGGATGCCGATCCGGGGCTCCCTGGCATCCAGGTCTATCTGGGCAACGCTTTTGATGGCTTTACGGTCCAAGTTTTGCAGAACCAGGTCCAGGATGACGGCATCTTTGGCCAGGTGCAGATGGTCTGCTATCTGGATAGCAGCCACCTCTGGGGCTTTGACGGCACCGGCATCCTGTTTTGGATCGTCTTCCGCGGGGTGACGCCGGGGATGAGCAACATCACCCTTTCTGAAGTGCAGTTGGTGAACCACAGCGGCACGGGCATCCCGCGCCTTTTGGAGCATGGCCAGGTGGAGGTGTTGGCCGGCACGCCCACCACCACGCCCACACCCACCTTCACCCTCTCGGCCAGCCTCACGCCCACGGCCAGCCTCTCGCCCACGCCCACCTTCACCCCCTCCCTCACCGCCACCCCCACGGTGACGGGCACCTTGCCCACGGCCACCTTCACGCCGGAGGCGACCGTCTCGCCGACGTTGACCCCTTCGCCCACCGGCGCCTTGGCCACGCCCACGCCGGTCTGCCACGATGTGATCCAAAACGGTGGCTTTGAGACCCGCGCCGGCAACGAGGCGCCCCCTTGGGTGCGCAGCACCAACGTGGTCTATACTTCGGTGGAGATGCACACCGGCCTCTATAGCGCCTGGTTGGGCGGCTATAACAACGCCGACGACATGCTTTACCAAGAGGTGACCATCCCCTCCCGCGCCGCGCCCGATGAGGTGACCCAGGTCTTGCTCAGCTATTGGTGGGGCATGGTGACCGAAGAACCCACCCATGCTTTTGATTTTCTGCGGGTGCGCATCCGCAATACCGGCGGCGCTCTGTTGCAGGAGCTCCAGGTCATCAGCGATGGCTCGGTGGCCGGCATGTGGCAATATGCCGAGTTCGACCTGAGCGCCTACGTGGGCCAGACCATCCGCATCTCCTTCGAGGCCACCACCGATGGCGACCAGGTGACCAGCTTTTTCGTAGATGACGTACAGCTGATCGTCTGCGAGATCTTGCAGCCCACGGCGACGCCCACAGCGACGGACACGCCCACCATCAGCCCCACGCCCACGCAGACGGGCCTGCCCACGGCCACGCCCACCATCTCGCCCACGCCGGTGGTCATAGTCTTCCAATACAAAGAGGGCGAGTACGAGGGCTGCTACGATAGCTACCTGACCTCTTGGGAGCCGACGAGCAACTTTGGCAACGCGGGGGCGCTCTCCATCCGCACCGCAGGCGTCAAACGTCCCATCATCTATTTCAACGTCTCCAGCATCCCGGCCGGGGCGACGATCCTGAACGCCCGCCTGCAGCTGTACACCAGCCACTACAAGAGCCATGCCCAAAACATGACCGCCCAGGTTTACGGGCTCAAACGTCCCTGGCAAGAGATGCAAGTGACGTGGAACAAGGCCGATAACACCACCAACTGGACCTTGGGCGGCGCCGAAGACACCACCCAAGATCGCGATGCGACTCCCAGCGATAGCAAAGTGGTCTCGGCCATCAACACCTGGTACAATTTCGACGTGACCAACCTGGTGCAGCAATGGGTGAGCGGAGCGCGGCCCAACCATGGCATGCTCCTCATCGCCACAGGCAACACCGTGGAGATGAGCTTCTGGAGCAGCGAGTACAGCGTCCAGAACCTGAGGCCCAAACTCATGGTGGAATATATCATGGGCGCCGTGGGGCCGACCAACACGCCGGTCACCGTCACGCCGGGAGCCTCGCCCACACCCACCGCCACGCCCACCACCATCAGCGGCCAGGAGATGATCTTCCAGCAAGGGTATCTCGATTACACCGGCACCACCGATACCCACATCAGCCAGTGGGAGCCGAACAATAACTATGGCAACAATGTGACCTTGGCCATCCGCCAGGGGAACATCCGCTCGGCCCTGTTGCGGTTTGATCTCTCTGCCCTGCCCGCCGGCGCCAACGTGATCCAGGCCAAGCTGGGGCTTTACGCCCTGAGCCAAAGCAACCCCGGCGGCACCACCATCACCGCCTACCAAGTGTTGCGGCCCTGGGCCGAGGGCCAGGCCACCTGGTTCCTGGCCACCTCGGCCACCCCTTGGGGCTCGGCCGGCTGCAACCAGGTGGGCACGGACCGGGCAGGGACCGCCTCCGGCGCCGTGCTGGTGAACACCATCAACGCCTGGCACGAGCTGGATATCACCGACCTGGTGCGCGCTTGGGTGGCGGATCCCAGCAGCAACCAGGGCGTCCTGCTCAAGGCGGAGGGGGCCACCTCGGTGGAATACACCTACGCCTCCTCGGAGTATTGGTGGTCCTACGGCCTGGCGCCCCGGCTGGTGGTGCGTTTCACCGGGCCTTGAGTCTCTTCCCACCCTCTCGGTGGGGCTGTTGCGCCGTCCGATTCTTGGGCATAAAGGGGGTGGCAATCACCATGCAGCGTCTCAAAACATTGGCTTGGGTGGTTCTAGCGCTTTTCCCACTGATCCTGGGGACGCCGCTCATGGCCTTGGTCCACACAGCCTCCGCGGTGGAGGTATCCATCTCGCCCGCCTCCCAATATCTGCTGCCGGGCCAAACGGGCTGGGTGGATATCCGCATCGCCAACGCCACGGAGCTCTTTGGTGCCTGGGTGAGCCTAACCTATGACCCCGCCATCCTCAGCATCCATGATGACGGGGCCGACCCGGGCGTGCAGATCGCGCCGGGAGATATCTTTGCCGGCATGGATTGGTACACCCTGACCAACATCGTGGATACGACGGCGGGCGTCATCACCTACGGCGCGAAATTGAGCTTCACCGGCCAGCATGGCGTCAGCGGGGGGCAGCTGGCGCGGATCAACTTTACCGCCCTCGCCGAGGGCTCTTCGCCCTTTGCCTTCATTGACGTCATCTTGGTGGACCGGGAAGGGGTGTCCTTCATCAGCGTCAGCCATGATGGCATCGTCTATGTGCAAGGGCAGCTCCCTACGGTCACGCCCACGGTGACGCCCGGCGGCCCCACCCTCACCCCCACGCCCACCGGCTCGCCCACAGTGACGCCCACCACCACGCCGGCTCCCTTGCTGTATATAGATCCGGAGGCCACCAGCATGGGGCCGGGCAGCGAGGTGACCCTTACCGTCAAGATCGCCGACATCACCAACCTTTACGGCATTCAGTTTGAGCTGGTCTATGCGGCCGGCATTGTCGAAGTGCTCGACGAAGACCCGGCCACGCCGGGGGTGCAGATCGGCCTGGGCGATTTCCTCACGCCCGTCACCATCACCCAGAACCTGGCCGATCCCCTCATCGGCATCATCCGCTTCGCCATCAACCAATATCCGCCCACGCCGGCGCGCAGCGGCAGCGGCACCATCGCCCGTTTCCGCCTGCGGGGCCTCAACGAGGGCGCCACCGCTCTGGCCTTCCATTCCTCCCTTTTGACCGATCCTGAGGGCAACCCCATCGCCCACCGCCGAGCGGGGGGGATGGTGGCCGTCAACCGGCGCATGGTGACCGGACGCGCGTTGCTCCAAGGGCGCACCAACCATAGCGGCATCCAAATCAAACGCGGCGACACGGTGTTGGCCACAACGGGCCCGGATGGCTCCTTCCTCTTTGCCTGCCCCGTGGGCGCAGGCGAGACCTTGGACCTTCAGGCGACCTTTGAGGGCTACCTGCCCGCAGCCAAAAGCCTGGTGGTGCCTGAGGAGCAACTGGTGGAGCTGGGCACCGTCACCCTGTTGGGCGGCAATTTGATCGGCCCCCAGATCGAGGTGAGCCGCGCCGAAGGGTGTCCAGGCCCTTCGCCGTTGCGCATCCCCGGCCCGCCGGATGAAAAGATTAACATCCTGGACCTTACCTTCGTGGGCAGCGCGCTGGGCTTCGCCTCCACCGATCCCCAATGGCAGCCCTCGCCCGATGGCTGCCATCCGGAGTGGATCATGTATCGCGCCGATGTGAACGGCGATGGCCGGGTCAACATTTTTGATCTGGTCCATGTGGGCAATAACTTTGGCCGGAGCGGCGCGCAGCCCTGGTGAATCTTCAAGAATTTGTCCATGCCCCATGATCGCCATCCGGTCATGGGGCATGGCCTTGCCCAGCTACCGACAAGTGTTCGCTGGCGCGCCTATGCTGAGATGCCCTGGCCAACAGCCATTCAAGGAGCAAGATGCGTCTTGGGTTCTCTGTGCGCATCCTGGGCCGCCCCGATTTACCCGCGTATGATCCCCGCCAGGGCACGCCTGGCGCCCAGCTCAGCATGAACCTGGCCTATCTGCGCGACATTTTTTATTATTTGGGCCAGGTCCAGATCCATATGTATCGCCTGCACTCCGGCGTGGCCACGCCTTTGGCCGTGCTGGGGCCGGAGGAGCGCCGGCGCGAGCTCGAGACCTGGGCGGCAGAACTGGAGGCCGTGGGTCAATGGGCGCGGGAATACGACCTGCGGCTCTCCTTCCATCCTTACAGCGTGGTCATGTTCAGCGCCCCCAGCGAGGAGCAATGGCTGCGCTCCGAGGCTTATCTCCAGGCCCAGGCGGCCCTCTTGGATGCCCTGGGCCAAGGGCCCGAGGCGGTGATCGTGGTACACGTGGGCGGCGTGTACGACGATGCCGCCTCCGCACGAGAGCGCTTTGCCCGCCGCTACGAGGCCCTGCCGGAGGCCGTGCGGCGGCGCGTGGTCTTGGAACACGACGACCATCGCTTCAGCTTGGCCGACGTGCTGGCCATCCACCGCGCCTGCGGCGTGCCCCTGGTGTTCGATTACCTCCATCACTGGCTGCTGAACCCGGCCAACCTGCCCTGGACCGAGGCATTATCCCTGGCCCTGGCCACCTGGCCCGCCGATAGGACCCCTAAAGTGCATTTCGCCACCCCGCGCACCGAACTGCGCCCGTTGGAGGGGACGGCGCGCCTCAAAGCGCCCACCTGGACGGAGCACAGTGATTATGTCAATCCATTTGAATGGATCACCTTCCTGCGCCACACCGAGGGCCTAAGACCCTTCGATGTGATGTTGGAGGCCAAAGGCCGCGACCTGGCCCTCTTGCAGGTGCGCCGCGATGTACAGCGATTTGCCCCCGACCTGGCAACGCGGTTACAATAGCCCCGATTCTACTCCCCCGCAGGAGGCCCTATGGCGAAGAGGAATTGGCGCGGCAGTTTTGCCATCCCCATGACCCCTTTCGACGATCAGGACCGCATCGACGAGGATGCCTTGCGCGCCGAGGTGCGCTTCTGCATCGAGGCGGGCGTGGGCGGGATCTGCACCCCCCTTTTGGTGAGCGAGTTTCAATGGCTCTCCGAAGAGGAGCGCCGTTTGATGATCCGCGTGCCGGTGGAAGAATGCGCGCCGGCGGGGGTGCCGGTGGTGGCCAATTGTGCCGCCGTCAACACGCCCTTGGCCGTGAGCTATGCCCGCTACGCCCAGGAAGTGGGGGCGGCCGCCGTCATCGCCATGCCGCCCTACATCCAGCGGCCCGATTTCGAGACGATCTATGCCTATTACCGGGCCATCGCCGAGGCTGTGAGTATCCCAGTGTGGATCCAGAACGTGGGCGCGTTGGCCCTCTCGGCGGAGCAGATCGTCACGCTCTGCAGCGAGATCGAGGGGTTGAGCTGGGTCAAGGAAGAGGTCATGCCCAGCACCCGCAGCATCGGCAACCTTGTGGCCAAGCATTGTCCGGCCATCGAGGGGGTGATGGGCGGGGCCGGTGGCCGCTATCTCTTGGCTGAGAGGGCCCGCGGAGCCGTGGGCTGCATCCACGCCTGCGAGTTCTGCGACGTGGTGCAGCACATCTGGAACCTGCTGGACGCGGGCCAACAGGCACAGGCCGAGGACTTGTTCGAGCGGCTGCTGCCGGCGCTAGAGTTGGAGGCGCTCATGGGCATGGCCTACGCCAAAGAGATCATGGTGCGCCGGGGCGTGCTGAAAAACCATCGCGTGCGTAACCAGGCCCGCCCGCTGGACGCCGAGGATCTGCGGGAGATCGACCGGGTCTATCGGCGGATCGAGCCCTACCTGCTATGGCACAAATGACCGTGCAGCAAGCCCATAGCCCAGCCCCTCGCGGGCGACGACGGTGGCACAGTGCCGTAGCCTAGCCCCTCGTGGGCGTTCGACCTACGGGCACAAGGCCCCAGATTGTCATGGGTGCGGCGGAAGGGCAAACGCGAGAACACATATAAACAACATCGCAAAGAAAGGAGCCACATGGCAAAGGAAGAGGAAGAACGTCTCGGTCGGGTGGAGGATGCCATCCGCACCTATTCGCGGCCCACGGAATTAAAGATCACCGACATGCGCCTGGCCGTGGTCTGTTCCAATTATGATTACCCCATCCTGCGGATAGACACCAACCAGGGCGTCTATGGCATCGGCGAAGTGCGCGACGCCGGCCACAAAGAGAACGCCCTGCAATTCAAGAGCTTTCTCCTGGGGCAGAACCCCTGCAACGTGGACATGATCTTTCGTGCCATCAAACGCTTTGGGGGATCTGGGCGCGAGGGGGGCGGCGTCTCGGGGATCGAGGTGGCCCTGTGGGACTTGGTGGGCAAGGTCTACGGCGTCCCCTGCTACCAATTCCTGGGCGGCAAGTACCGGGATCGCGTTCGCATTTATGCCGATACCCCCACGCCCCGCGAGCCAACGCCGGAGGGCTATGTGGAACGGGTGCTCCAGCGCAAGGCCATGGGCCTGACCTTCATCAAGTTCGACCTGGGCCTGCGGGCGCTGGAGGGCTATGTGCCCGATGGCGTGGTGGGCAGTCCCACCCGCTACGAGTACGAGCTGGGCCGGCGCCATGTGGCCCGGGGCACGGCCGTGGGCACCCAGCTCACCGATAAGGGCATCGCCCGGCTGGCGGAGATCGTCGCCGCCGTGCGCCAGGCCGTGGGCTGGGAGATCCCGCTGGCCGTGGACCATTTCGGCCCCCTCACGGTGAAGGATGCCATCCGCCTGGGGCGCGCGCTGGAACCCTATGGCCTGGCCTGGATGGAGGATATCATGCCTTGGGAGGACGTGGAGGCCAATTTGCAGGTCACCAGGGCCATCAACGTGCCCACCCTCAACGGCGAGGACATCTACCTCTTGGATGGCTGGCGGGAGATGATCGAAAAGCGGGCCATTGATATCATCCAGCCGGACCTTCTCACCGCCGGCGGGATGATGGAGACCAAACGCATCGCCGATTATGCCGAACGGTATGGCCTGCCCACGGTGCTCCATTGCGCCAGCTCGCCCATCGGGTTCATGGCCAACGTCCATTGCGCGGCGGCGATCCCCAGCTTCATCGCCCTGGAGAACCACGCCCTGGACCTGCCCTTCTGGAAGGACCTGGTGACCGGGCTGCCCGAACCATTGCTCGAAGAGGGCTATGTGCGCGTGCCGGAGAAGCCGGGGCTGGGCGTGGACCTCAACTATGAGGGGATCGCGGCCAACCTGCGCTTCCCCGGCCTCTTTGAGCCCACCGAGGAATGGAATACGCCCAAGTTGGGCTTCTGGCAGCCGGATCGCCGCTGGGACCGGTGAAGGCGCTCAGCACCTGAAAAATCTGTAAGGAGTATGAACCATGACCGCTACCATGCGCGCTGCGTTCGTCAAGTCGCCGTTCCAGATCGCCCTGCGAGAGGTGCCCGTGCCGGAGGTCAAGCCGGGGTGGATCCTGGTCAAGGTGGAGGCCTGCGGCATCTGCGGCACCGATGTGCACACCGCCAAGGGCGGGGCCAAGGATTGGATGCCCTTTGGCCACGAGGTGGCCGGAGTCGCCGCCAAGGTGGGCGCCGGGGTGCGCACCGTCCGCGAGGGCGACAAGGTGGTCCTGGAGAGCGGCTCCTTCTGCCGCTTCTGTGACGTTTGCCGCGACGGCCGGGTGGATCTGTGCAATGTCGGCCCCAATTATTGGCGCAACCCCACCATGGGCTTTGCCGAGTACATCCTGGCCCCGGAGGAGGCTACCGTCGTCTATGAGGGGTTGACCCTCAAGCAGGCGGCCATCGTGGAGCCGCTGGGTGTGGCGCTGGATCTGGTGTACACCGCCGAGATCCGCCCGGGTAACGACGTCTTGGTGGTGGGGCTGGGGCCCATCGGCTTGATGACGGTGGCCCTGGCGCGCCGGGTGGGGGCGGGGCGGGTTTACGCCTGCCACACCACCGCCGGCCGCAGGATGGCGGCCGCTCAGGCCCTGGGCGCCGACGAGGTGTTCAGCGTCCGCGAGACGCCCATCGCCCAATACCCCTATCGTCACCGGCGCACCGCCGGCGGCTTGCCCCGCCGCGAGCACGTGGTGGAGCGCGCCCTGGTCACCGCGCCGCCGCGGGTGTTGCCCGAGACGCTGGAAGTGCTGAACTATGGCGGCATCGTGGCCTACATCGGCATCGCTTGGGGCGAAGGACAACACATCACCATCGCCGCCGACGACTTTCATTTCAACAAGGCGCAACTGCGCGCCTCCTTTGCCTCGCCGGCGCTCTACTTCCCCACCTGCCTGCAGATGCTGCGCGACGGCTGGGTTGACGCAGAGCAGATCGTCTCCCATGTCATGCCTTTGGAACAACTGGGCGAGGCCCTGGCCCTTTTGCGCGACGATTCGGCCAACACCCTGAAGGTGGTGATCACGCCGTGAAAAGGGGACGGCAGTTGAGCCGATGAAGGCAGCTATTATATCTCAGCAGATGGCCAAGTTTTCGAGCTACCCCATTGCGGCCTACCCGCACAGGATAAAACTGAGGAGGATCCATCGGTGACTCGGCCAGAAGATGACATGGGTGGGCATCCCCTTGCCCAACTTGGTCTCACCCTCGATCATGTCGAGCAGCTGCCCGCAGGCTTGCGCAGCCGTCTGCTCAACTTTCTCCTGCGTTGGGAGCAATACCAGGCGGCGCTGGATTGTCTTGCCATCTGGATCCCCCTCAAACCCAAACATGTTTCCTTGCGCGATGCCCAGGCCCGCGCCCTCCTGGGGCTCGGCGAGGCAAGCGCTGCCCTGGAAGCGCTGCGCCTGCGGCAAGAGCAGCGAACGTCTTTGAGCTCTCGCGCCCTCGAAGCGCGCATTCTCCTGGCGCTGGGGGATAGCGACCAAGCCCTGACCATCGCCCAGGAACTGCTGACGAAGGACCAGAGCAAACCTTCCGTTTGGAATCTGCTGGGCGACATTTACCTCGCGCGGCGGGATTATCCGGCCGCTTTGGCAGCCTACACCCATCTCGGCAGGCGTTGGCCCAACAGCCGCGCCTATCTTTTGGGTCTGCTCAGCCTGTACCAGGCCCAAGGCGACCAGGTGACGGCCAGCGGTTACGCCGTGCGCCTGGAACGCAGCGCCGTGGAAGGGGCCAGCCTGCCCGCCTATATCCTGCGCCGTCTGCGCGATTACTACCACGCCAGCGGCGAACAGAACCGCGCCACCGACCAGGAGGCGGCGCTAGAATCTCTTTATCGGCAAGATTTCTCTGCGCTGCGGGCTGCCCTGGCCGCCTTTGCTCCCTGCAAGGTGCGCGCAGAAAAAACAGAGCAGACGGCTCAAGACCGATTTGTTCCGGACGAGGGTTCGCGGCCCACGGCCTCAACCATCACCGTACTCGCGGAGGAACGCCAGCGCATCGAGCAGGCCGCAAAAAGATTCTTTGGTTTCGAGAGTCTGTTGCCCGGCCAGGCCGAGGCCATCGCCGCGGTGCTCAGGGGACAAGATGTATTGGCCATCTTGCCCACCGGCGGTGGCAAATCCCTTTGTTACCAGCTCCCGGCCTTTCTGGATCAAACCGGCGTGACGCTGGTGATCTCGCCCTTGATCGCCCTCATGAAGGACCAGGTGGATTCCCTGCCCGCCGCCCTTCGGGCCCAGGCCACCACCATCCACAGCGCCCTGGATGGCGACGAGCTGCGCCAGCGCCTGCGGCGCGTGGCGGCCGGCCACTATCGCTTGGTTTACGCCGCGCCCGAACGTCTGCGCCAACCTCCCTTCCTCCACGCCCTGCGACGGGCGGGAGTCTGCCGTCTGGTCATTGACGAAGCTCACTGTGTCAGCATCTGGGGCCACGATTTTCGTCCCGACTATTTGTATATTGGCCAAGCGCGAGAGATGCTGGGCCACCCTCCCCTTTTGGCCATGACGGCCACAGCCCCGCCACGGGTGCGCCATGACATCATACAACGCATCGGCGCGCCGGGCACTCCAAACGAAATGGCCATCGTCACCGCCGAGATCTACCGTCCCAACCTGTACCTGGAGACCATTAAGGTCAAACACGCCCGCGAGAAGCTGGATCATCTCCTTGCCCTTTGCCAGGCGGAAACAGGCAGCGGCATCGTCTACGTCAACAGCCGTGAGCGCAGCGAAAGGCTGGCTGCGCTCTTGAGGGAGCAGGGGATCGCCGCCGGCCATTATCACGCCGGCATGGGCGATGGCACCGTGCGCGCCGCCGCCCAAGACGCCTTTATGCGGGGAGAGGTGCGGGTGATGGTGGCCACAGTGGCCTTTGGTATGGGGATTGACAAGGCCGACATTCGTTTCATCTTGCACTATAACTTGCCCTCCTCCCTTGAGGCTTATTACCAAGAGGTGGGACGAGCGGGCCGCGATGGCCTTCCCGCCCGCTGCGTGCTGCTCTATTCTCCTGGCGAAAGGGCCACCCTCACCAACCGGGCCAAGTGGGATATCCCTTCCCTGGAGGATCTGCGCACCGTCTACAGGGCCGTCAAACGCCGGCTGGCCGGAGCGTCCATGGGCCGCGTGGCCCTGGGAGACCTGCAGCGCGATCTCGCCGCCGAGGAGACCTCTGTGCGCGTGGCACTGAGTCTTTTGGAGGAGGCCGGCCTGCTGCGCCGCCATTGCGACCTGCCGCGCACGGCGGTGGTGGAGCTGTTACCCGGCCATCCCTCGCAGCCTTCCCCGCCAAACGAGGCCGCGCTGCAACGTTTTATTGCGGCGGCGCGCTTGCAGCCGGAGGATCCGCTCCCTCTGGATTTATTGGCCGTGGCCCAGGCCGCGGGGTTGCCCGTGGCCGATATCGAGGAACAGGTGCTTGCCTGGGCCGATGGTGGCTGGCTCCACTACCGCGCTGCCGGTCGGGATCTCTTGCTGGAGGTGTGGCCCCCGCCCGCCGATATCTCTATCCGCGTGCAAACTCTTTTGGACCGCTACGCGACCATTGCGGCACAACGCATTGACGAGGTCTCTGCCTATGCCAAAACATCGCGCTGCCGCCATGGGCACATCAGCAGCTACCTCGGCGGGCAAGGGCTGGCCCGCTGCACCTCCTGCGATAACTGCCGCACCTCCCAGCCCCCAACCACAGCGGAGCATCCGGTCGAGGATGCGGCGACGGGCACGCTAGACCTGGTCCTCTTTGAGGCCTTGCGCCTCTGGCGGCGGCAAGTGGCGCAAGAGGCCAATGTGCCACCTTATGTCGTGGCCCACGATTCCCTTCTACGCCAGCTGGCCACCCTCAAACCTCAAAACGAACACGAGCTGGCCCACATCAAGGGGGTTGGCCCAAGGAAGCTGGCCCGTTACGGCACCGCCATCCTGGACATCATCCGGCGCAACGGGCACCCGGAGTAGATGGTGCCCCACTTGACAGGGCGCCCAGAGCCCACTATAAGAGGCAAGCAAGGTTCACCCGGAAAATAGATTATGCCAGAAGATGTGCAACCGGTGATCTATTCCATCGGCCACAGCGATCACACGCTGGAGGCGTTCATCACCCTGCTACACGCCCACAAGATCACCATCGTGGCCGATGTGCGCAGCCAGCCCTACAGCCGCTGGGTGCCGGCTTTTAATCGCGAGACCCTTGCCCGCGCCCTGCAGGCAGCAGGGATCACTTATATCTTTTTGGGGGATAGCCTCGGCGGGCGCCCGGCCGATGCCACGCTCTATGCGATGGATGCGCCCCAAGGGCGCCCGGACTATGAACGGCTCGCGAGCACACCGGCCTTCCAAAATGGCCTGGAACGGCTACTGGCATTGGCCCACGATGGCTCTGTGGCCATGATGTGCAGCGAGGGGGATCCCCGCCAGTGCCACCGTGGGCTGCTCATCACTCCCCAACTTCTGGAGCGCGGCGCCCGCGTCATCCACATCTTGCCCGATGGCACCACGGTTGTGGCGCAACGCGAACCCAAACAGCTCAGCCTATTCTGAAATGGCCATACTTTACACCATCGGCTTTCAAAAGAAATCCTTGGCTGCATTCATCACCACCTTGCAGCAAGCAGGAGTGGACGCGGTGATCGATATCCGATTGCGCAATACCTCGCAATTGGCCGGCTACACCAAGCGCGACGATCTAGCCTTCTTGCTGCAAGTGGGCTTTGGTCTGGCCTACGAACACCGGCCCGAGCTGGCCCCCACCGATGAAATCCTCGACGCCTACCGCCAAAGCCAAGACTGGTCGGCCTACGAAGAGGCCTTGATCCCTCTCCTCACCGCCCGCCAGGCTGAGATAGTGGGCCAAGAAATCCTGGCACGCTACCGTGCCCCGTGCCTCCTCTGCGCCGAGGCCCGGCCGGAGCATTGCCATCGGCGCCTGGTGGCCGAATATTGGGCTCGCCACCTACCCGCAATCACCATCATCCATCTGTAGGGGAACCATGCCCGTCCAAGAAGTTCTGATCATGGCCGTCACGCGCATGCTCAGCGGCGTGTGCACCGCCGGCTTGATCCGCGAGGCCGACCCCGTCACTCGCCTCCGTTGGGTGCGCCCCGTCAAGGAGCATGATACCTTGCTCTTGGGCGATTTGACCGATGCCCAAGGTCGGGTGATCCAAATGGACGACGTGGTGGAGCTGGACCTCCTTCGCCCCCGGCCGCAACCGCCGCACTGTGAGGACTGGATCACCGACTGGATCCAGCGGCGGCCACGCCCGGTGCGGCGCTTGGAGGGGGAACGGCGGGCTCGCTTTTTGGCCGAGCATTTGGACCAGGCCCCCAGCGATGTGCTCGAGCGTGGCACGCGCTCCCTCTGTTTGGTGCGCCCGAAACAAATCTGGGCGCACTTTAACCTTGACCCCTTTTCGGGGAAATATCAGGCACGCCTGGGCTTTATCCTGGATGGCGTCCGCCACCCACAGGCCCAAGCTGAATCCGGCGTGCCCGTCACCGATCTGCGGTGGCGCGCCCTGGGCAGGCGCTGGTTGGGCACCACCGGTGGCACACTGCAGCTATCTCACCAAGAATTGTGTGTCCGCCTGGGCGCGGAGGAGATTTACCTCTCCTTGGGCCTCAGCCGGGTCTATCAGGGCCAGACATGGCTACTGGTTATCGGCGTGCATTGTGTGCCCGACTATATCGTTGAGATA
>DAOTZU010000125.1:0-8282 GCA_034433995.1 Anaerolineae bacterium
GGTCTCTTCATATGACCAAGCTGCACGAATTGGCGCGCCTGGGTCAGTCTGTCTGGCTCGATTTCATCCGACGTTCCCTCCTCGAAAAGGGCGAATTGCGCAAACTGGTGGAACAGGGGATCCGCGGCGTCACCTCCAACCCGACGATCTTTGACCGGGCCATCTCAGGCAGCGATGATTATGACGAGGACCTGCGCCCGCTGAGCGGCGAGGCCAAATCGCCGGAGGAGATCTTTGAGGTGTTGGCCTTTCGGGATATCACTCTGGCGGCGGATATCCTGCGTCCGGTCTATGAGGCCACAGGGGGCCTGGATGGTTATGTCAGCCTGGAGGTGAGCCCCCGGCTGGCCCACGACGCGGCGGGGACCGTGGCCGAGGTGCGGCGCTACTTTCGCACGCTGGATCGCCCCAACGTCCTGATCAAAGTGCCCGCCACCCCCGCCGGCATCCATGCCGTGCAAACACTCATCAGCGAGGGGATCAATATCAACGTCACCCTCATCTTCTCTCTGGCCCAATACGAGGCAGTGGCCGAGGCCTATATCTCTGGGCTGGAAAAGTTCCACGATCGGGGCGGGCAGATCGGCAAGATCGCCTCAGTGGCCTCGTTCTTTGTCAGCCGGGTGGATACGGCGGTGGATCGGGCCCTGGAGAAGATGGGCTTGACCGAGCTCCAGGGCAAGGCCGCCGTGGCCAACGCCAAACTGGCCTACGCCCGCTTCCGCGAGATCTTTGGCGGGGAGCGTTGGCAGCGCTTGGCCCGCAAAGGCGCCCGGGTGCAGCGGCCGTTGTGGGCCAGCACCAGCACCAAGAACCCCAAATATCCCGATACCCTTTACGTGGATAACCTCATCGGCCCCGATACGGTGAACACCATGCCGCCCGAGACGCTGGCCGCCGTCTTGGACCACGGCCGCGTGGCCCTGACCGTGGAGGAGGGTTTGGACGAGGCCCGCGCCCATCTGGCGCGCCTGGCCGAGGTGGGGATTGACCTGGACAAGATCACCCAGCAGTTGCAGGATGAAGGGGTGGACGCCTTTGCCAAGTCGTTCGCTTCCCTCCTGGCCAGCATCGCCGCCAAGTGCGAAAAGATTCACGGCGTCTTCTAGACCGCGACGGACGGCACCCTTTTACGACCTAACAGGGAGAAACCCTGAGGCGAGCAATCTTGATCTCATAAGGAGTAACCATGGCCAAAGTTCCGGTAGCCTTGCAGCTCTACACCGTGCGTGATGAACTGGCCAAAGATTTCCAGGGGACGGTGCGTCAAGTGGCCCAGATGGGCTATGCCGGCGTCGAACTGGCCGGCACAGGGGGCTTGAGCGCCGAGGCTCTGCGCGATCTCTTGGCCGAGACCAAGCTCAAGCCTGTGGGCAGCCACGTGGGGCTGAACGTCTTCCAGCAGGACCTGGAGGGGGTCATCGCCTTCTACCAGACCGTTGGCGCGCCGTTCGTCGGCGTGCCCGCTTTGCCCGGCGAGCTGCGCAACCCGGCCGGCTTTCGTCAGACTGCGGCGGCCCTGAACAAGATCGGCGCCGCGCTGCAACAGGCCGGGCTAACCCTTTACTACCACAACCACGCCTTTGAATTCGAAGTGGTGGACGGCGTGCGGGGGATAGACATCCTCCTCCAAGAGACCGATCCCAACCTGGTCAAGTTCGAATGCGACGTGTACTGGGTGCAATACGCCGGCGAGGACCCGGCCGCGCTGATCCAGGCCCACGCCGGGCGTTTTCCCCTCATCCACCTGAAGGACATGGTGGTTAGCGAGGGGAAGCGCACCTTCGCCGAGGTGGGCGAGGGTATCCTGGATTTCCCCCGCATCTTTGCCGCCAGCGAAGCCCAAGGCGTCGCCTGGTACATCGTCGAGCAAGATACCTGCGCCCGGCCCAGCCTGGAGAGCGCCCGGCTCAGCCTGGAGAACCTGAAAAAGTGGGGCAAGGTGCCCGCCCGGCGGGCCTGCGGCCGACGCCGTTAAAAAATCGAGGGGAGATCCGGCCGGATCTCCCCTCGTTGCCTCACTTCACGGGCATGACCTCTACCTCATCGCAGCCCAAGCGCCCCTCGGCGATCAGGAGGGCGATGGCGCCGCTCTCCAGGCCCTCGTCCGTCACCTCGGCCACCTGTTGGCCGTTGATCCAGCCCGTGAGGGTGGACCCCTGCGCCTGCAGGCGAAACTCGTAGGGCCGATAGCATTCCCAGGGGAAGGGGATTTCGGCCAGGACGTGGGTGCCATCCAGCTCACGCACCAATTGGGCTTTCCCGCCCTCCACAAGGCGCAGGGCATAGTAACGCCTCAGGCCCTGCACCCGGGCCGCTAGGCCGAAGGCTTGGGCCAGATGCGGGATGAGGACCGCCCGCACGGCGTAATCTTGCCATTCCCGTGTGCCCTGGATGAACAGCCCCGTGCCCTCATCCTGGATCAAGCGGTAGGCATGATCGCTTGCGGGGAAAGCGGCGCTGCACGCCTGCACCCAGGTTTGGAACCAACGCGTGCCGGGATGGGCGGGCCGCACAAACCGTACCTTGGGCGTGCCGGACCAGGTAAGCCAATCCAGGTACACCGTGCCATCGGCGCGGGTAGGGGAGGAGAGCTCAAGCCCCACCCAGGCGATGGGGCAGCCTTCGGGGGCCTTCACCTTCCACTCCAGAGTCTGGGCCACGCCTGAGGCCAAGGTGGTCATCGGGCCGCGCACCAGCAGCAGTTGATCCTCCGGGCCGAACACCTTGACCAGCAAGCAAACCTGGATCGCCTCGCCATTGGCCGGATCGGCGGAGATGCGCGCGCGCAGCGCCTGCCCCGGATACAAGGTGGGCGAGGCGACGATGGGGTAGCCACCGCCGGTATAGTCGGGATAGGTCTCCCGCAGGATGCGGGCCACGCGGCCATCGGCCAGGCCGCGATAGTGGATGGCCAAGCTGCGGCTGCCCGTGGCGCTGTGGCCGGGGACGTTCTCCACCCAGGCCGTCCCCCGCGCTTCGACGCTCTCCTCCGGCAAGAACCCCTGCACAGCCCCCGGTAGATCAAAGTGGTAGCGGGCGCCTCCTTTGGGCCGAGGAGCCGGCTGCTGCGCCAAAGCGCGGGCGATGGCTACAATCTCATAGGCCTCGTGGAGGGCGTCGCTCACCGTGCGCCCGCCATCGGCGGTGGGTAGATACAACCGGTCGGCCACGGGGCCGCGGAAATCGGGCCCCACCTCCAAACCCGCCAGGCCATTCTTGATCCCCATCAAACAGCCCACATTGCCTGAATTGCAATCCGTATCCCAACCGGCGGTATTGACGATGGTCAGCGCCCGCTGAAAATCATCGCCGCAATAGAGCAACGCCATGATCACCAAGGCATGGTTGGGCACCACGTGGCAATTGCCGCCGTATTTGTCATAGCCGTAATGCTCCACAATGCGCCGGAAACAATCGTACCAGCTGGCATACTGGGTCCGCCATCCGCGCAGATCGCCGATCAGGCGGTAGATGAGGGCATCATGAGGAATCATCCTCATCCCCACGTCCAGCAGGGCATCTATATCCCCTTCCACAAAGGCCTGGGCCTCCATCGCCGCAATCACCTGGGCGGCATAGATAGCCTCGCCGTCATGGCTCACGCTGGCGGCGCGCCGGGCCAGGTCCGCCGCCCGTTCCGGGTCGCCGGGACAGATCATGCCCCAGCCATCGATAAAGATCTGGGCGCCGATCTGCTCGGCCACCACGCGCCCGTTGCGCGCCATGGAGCCGCTCTCCGGCGCGGGGATCCCTGCCTTCAGCCGCAAATAGGCGGTATGTTCGGTGGAGTTGCCCATCCCGCCCCACCAGAGGACGGTCTGCTTCTCGATGAGATAGTTGAGCCAGGTCTGGCCGATCTGCGCCGGCGCCAGGTCGGGCGGGTTGCCGTAATCGGGCATGGCCCGCAGGAAAGTAAAGGTCCCCGAGATGTCATCGTCGGTGACGATGAGGGGCTTGCCCAGCTTTTCATGGACGTAATACTTGATCTCACCCAATTCCTTCAGGATGCGCTCATGGCTCCAGCCTTCAAAGGGCCGGCCGAGATAGACGCCGATGATCTTGCCCAACACGCCGGCATAGACGCGCTCCTCATAATCCGGGGGAAAGACGGTCATAGTTCACCTCCTCCTATATCCTCTCGGGCCACACTGCCTCCGCATCCAAAGGATAGATGGGGCGGCGCAACCTGCGGAAGGGCAGCCGCTCCATGCGCTGATCGCCAAAACCGGGGGTGAGGGCCATGATGGCCTTGGGCGCGAAATCGCGCAATTCAGGAAAGAGATAGCCCAGCTTGACCACGATGAGCTTATACCCGCGTGGATCAAGGCCCACCTGGGCGAAATGGCGCAGCTCGGTAAAGGGCGTGCGATCGCTCTGCAACACCGCCTCCACCCCGCCCACGGCGATCACCGCTCTGGGTTTGCCCCCCTCGTGGGCCGGCACCAGACGCTTGACCCGGGCGCGCACGGCCAAGGGATGGGCGAACTGCCGATCCAGCTTGCCGCCAAGGACCAGATCCACCTCCTGCCCCTCGCCGGCGGCAAAACAATGCTGCACCGCCTCGGCATCGGTGATCCCGGCCACCAGCGCCCCCTCGACCCCGCTCACGACAAGGTGCTCCAGATAGAGCGGGCTATCTCCCGCGCCGCCTGCGGTGATGTTATCGCCCGCATCGGAGATGAACACGGGCGCCTCCGGCGCAGCCAGGGCCAGCCGGGTCGCCTCCTCCATGGAGGCGGTGGGCACATCGATCTTGAACTCGGCGCGCGCTTGCCATATCTCCCCGGCCAGGGCCAACGCCTCCCGTTGGGTGGCGGCCTCGTCGGTGCCGCTGACCACCACGCTGACGGCGGTGTAGGGACTATCGGTCCAGGCGCACCCGATAAAGATGGAAGAGACCAAGATGCCGGGCTGCCGATCTATCTGTGGCAGACGCGCAAAGAGGTCCTTGGCCGGGGGCACCTCCGTCACGCCGGCCTCGCCGGGGACGAGCAGAGGCAGCTTCACCAGCGCCGTGGTGGGGCGCAGCCCCTCCTCCAGGCAACGCAGGAGCAGGCGCACGCCGCGTTCGCGGGTCTCCTGCATATCGCGGTGGGGCGCGGTGCGATAGGCGGTCATCAGGTTGCAGCGTTGCACCACCTCCGGGGCGATGTTGCCGTGCAGGTCGAACGTGGCGGCGATGAACACCTCCTCGCCAACCAACCGGCGGATCTCCTTTAGGAAGGCCGATTCGCCATCGCCGATCTCCTCCACCTCCATGGCGCCATGGAGTTCCAGAAACAGGGCGTCCACGGGCAAACAGCGCTCCAGAGCGTCCAGGAACTCGTCGGCGATCTGTCGGTAACAGGCACGGGTGGGGCAGCCCGAAGGATGCGCCCAAGCACGGAACAAAGGAAACAAAGAATGCCCCTGCCGGGCAACTTCCCGCCAGATCGCGTCCTCGGCGAGCAGCGCCTGGCCGCGCAGAAAACGAAAATCCGCATACGTGGTGGCGAGGGTGGAAAAGGTATTCGTCTCGTGTCCCCAGCCGCCGATGGCAATTCTCATGCGCACCTCTGTTCCCCTAGGGATATGCCGCGGCTCTCTTTTACTCCCCCATGGCCTCGCCGTCAAGCGCGGGGTTCGAGGGGGGTGTCGAGAGAAGCCGTCGGTTGGAAACCGACGGCTGTGGATGACAAGCCCGCGTTGCGGGCTTACCAAGCAGAGCCGTCGGATGCTATCCGACGGCGGGCAGGGCCCGCATGTTAGCGGTGGCTTGACGCGTCACCGGAGGCTTGGTCGCCCATAACTTGCTTGCCCCCTTTTCCGACACCCTCCAGGTTTCCCGCCTTGACAGGACGCGCCATTTGTGGCATATATGCGCCACCATCTTGCGCGTTCCAGGTCCAGCAAACACGCGCCAACATTCTTGCCAAAGGAGTTTCGGAGCCATGCGGCGAATGAACATGCGGGAGCGGATCCTGGCCGTGGTGCAGGGGCGGCCCATGGACCAAGTGCCTTTTGTCTTGTACGAGGGCAATTTGCCCAAGGAAGAGGTGATACAATGCTTGGGGCCGGAACGCATCGGCCTCTTGCGTTGGAGCCGCATCCATCGGGTGGAACATCCCCATTGCCATTTCGAGACGGAGGATTATTACATCGGCGAGACCAAATGGCGGCGCAACACCTTGCACACGCCGGTCGGCTCCATCTATGAGGAGCGCGCCTTTGAGCCGGCCTATGGCTCCAGCTCCATCCGCAAGCATTACATCCAAGAGGCCCGCGATTACGAGATCTTTTGGGCCTATTTGGAGGATTCGATCATCCTCGAGAATTATGATCAGTACTACAAAGATCAGCAAGAGCTGGGCGATGCGGGCTGGCCCTTGGTGGCCATCGAGCGCAGCCCTTACCAGCAGCTTTGGGTGCAATGGGTGGGGATCGACATGCTGGGCTACCATTTTAGCGATTATCCGGACCGGGTGGCCCACACCATCGAGCTCTTGCAGCAGCGGGCGCGGAAAACCTTTGAATTGGCCTATCGCTCCCCCGCGCCGTTCATCGATTTTCCCGATAATATCACCGCGCCCACCATCGGTCCCAAGCGCTTTCGAGAATACTGCGTGCCCATGTATAACGAATTGGCCGATATGCTGGCCGAGCGGGACGCCATCGTCTTTGTCCACATGGATGGCGACCTGAAACCGTTGTGGCAGGCCATCAGCGAATCCAAGGTGCGTGGTTTGGATTCCTTCTCCCCCGCCCCGGACAACGATACCACCGTGGCCGAGGCGGTGGCCCTGTGGCCCGAGATGCGCCTGTTTGTCAATTTCCCTTCCTCGGTCCATCTGCGCCCCGCCGACCAGGTGCGCGCCGAGGCGGAGGCGATCTTGGCCGCGGCGGGCCACACCGGGAGGCTTCAGATTCAGCTCTCGGAGAATGTGCCCCATCACGTCTGGCGCACCAGCCTGCCCGCCATCATCGCGGCCATCGAGGCCTTTGGCACGCCATGAGCACGCTAGGGGAAAATGCCCGTTGAGGGCTCATGGCTCTCCCTGATGGTTGACGGCCGCTAGCTTGCTCCAAGGAGATCTCGTGAAAGGCTGGCAAAAGGCGCTGGTCACCACCGGCGCCGTGGGCTTGGGGATTTTGGCGGCGCGTTACGGCTGGTTCCGGCGCGTGCGCTTCCCTGACCATTGGCGCGTGCAGGTCCTCGATAACCCGGAACATCCACACCCTTTGGCCTTTGTCCATCTACGGCAAGGGCATGAGCGCCTGGTCATCGTGGCCCATGGTGCCCTGCAGAGCATGAACCAACCGGGGATCGCGCGCCTGGCCCGCGTCTTGCAGGAGCGGTTCGACGTCATCCTCTTTGATTTTCGGGGCCATGGCCGGAGCGGCGGCGCGAGCGACCTGAACTTTCTCCACGCCGCCGAGGATTTGCGGCGCATGATCGCCTACGCCCGCCAGCAAGGGTATCGCCGCATCGGCTTGTGGGGCTATTCCATGGGCGCGGCGGCGGCGCTTTTGGCCGCGGCGCAGGGCGAGGCGGTGGAAGCGATCGTGTGCATCTGCTGCCCTGTCAAGC
The DNA here is from genome assembly GCA_034433995.1 of Anaerolineae bacterium. Lineage (GTDB taxonomy): Bacteria > Chloroflexota > Anaerolineae > UBA1429 > UBA1429 > DAOTZU01. Next base: position 7,571 of record DAOTZU010000125.1, read on the forward strand.
CATCCCTGCGGAACACGCGCAGTTTTGCCCTCTCCACCTGGCCTTGGGGCTGGCTGGTGCGCCTGGCGCGCACACGGCTGGCTCCGCGCCTGTATTGGGGAGAATGGCCCATCGAATATGTGGACAAGGTAGCGCCTGCGCCGCTCCTGATCGTCCACCATGGGTTGGATACCCTGGTGCCCCGCGAGGATAGTGAGACCCTTTTTGCCCTGGCCCGGACGCCCAAAGATTTCCTCTATCTTCCCTGGGCCCTCCATGGGCAGGTGATGGCGGCGGCGATGCCGGCGTTGGCCTGGTTAGAGGCCAAGATGCCCCTCTCCCAGGCAGAACGGGCGAGCCGCGCCGAGGAAAAGAAAGGAGCACAATAATGGAACGGGTGGTGTTGATCACCGGCGCCACGGGGGCCGTGGGCTCGGTGGTGGTGCGGATGTTCGCGGCCACCGAGGCGCGCTTGGCGTTGACGGCGCGCCGGATGGAGGCCCTGCAAGAGCTGGCCCATCAATTGGAACTGGCCGAGGAGCGCACCTTGTTGTGGGCCGCCGATCTAGCCAAGGCAGACCAAGTGGATGCCCTGATGGGGGCCATCGCCGCCCGCTGGGGCGGGGTGGATATCCTGCTCAACATCGCCGGCGGCTGGGCGGGGGGCAAACGCCTGGCCGACCTGAGCGAGGAAGATTGGAATGCCATGTTGGAGATGAACCTGCGCTCGGCC
>DAOTZU010000126.1:0-4457 GCA_034433995.1 Anaerolineae bacterium
GGTAGCCAAAGCGGATGTATTCGTACTGCTCGATCTCGCTGTTGGCCCAATCCAGGTCGCGGCTGCCATCAATGTTCTTGATGGTGCGAGCGTTGACGTGGTTCACCACGCCGTTGCCGTTGGCATCCGTCCACAGGCGGCCGTTGCCGTTGATGTCGGTCCAGTTGTAGACCAGCAGCCGCCAGCCGTTATCCAGCACGTAATCCCCGTTGAGGTCCATCTGGCCGTAGGGATAGTTCACCCGCACGACCATGAGCTGCGTGCCCTGGGGGATGGTATCGCGCTCGATGGGGATGAGATAATCCGGCGCGACCAACGCATTGTAGACGCTCTCCTCCGAGATATCCGCGCTGGTCCAGGTGAAGGAGCGGCTGCCGATCTTGCGCAGCCAGCCATCGCGCAACGTGGCCTGGATGTTCACATTGCTATCGTTAGTCAAGGTGAAACGCTGGACATCCGTCTGGCCGGGCAGCATCAGGTTCGCAAAAGCGGGATACTCGACGCCGCGATAGCTGCCGGCGATCCAGCTCACCGGTTGCGCGTAAAAGCCATAGTGCCCGCCGGCCACATCGGTGCCCCGGGCGGCGTTGACGGCGCCGGCGCCCTGGGTGAGCACATCATAGTTCAGATGGGTGGCGCTGGACATGAGCAGGGCCCGGGCCACGTCGTAGGTGGGCCAACGCCCGTGTTTGGCCTTGTAGGCCTGGTAGATCAGGGCCAGGTTGCCCATGGCCACCGGGGCCGAGCGGCTGGTGCCGCCCCAGGTGCTCCAAGCGTAGGCGCTATCGAACCCAGAGTAGTTCACCCCCTCGGCGCCCGCGGCGTAGGCCCCATCGGCGACGACATCCACCCCCAGCGAGCCGTTAGCCCCGGGGCCACGGTTGGAGAAGGGGATGACGTCGTTATACACGATCTGGGAGGTGTAGAGGATCGAATCCCACCCGGTGGAGCCGAATTGGGTGGAGGCGCCCACGGCGATGCCAATGTTGGGGCTGGGGGGCGCGGTGGTGCCGAACCCGGGCGCGCCGTTGCCGGTGGAAAAGAGGAAGGTGGTGGTGGGCGAATAGCGGCGCACCACGCGGCTCACATAGCGGCCGTCGTACTCCCAACCGTCGTTATCTTGGTCGGAGGAACCATAGCTGTTGCTGACGATTTGGATCTCGTCGCCGCTGCCGATGCGCCCATCGTAGCCGATGACGGCAAAGAGGTAGGCATCCAGCTTGGAAGCATCAAAGTTGTAATAGATATTCGAGATGCCCACCATCTTGGCCCTGGGCGCTGCCCCCACCACGACGCCCTGGGGGGTGCCATCGCCGGGAAGATCGGCAAAGACGGGGGCCATGGCGTTCACCACCCCTTGGCCCACCACGTTGGAGGCGCATTGAGTGCCGTGGGTATAGCCCGCGTCCAGCGCGCCGTGGAAGCAGACCAGGCTGCCGTTCGCCGGGATGGGCGCATAGTCGGTGGACCAGAGCCACGCGGAGACGGGGATGGGGTTCTCGCCGTCGGCGATAAAGTAGACGAGCCCGCCGCTGATATCAATGTAGCCATCCCCATCCATATCCCGGTAGCAGGCGGGAGATTCCCTGGTCACCGGCTTTTCGTCGGTAAAGTCATAGTCGTTATCCAGGTCCACATAGACGGTATCGTAGACTTCGGCCCGGTTCTCGTCCACCACCAAGACGGCCACCGCCTCGCCATACAGGGCGGCCAGGTTATCATCGGGGAAGCTGCCGATGTGATAGACGCCGCTCCGGCTGGTCAAGGGGACGAAATAGGTATGGGCGATGCCGGGGTTGGGATCGCCCACCGGCGTATAGACCAGGCGCGCCCGCCCTTTTTCGTAATCCTCCCAACTGGCGACCACGGGAGGCGTGGCGCTGGTATCGGAATACCAGGTGATGCGGTTGCTGGCCAAAAAATTGGTGCCCAAGACGGCATCATAGACGTACAAGAGCATGGAGATGGGCGAGAACATCATCGGCCAGCCGTAATAGGGGGATTCGGGATCCTCCACCGTGGCCCAGGTATCCATCAGGTCGGGGTGAGGAAAGTCAACCCCATCATCGGCCACGGCCACCAAAACGCCCTCACCGGTGTAACCCTTGGCCCAGGCCGCGGAGGATTTGTGGGTAGGGCCCACGTCGTGCCAGGCGGTGGTCACGTCGGAGCGGCGCTTGATCTCTGGCGCCTCGGCGTAGGGCACCTCCCTGGCGCGCAGGGCCTCCAGGCGCGCCCGCGCCGCCTCCAGATCGGGCTTGCGCTGGTCCTCGCCTGGCGGCACCCGGGGGCCGTTCAGATCCAGCACAATGGGCTGCACCGAGGTGACCCCTTTGACGCTGGCCACCTTGAGCAGGTTGGAGGCTTTGATGATGCCAAAGGTCATCTGGTCTTCGTCGGCCACCACCGGGCGCGTAAACGAGCGCACCATGTAGCGGGCCACGTCGGTGCCCTTGGCGGCGGTCACAAAGACGTGTAGCTCCTGCGCGCCTCCCTGCAAGGCGGCGGGGCGCAAGCTGGGTTTGATCTTTTGCAGCGCCACCGCCTGCGGGGTGGGGCCTTCCGCCAAGGCGGCGGGAAGCAGGAACGAGATCACCATCATCCAAACCACGATGAGCGAGACGATCCTTGTCAGACGCATGCTGGTTTACTCCTTTCTGCCTTGTACGTTGAACTCCTCTCCCGATCCGCGCCAAAGCTCGATAATCCGCCTCCTTATCTTGGCAAGCACCGCGGCCAACGCCCCGCAGTGTAGCGCACAATGGAAAAGGTTGTCAATGCAAAAAACAAGGGCGGGGATTTTCGCCCCACCCTTGTCCTCCCCTCAGCGGATGACCTCGGCGCCCCCCAGATAGGGCCGCAGCACAGGGGGAATGACGATGCTACCATCCTTTTGCTGATAGTTCTCCATGATGGCGATCATCACCCGGGGCAGGGCCAAACCCGAGCCGTTCAACGTGTGCAGGAATTGTGGCTTTCCGCCATCCTTGGGCCGATAGCGCAAGTTGGCGCGCCGGGCCTGGAAATCCTTGAAATTGCTGCACGACGAGACCTCCAGCCACTCGCGGCAGCCGGCGGCCCAAACCTCCACATCGTATTTGATCGCAGCCGAGAAGCTGAGATCGCCGGTGCACATCTGCACCACGCGATGGGGCAATCCCAGCCGCCGGCAGATGTCCTCGGCGTTATCCAGCAAGCTCATCAGCTCGGCCATGGAGGTTTCCGGCTTGACGAATTTGACCATCTCCACCTTGTCGAACTGGTGGCCGCGCTTGATGCCGCGCGTATCCCGGCCGGCGGCCATCTTTTCCCGGCGGAAACAGGCCGTGTAGGCCACATGATAGATGGGCAGGCGCTCTTCGGGCAGGATCTCGTCCCGGTACATGTTGGTCACCGGCACCTCGGCCGTGGGGATGAACCACATGTCGTCCTGGGTATCCACATAGAGGTTATCGGCGAATTTGGGCAATTGGGCCGTGCCATAGAGGCACTCCCTGCGCACCATGAAGGGCGGATAGACCTCGGTATAGCCGTGATCCTGGACATGGACATCGATCATCCAGGTGATGAGGGCGCGCTGCAGCCGTGCTCCCCACCCTTTCAAAAGGTAAAAGCGCGTGCCCGAGATCTTGACGCCGCGCTCAAAATCCAAGATGCCCAGCGCCTCGCCCAGGTCCCAATGGGGCAACGGTTCGAAATCAAACTGCGGCAGTTCGCCCACCTGGCGCACGATCACGTTATGGGTCTCGTCGGGGCCCACCGGCACGCTGGGATCGGGCAGGTTGGGCACCTCCAAGAGGGCCGCTTGCAGCCGCTCCTGGATGGGCCCCAGCGCCTCCTCCAGCGCCTTGATGCGCTCGCCCACCTCGCGCATGGCGGCGATGCGTTGTTGCTGTTGCTCCTTGTCCTTGATGGTGGGGATCTCCTTGGAGACCCGGTTGCGCTCGGCCCGCAGAGCCTCGATCTCGCCCAGCATCTGGCGGCGGCGCTCATCCAGGGCGATGATCTCATCAATGGGCGCGCTGGCGTTCAGCGCGCGCATGGCCTGCTTGACTTCTTCGGTGTGTTCGCGGATATATGCGAGCTCAATCATGGTCCTCCTCCTACCCGTTCTCGGATATCGGCATACAGCCCTTCTGGCACACGAAAGGCACCTTCAGCATGTTCCCTCACCACAGAGGCACCGAGGGCACGGAGAATCTCCTGTTTCTCTCCGTGTCCTCCGCGTCTCCGTGTTTCCCTGAGCACACGGCAAACATGTTCCCTCACCACGAAGCTACCGAGGGCACGGAGAATCTCCTGTTTCTCTCCGTGGCCTCCGCGCCTCCGTGTTTTCAGAGCACACGGCGAAGGATACCATCCTTGAGCACAGGTACATTAAAGTTGATCAATAGGCCTACTCTACAGCCTGTAAGCCGCAAATAGGTTAATAATTGCGCTTCATAGATGGGATGGAG
>DAOTZU010000127.1:0-20635 GCA_034433995.1 Anaerolineae bacterium
ATATCGTCCAACGTGTGGGCGCTGGAAAAGCCGTGGTGCGGCGAGACATAGTGCAAATAAACCCCGCCTTTCAGGCAGGCCAAGTGAAAATCGCCCATCTTTTTCAGGTCCTGCCGGACGATATCGCGATAGTTGCGCGGCTCCTCGTCCAAGCCAAAGAACAGGCCGAACCGCGCCCCCACCCCTTGCACCCAGGCCTTGATCCCCCGCCGGTCAAAGATCTCCCGCATGCCGGCGTAAAGGCGCTCGCCCAGGGCTTGCAGGTGGGCGTAAAAGCCCGGCTGGGTGGCCACATCCAGAAAGGCCTTCACCGCGGCGACCAACACCGGATGGGCGTTGTAGGTGCCGCTGTGCAGCGCTCGGCCCACAGGGGTGCAGGTCTCCATGATGGGCCGGGTGCCCATAAAGATGGAGATGGGCATCCCGCCGCCCACAGCCTTGCCCAAGACGGTCATATCCGGGGTGACGCCCGTCTCGGCCAGGGCTGCCCCCGGCCCCACGCGAAAGCCAGAGAGCACCTCGTCAAAGATGAGCACGATGCCCAGCTCCTTGGTCAGGGAGCGCACGGCATGGAGGAACTCGGGGGTGGGGCGCAGGCCGCCGGAATCATAATTGATCGGCTCCATGATCACCGCCGCCAAAGTATCCGCCTTTTCGCGCAGGGTGCGTTCCAAGACGGCCACATCGTTAAAGGGCACGATGGTGATCAACTGGTCGTTGGTGGGCGGGATGCCGGCGGAATCGGGCACAGGGCGAGGACGGTCGGGCGGGCCGGCCAACTCCAGCTTGGGCCAATGGCTATAGCCCACGGTGTCGTTCACGCCGTGGTAGTGCCCCTCGCATTTCACCACGCCCATCCGCCCGGTATAAGCGCGGGCCACCCGCAGAGCGTGCCAGGTGGTCTCGGTGCCGGTGCAGGAATAGCGCACCATCTCCATCCCCGGAAAAAGCTGCAGCAGGCGCTCGGCCACCTCCACCTGGAGCTCCGTCTCGTAGGCGCAGAGGACGCCCCGCGCCATGGCCTCTTGCACGGCGGCGATGATGGCCGGGTGTCCGTGACCCAAGAGGCTGGCCCCATGGGACACATTATAATCCAGATAACGGCGGCCATCCACGTCCCACAGATAGGCCCCTTGGCCGCGCTGGAAAAAGAGGGGTTGCTTCAAGAGGGGATTCAGCCGCGCCGAGGCATTGACCCCGCCCGGCAGAACCCGCCGCGCCCGGGCAAACAATTCCCGTCCTCGCACCAACTCGTCCATGCCTCGCCTCCTCGTAGCGGTTGTGTAGCGGCATAGCTTGCCGTGGGCTTTGCCTCCGGCGCCTGTGGCCGGCCCGGAGGGGATGGGCCGGCGCCGCCCTCTGGCCCTGGAACACCCATCGCATGCCGGAATCGGGCCTACTGGGAACATCCGGCGCCGCGAAAAAGTCGGCGGACGCGACCTAGCGCGTCATCGCGGCGTATACCTCCAAGATCTTTTTTCCGGCCAGCTCCCAAGCGAAACATTCCTGGGCCCGGCGGCGCAAGGCGGCGCCCAGCTCGGCGCGGCGCTGAGGTTGGTCGAGCAAGGTCTCGATGCAGCGCGCCAGGTCCGCGCTCTCGCCCCGGGCGGCATAGAGGCCATATTCGGCCAGGTACTCGCGGCTCACATCCGTATCAAAGGTGACGGTGGGCAGGGCCATGGCCATGTAGTTGAGCAGCTTGCCCGCCCCCTCCGTCTTGGAAAGTTTGGGCGAGACGGCGATATCGCCCAGGGAGAGGATGCGGGGAGCATCCTCATAAGGGACCTTGCCCAAGAAGGTGACCCGCTCCGCCAGGCCGAGCTCTCCGGCCATCTGGCGATAGTACTCCACCTGGGGATAGCCGCCGATGACCCAGTGCACATCGTCGCGCCGCTCCGCAAGCAGGCGCGCCGCCTGCAGCAGATGGCTGATCCCCTGATATTCGGCCAAGAGCCCCAGATAGATCACCACCTGGCGCTCCCGCGGGATGCCCCAGGCGCGCTTGAGTTGGTGCCAATCCTCGTCGCGTGGGCGCGGGGCAAAGAAATCGGTGTTCACGCCGTCGGGCACGTTGCGAATTTTGTCCCGCGGGCAGCGAAACTCGTTCACCAACAGGTCCACCGCCTGGGCGGAACTGGTGAGGATAAAGGGCGCCAGATGGTCAATCCATTCCTCCAGCCTGCGCCAGGCGGGAAAGGTGGGGCCATTGGGCGAGAGAAAGCGGTGGTCCACCATCTCGCTGGTCATGCTCCCCTGGAAATCAAAGACCAACGGCACGCCCCACAGCTTGGAGAGCACCTTGCCGATCAACGCTCCCTCGTGGAGATGGGCGTGGATGATGTCGGGCTTGACCTGGGCCATCGTCTGCAGGGCGCGCCAGGAGAGGAGCATGTCGAAGGCGATCTTGTGGCGCGAGGAGCCCACCTCGTAATCCCGGCGCCAAGGGATGCTCAAGGTACGGCGGATATCCAGATCGGGTAAATTGCGGCCCGTGTAGTAGGTGCAGATCGTCACCCGGTGGCCCAGTTTTTGCAGGACCCTTGCCTCTTCCAAAATGCGCACATGACAACCATAATCGGCAAAAAAGGAGGTAGGGGCGATCATCAGCACCCGGTAGGAACGGGTTGGGGCCTCGTCCAAAACCGTGGCCTTGGGCCTGATCACCTGATCTTGCATCTCAGCGTTTGGTCCACATTTTCCAGCGCATTTTAATCAACTCGCGGAAGGCGCGCAAAATCACCTTGGGGCGCGCGCCCGTTTGGCTACCGGCGAGGCGGGGATAATGGCTCACCGGCTCCTCCACGATCTTGAAACCGGCCTGTTTGGCGCGCACCAGGAACTCGGCGCTGAACATGGCTCCGCGCGATTCGACCTGAATGGTCTCGATCACCTTGCGCTTGAACAGCTTGAAGGCGCAATCCACATCTCGGGCGGTGTAGCCAAAGAGGAGGTTCACCAGCCAGCTCCAGCCGTGGCCGAAGAGCTGCCGATGCCAGGGATCGCTGCGGGCATAGCGATAGCCTATGACCATATCTGCCTGTTGGATCCGGGGGAGGAAGCGCGCCACCTCGCCCAGGTCGAACTGGAGGTCGGAATCGGTGGCCAAGATCAGCTCCTTGGTGGCGGCCCAGATGGCATCGCGCACGGCCGCGCCGTACCCTTGGTTCACCGGATGGTCCACCAGGCGCACCCGCGGGTCCTCGGCGCTGATACGGCGCACGATCTGGCCCGTCTGGTCGCTGCTGCCGTCGTTGCAGATGATGATCTCCAGATCGTCCACCAAGGGGGCCACCTTGGTGCGCACCATCTCGATCATGGGGACGATATTCTCGGCCTCGTTGTAGGCAGGCATGCTCACCGTCAAGCTGGTCACCGTCATCCTCCTTGTGGGAACCGAATGCCACGCCCGCAAACCTCGCGCCGGCCAACGCGGCGCGTCTGCAGCCTATTCCTTGGGCGGCCGGCGCCGCCCCAAACTGCCCAGAAAGAATTGTTGCCAGGTGCTGCTCTGTTCCCCCATCGGCGGCGCGGGCTCCTGAGCGGCCAACCGAGAGGCGCACGCCTGGCCGGCCTCGTCCACCTCCTCGGCGAGGGCCTTGGCATCGGCGGCGGCCAAAAGGTCGCGCAGGCGAGCCAGCTCGGCCAGATACAGCTCCAGCCAACGCCGCAGGTTATCCCGGTTGGCCAGGGCGCCCTGGGCGAAACCGGGGGCGCTGGCCAAGAGCATCGCTTCCAGGCCGAGCCATTCCCCGCTGATGGCTTTGTTACGTTCCTGCCAGCCCGCCTCGCGGCGGCTGAGGTTGGCCAGGGCCAGGGCGGCCAAGAGGGGCAACTGGGCGCTGGCGGCGGCGATGCCATCGTGCTCGGCGGCATCGGTAAAATAGGGGTTGGCGCCCACCGCCGTGGCCAAGTTGGCGGCTTTATCCAAGGCCCAAGGCGCGGCCCCCTCTGGCGGAACAAGGTAGAATGTAGCCCCCTGCAAAAGCCTGGCCGTGGGCTCGGCCTGGCCCCACATGAGCTGTGGCGAGACGATATGCCCGCCCACGTATTGCACCGTCTGGGGCAGGATCTCCGCGGCCCAGGCCAGCACCGGCGCCTTGATGGGCGCCGTATCCACCAGGAGGGCCCCCTCGCGCAGGTCATCCTTGAGCGCGGTAAAGGTCTTGGCCAGCTCATCCAGGGATAGGTCGAGCACGATCAGCTCCGCCTCGGCGCAGGCCGCCAGGAGGTTCCAATGGCTCTGGTCAATGGCCCCCAGCTTCTTGGCCCGTCTGGCCAGCTCAGGATCTGGGTCGTGCCCCGTGATCTGGATGGCCGGGTTGGCGGCCTTGAGGGCCAGCCCCAAGGAGGTGCCCAACAGCCCCAAACCCACAATGGTGAGTTTCACCTTCTTTGCTCCTCTTTTTCATTCCCGGGAGACGCCCTGCGCCCTCCTCTCAGCAGGCCTCGTCGGCCTCTTGGAGGGCCAAGAGATCCTCGCGCCAGGGAACATCTCCCCAGACCTCCGGTGCTTTGTGCTCATGGTGGCGCACCAGGGCCACCGTGATGGCTGAGCAACCCGCTCGCGCGCACGCCATGGCGCCTAGCTCGGCATGGCGCAACTGCACGTAAAATGGATAACGCCATGAACCGGGCTCGTCCCGCGCAAGCTGTTCCAGCGCCGCGGGATACACCTTGCGTAGCAACACAACCAACGTCCGGTGGGCCAAGGTCAAGCCTGCGCCCGCTTTGCCCACATCATGGAGCAGCGCTGCCTGCGCCAAATCGGGCGAGGGCCGGCCCCGATGGTGCAAAAACTGCCACACATCCCAGGCGTGGAGCTGATCGCCCACATCCAGCGTGCAAAAGAGAGCATAGGCCGCTGGCGGCAGAACGCGCCTGGCCACCTCTTGGGCGCCGGCCGCGTCTCGCACCCCAAGGCGGCGCCAGAACTGCCTCAGCCGATACCCCACCCGCATGGGCGCGCGCCTATGAGCCGACGAACAGGCGATAGAAAAAGCGCAGCGGCGGCCCGATCCACCAGCCCAGGATATTGATCCCCAGGAACTGGCTGAACACGATGAGCAAGATGAGGAACATGGGCCCCAGGCGCTGCCAGCTCTGGACAAAATCCGCCACCCGCCAGGCCCATTCGCCCCGGAGCAGGCTGAGCAGACCCAGCAGGACGCTGTGGCCATCCAGCGGGGGCAAGGGCAGCAGGTTGAACATGGCGATGACGATGTTGGTCACCACGATGGTGCTGAGGACCATGTCCAAGGCCGTCCAACGACCGCCGGCCAGACGCAGCACCAACCCGCAAAGCGCCGCCAGCACCAAGTTCGCCACGGGGCCGGCCAGGGCCACCAGGCCGCTTCCCAGGCGTTGGCCGTAGCGCAAGCGGTGCGGCGAGACGGGCACCGGCTTGCCCCAGCCGATGCCCATGCCCGTCAAGGCTGTCACCAGCATCATCGCCGTACCCACCGGATCCAGGTGCACCAGCGGGTTAAGGGATACCCGCCCCAGATAGCGCGCCGTCGGGTCGCCCAGGCGGTCGGCCACCCAAGCGTGGGCGCATTCGTGCACGGTGATGGCCAAGATCAAGGCCACCGCCGTGAGCAAAAAAGAGACCACATTCAGCCGCGAAAGGGCATAGATCAGTAGCAGCCCGACCACCACCAGCCAAAAGATCTGGTCGCGGCGCACACGTTGAAACCACGAAGGCGTGTTGGATACCATAGTATTACCATTATAACACACTTGGCCTCTGATGGCACATTTTCCAAACGCCACCGCGACCGTCAAACCGCTACCTGCGGCTCCGCCAGGCTCGCTGGAGGAGGAGGATCACCACCAGAAGCACCATCAAAGTGAGGGACTGGGGTGAAGGCTTGGCCAAGATGAGCCAGGCCGCCACGGCAGCCAGGATGAGGCCCACGATCACATAACGCCCCACGGGGCTGAGCCAGATCACCTGCCAGCGGGCGGCCAACGCATCTATCCCGGTGAGGCCCTCCTGGAGCGCTTGGCGGTATTGGGCCAGGGCCTCCTGGCGTCTTCCTGCCTTGTTCAAGGCCAAGGCATACGCATAGCGGGTGGATTTCTCGGCGCCGGGCATCTTGGCCACCACCTCGCCCAAGATCTGGGCCGCCCGTTCTGCCTGGCCGCGGATGATGAGCAGCCTTCCCAAGGCGCTCCCTGCCCGGTAGAAAAAGGGATCCAACTGATAGGCGCGCTCCAGATACTCGATGGCCAGATCATAATGCCGCGCTCGCGCTTCCAAAATGCCCAGATTGGCCAGGGCCAACGCCGCGGCGTGGGGGTTCGCGTCCTCGTAGCTGAGCACCTCCTGGGCCGCCTCCATGGCCTCCTGGGTTCGCCCCTCGGCCAGCTTCAGGTACGTCTCCACATGCCAGGAGAAGGCCAAAAGGCCTCCCTGCTCGGCGCTGGGTAATGCGGCGATGAGGTCGCGGGCGGCCTCCAGCTCCCCCCAGGCCTCGGTGAACTTTTTCATGTCGGCGTACACCTGGGCCAAGGTGAGATGGGCCTCCGGATCCTCAGGGGACAGCTCGATAGCCTTGGTGAGGGCTTGGGCCGCTTGATCGTATTGATCGCGCAAAAAGCCCACCATGCCCAGCGCCGCATAGCCCTCGGCGCGCTGGGGATCCAGCTCAAGGCAGCGCTGGACGGCCGCATGGGCCTCGTCCAGGCGGCGCATGCGGCTCAGGGTGCGCGCCAGGCCCAAGTGCGCTTCATAGTTGGTGGGCTGCAACGCCAAAACCTGCTGATAGCTCGCCAGGGCCTCTTCCAAGCGCAGGGCGTTGTACGCTGCGCGCCCCTGATCGAGCAACTGCTGAACGGTGAAGGATGGGTTTTCTCCTGCCATGCTGCTGACCCTCGGCGATGGGATGAGATGCGCGCAGCTCAGAGGGTGCCGGTCCCTTGCAAGTAGTACAGCGCCCAGCGCAATTTGTCCTCCCAGTGCGCTGCGGTCATCTCGTGGTTGTGATAGGGATAGACCTTCATCTCCTTGGGGCTGGAGATCTTGTTGTACACCGCATAGACCGTGGAGGGCGGGCAGACATCATCTTGCAGGCCCACCGTCATTAACACGGGACAGGTGATGCGCGGGGCCAGGTTCAAGTTGTCAAAATAACTCAAGGTGCGCCAGACCTGTTCCTCGCGCTTGGGATATTGGCGCAGATACGCCGCAATTTCAGGATAGGGCCCGCGCATGGCCATCTCCAGGGCGCGTTGGAAATGGCAAAGGTACGGCATCTCGGGCATGGCCAACGCCGGGCGGCGATCCAGGGCCGCCACCGCCAAGGTGAGGCCACCGCCTTGGCTCATGCCCATGATGCCGATGCGGCGGCGATCCACCTCCGGGCGGCTGCAGAGGAAATCCAGGGCGCGCACGGCGTCCATATAGGCGCCGCGATAATAGTATTCCTGGGGATCGAGGATGCCCTGGGTCATCCAGCCGGAGACGTGTCCTCCGGTGTAGGGGCCAGGGTCGCTGCTGGCGCCCGATTGGCCCCGCACGTCTATAGCCAAGGTGACATAACCTTGCGAGGCCCATAGCAGATACTGGTACACCTCGCCCTTGGAGCCGCTGTAGCCGTGATATTGCACCAGGGCCGGAAAAGGTCCCCGCCCCTCAGGCACGAGATACCAGCCGCAGATCCGCGCCCCGCGCCAACCTTCGTAATACACCTCGTACACCTGCACCCCGCGCGCGGGGTATTCCAGGGGCGTGAGGCGGGGCCGCAAAGGGGTCTGGGCGCTCTCGGCCAGGGTCGCCTCCCAGAAGGCGTCGAAATCGGGCTCTCGGGTGAAGGGCGGATCGTAACGCACCAGCTCGGCCAAAGGCTTGTCGTAGAGTGGCATGATGCTCCTTCGCTGCGTATAGGTTGGGTTATCGGCACGGTCGAGATTACTCGGATTGAGTGTCTCTGTCAACTAGTCGGCAGACGAGGGTGTCGCGAGATGCCCCGTCGGTTAGAAACCGACGTCCGGGTATGGTAAGCCCGCGCCGCGGGCTTGGCAAGCAGAGCCGTCGGATTCCATCCGACGGCGGGCAAGGCGTCTACATGCCTTTTTTCGAGACCCTTCGGCAGACGTCGTTTGACCTCAAGCGCCACAGGCGTACAATGGAGCCATCCCAGAGACGCGATGGAAACCCAGCATGCCACGACCGCTGACGCTCGACGACGTTCTTGTCGCTTTGCAACAACCCTTGCCCGGCCCCAAGGCCCAAAGCCGCATGGCCACCCGGCCTCGCGCCCTGCCGGAGGAATTTGCCCATAGCCAACCTCCCCGCACGGGGGCGGTGCTTATCTTGTTGTATCCCCACGCGGGGCAGCTGCATCTGCCCCTCACCCGGCGCACCCAGCGGGTGGCCAACCACAAAGGGCAGATCTCCCTCCCCGGCGGCGGCCAGGAAGAGGGTGATGCTTCCCTGTGGGCCACGGCCCTGCGCGAGGCTGCCGAGGAGATCGGCATCCACCCTGAGGAGGTGCGCTATCTCGGCGCCCTGACGCCCCTGTACATCCCGCCCAGCAATTTCGATATTCACCCCTTTGTCGGTTACACCCCTGCGCGGCCCCGGTTCTCCCTGGCCCAGGAGGAGGTGGCCGAGTTGATCGAGCTGCCGCTGGAGGTGTTGCTCGATCCCCAATCCAAGGCGGAGGAGACCTGGGTTTGGCGCGACCGCCCCATGCAGGTGCCCTTTTACCGTTACCAAGGCCATGTGATCTGGGGGGCAACGGCCATGGTCCTGAGCGAGCTGGAGGCCTTGCTGCAAAGTAGCCGCCCATGAGTGCAAGGGGGACACACCGTGCGGGTTTATGACCTCTCTTGGCCGTTGCAGGAGGGGATGCCCGTCTGGCCGGGCGATCCCCCTTACCGCGTGGAACGCTGGGCGACGCTCCAGGAGGGCGGGGCGAACATCTCCCGGCTGGAATTGGGCAGCCACACCGGCACCCATGTAGACGCCCCCGCCCACCTTTTGCCCCAGGGCTCCACGGTGGATACTCTCCCTTGGGAGGCGCTCTTGGGGCCGGCCTGGGTTATCGCCGTGACCCAAGGGGGGCCCATCAGAGCGATGGATCTGGAGGCGCTGGCATGGCCCGCCGAGTGCCGCCGCGTGCTGCTCAAGACGCGGAACGCGGCCCAGGCTTCGGCTCGCGGTGTTTTGTGTACGGATTATATCGCCCTGGCCGCCGATGCCGCCGCCTGGCTGGTGGCCCGGGGCGTGCTGTTGGTGGGGCTGGATGCCCCCTCCGTGGATCCTTGGGAGGAGGGCGCCGGCCCGGCGCACCGCATCCTGCTGGAGGCGGGCGTGGTGATCGTCGAGGGGCTGGACCTCGGCCAGGTTCTTCCGGGGAGCTACGAGCTGATCTGTCTACCCCTGCGCATCCTGGGGGGCGATGGCGCGCCGGCGCGGGCTATCCTCATCGCTCCCTAGAAGCCAGCCGATGCAACCCGATGGCTGAAAAGAGAAAGGGGACGGCCAAGCCGTCCCCTTTGTCCCTTGGGAAGCCGAGGCTACTGCTTGGCCTCCGGACCGCTTTTGCGGGCCTTGCGGCGCAGCAGGCGCACCAAGAGCCAGAGCACCGCCAAAGGGATCAGAAAGATGGGGGAGAGAATCACCACATAGATCAGCAGGTCGGCCAGAAACCGCAAGGCGCTGACCAGGCCACGGGCGGCGTTGCTCGCCGTCACCAACGGGTTCCACAAGGTCCTGCCCGTCACCGGCTGGGGCGCGGCCTTGGGGCGGATCTCCATTTGGACCGTGGCCAAGGCCGTCATGCGCTCCAGGTATTGCTGCCGCCCCTTCAGCGATTCGATCTGGGCGCGGATCTGGGTGAGCTCGCGATAGATGGCCAGGATCTCCTCCGCCTTGCCCCGGTTCTCCCGCACCTCGGTCATCAAGGCCAGGAGCTCTTTCTCGGTGGCCTCCAAGTTGCGCAGCCGCGCCTGCAAATCCACATACTCTTCGGTAACATCTTGCGCCGAGCTGGTCTCGCTATCCACGCGGAGGGCCATCTTGCGGATCAGCCCCAGCGCCTCATCGAGGGACGCCGAGGGCACCCGCACGGTGACCTTGGCGTAGGGCTGGTCGTTGACGAACCACTTGTTCAGCTCGGCAATGTAACCGTTGTACCCCCGGAGCAGGCCCTGCAATTCTTCCAGGGTCTTTTCCGTGTCTTCCACCGTCATGGTGAGGTTGACGGTGCGGATGATCAGTTGTTCGGTGGCGCTGCCCAGGTCGCTCCGGGCGCCGGTGTCGGTGGCGGCGCCGGCCACCGGTGCCACCCTGGGCGCCTCGGCAGCCCGTTGGCCGCTGGAGGCTTCCGTGGTGATGGTTTGGGATTTGGGCGTCTTGGCCGAGCAGCCGACAACCAAGACCAGGAGTAACAACGCAAGTGCGATGACCCAACGCGGTAGTTTCATCTTTCCTCCTGAGTGCGCTAAACTTGTGTACAAGACGCCCGCACCTCGCCCTGGGTTCCCCAAAACATCTACCAGCCGAGCTCCAAGCGGACGATGTTACGGCGGGGCAGGTTCGCCGCGCGCATCTTGGCCTGGGTGGCGGCGATATCATAGGGGACCCGGCGGTGCACGATGGTCTTGGCCTCGGTATCCAAGAGCATGTAGGCGGCGCGAGGATCGCCATCCCGCGGCTGGCCTACGCTGCCCGGATTGATGATGTAACGGGCCTCATCCAATGGGACCGGCTGTCCCTCCTCCGGCGGAAGCACCTGGCAGGAATCGCCGGGCACATCGCGAAAGATGATGGGGATGTGGGTGTGGCCGACCAGGCAGATCTGGGTCTCAAAGGCCGCAAAGCTCAGTTTGGCGCTGGTGGGGTAGATCAGATATTCCCAGATGGGATAGCGCGGGCTGCCGTGGGCCAAGCTAATCCCTGCTTCCACCCGCACTTCGGGCAGAGCTTCCAGATACTCGCGTGAGGCCGGCGTGAGCTGCTCCCGGGTCCACAGGTTGGCCAGACGGGCGTCGGTGTTGAAATCGTTGAGGTCGAGCTTGCCCAGCACGCCCCAATCGTGGTTGCCGGCGATGGCGATGTGGGGGCGTTCCTGCAAGCGGGCGATGCAGGCGTTCGGGTCCGGACCGTAACCGACAATGTCTCCCAAGGACCAGATGCAGGCGTAATCGCCCGCATCGGCCAGCACAGCATCCAGGGCAGAGAGGTTGGCATGAACGTCTGAGATGACCAGTACGCGCATAGGCCAGGCTCGCTCCTGTGGGAATTATCTTTAGTGTAGCACAAGGAGCGGCCCGCGCCAAGTGCGAAAAATACAGACAGACCTGACAGGTCTGGGAAGACCTGTCAGGTCTGTATTTGCTATACGCCGGGATCACTGGGCGAACGGCGCCGCGGGCGCGCTGCGTTTGTTCACCGAGCTATGCGGTGCCGGAAGGGAGATGGCGAGGTTCAATGGCTGGCTGATGCTCTGGCCCGAGTTGGTGTTGGGGCGATAGTGGAAGATGAACAACGTGTGCCACGGCGAGCTGTTCCCCGCCGCATCCACGGCGCGGACCCGCAGGTAATACACGCCCGCCTCTTGCACCGGGCCGGGGGCGAAGGACGGATCCTTGACCTGCAACGTGCCCGTGCCGGCGGCGTCGGTCCCCCAATACACTTGGTAGGTGGCCGTGGGATCGCGGCTGGGCTCCCAGACGAACTCGGGGGCGTTGATGGCGCCTTGGGGCACGTTGCTCTGCACGCCGTGGAGCTCACGGGCCTGCTGGGGCATGTCGGGCGGCGTGGTGTCTTTATCCACCAAGACCCAGCCCTCCCAAGCATATTTTTGGACAAAGGCGTAGGTCAGATAGCCAAATCCTTGCTCGCCCCAGCCGGTACCCCAAGAGTTGACGAACTTGAAGCGCTGGGTGGTGTCGTCATAGCCCACCACCGTCACGGCGTGCCCGCCGTAATAGATGGAATTGGCCGCCGGCACGTCCACCACCGGCTTGGTCGGGGTCACCCGCATGAACTCGGAATAGACGGGTATGGCCAGGACAAAGAGATCGCCGCTGGCCAGACGTTGCTTCAGCAAGGTGAGGTTGGCCTTCCCTTTGCCGTTGAACAGGTTCAGGTACGTTTGGGCACGATAGTTCAATGCCTCCTGCCGGGCCTGGTCCGAAGGCTGGGTGCAGGCATCGTTGGGGTCATAGGGCATCTGGGCCAGGGTGGCCACGCCCTGCTCCACGGCGATCTTGAGGCCGCGCACTAGGCTCATCCCCGTATCCTGGCGGCACGAGGTGGTGGGCCGCTGATTGTAGATAAAAGCCGGGCTCAAGATCTCGTCGGGATTGGAGGGGACGCGATGATTCTCCACCCCCTCCTGATAAGAGCGATAGTAGTAGGCGACGGCCCAGCCCACGCAGCTCGCCTGGCGCCCCTGGGCGCTCACAGGGGGCAAGCCCGCGCTGAGATCCACCTTCTTGGGGAGGGTTGTCGCATCGAGGCTGACCTGGAGGGTGGGGTAATCCCCTTCCGGCGAGGGGATAAGGCCCAAAGCATATTCCACCACCGGATCTTGGGCCACCGCGGCGCTTTGGGGCATCCACAGGCCCAGTAACAGCACGGCCAGCAGAATAACCAACCAACTACGCCACTTGAGCGACATCTCTGCACCTCACTATGGACAGAATAGAACTATCGTTTAGCTCACTTACAGCTTAGCACCTCTCAGGGGTCGATACGTCAAGAAGGCGTGAACCAGCACTAAACTACCTGTAAAGGGAACATAAAGAGTACATAAAATAGATTCGGGGCGGGCAGCAGACTGGCGCTTGACCGCGGCCTCGAGCGCGTTATATAATCGTTGCCATCATCCGCCCCGCGGAGGTGTTCCATGACGCGAGATCACCCCTGCCGTGCCCTCTGGCCAGCCTTGTTGGCTTTGGTGCTGCTGCTTACGGCCAACGGTTGCCAGGCTCCCGCCGCCACCCCAACGCCCGTCCCTTCCTCGCCGCCGTCCACCCTTTCTGCCCACCCGCCTACGCCGACCTTGGCGCCCACCATCACCCCGGCGGCCACGGCCACGGCGGCGCCGCCCACGCCTACCTGGATGGCCACCGCCCAGCCCACGGCCACGGCGAGCGCCACCGGCACGGCAGCGCCCAGCCGTGTGCCCTCGGCCACGGCCAAGACTTCGCCCACACCGCGCCCCACCGGTTCGCCGCGGCCCACCCAAGGGCCACCCACGCCCACCAAAACCTCCGCGCCCAGCGGAGCGGCCGGCGCTCCGGGAGCCAAACCCAAAGGCTCGCCGTTGACCTACCAGCCCGTCTTCCCGGCCGTCTCGCCGGCCGGGGCGCCGCCGGCGCTGGACGCCCAAACCAACCCTCTGACGGGGAACCGCGTCGCCGATGCTGGCAAGCTCCAGCGCCGGCCCCTTTTGGTGCGCTACGGGAACGACGCGGCCGCCCGGCCCCACGCCGGCATCTCTCAGGCCGAGTTCGTCTTTGAGGATCTGATGGATGCCTGGTGGATCACCCGGCTGACGGCGATCTTTTTGGAGCAGGAGCCACGACAGGCGGGGCCCATCCGCAGCGCCCGCCCGGTGAATATCGAGCTGTTGCAGGCTACCAAGGGGGTGTTGGTCTATTCGGGGGCCAGCATTGGGGTGACCCAACTTCTCGTCCAAGGCCATTTCGACCTGGTGGATGAGAACAACGCCGGCAAAGCCTTCTTCCGCAGCAGCCAAAAGCCCTCACCCCATAATCTGTATGCCAACCTGGCCACCGTCCGGGAGCAAATTCGGGCCCGGGGGTTGGAGCGGCCGGTGGATCTGCGCGGTCTGAGCTTTGCGCCGGAGGCTCCGGCGGGCCAGCCGGCCACCCGTCTCGCCATTCCCTACCCTGCCACTAGCTCGGTGGTGTGGACCTTTGATGGCCAGGCGGGGGTCTATCGCCGCTGGGTGCAGGGCGCCGCCTACACCGATGCCTTGACGGGCGCGCAAGTGGGCTGTGAGAACGTCATCGTGCTCTATGCCCAGCATTGGGAGAGCAACATCGTGGAGGATAGCCGCGGCGCCACGGCCATCGGCATCGCCCTACAGGGCGGGGAAAGGGTGCATATCCTGCGGGATGGCCGAGTGATCGAGGGGTATTGGTGGCGGGGCGGGGCCGACCAGTTCTTCCAATTCATTGCCCCCAACGGCCAGCACATCCCCCTCAAGCCGGGACGCACCTGGGTGGAGATCGTGCCCCTCAGTTACAAGCCCAGCATCACATCTTGATTCCCTTGGAGGAGGAGATCGCGGGGAGCAACAGGTGGCTTAGCTGTGGGGGAGGAGGAACAAGAGGACCAGACCCGCAACCAGCACGAGGGCGAACTCCAGAGCTACGCGGCGGGTCAGCCGTCCCCACAGATGTTGTTGGGCCAGCCCCGTTGCGGCAAAGAAGATGAGGAGGAGCAGCGCGCCGCCCGCCCTGGGATCGAGCCCGGCATAGTTCAACGCCCAGGCCCATTCGCCCATGAGGAGGCCGGTTACGCCGGCATAGAGCCAGGTGCGCCACGGCGTTGGTTCGTGGCTGCGGAGGAGCTCCAAAGCGAGCATGGCGCTGGCCACCGCCACCCCCGTGGCCGAGATGGCGCTGCGCAGGCGCGAACCATAGAGAAAGACAAAGAGCACCAGCGCGGCGCCGTAGGTGATGCCGTTCAAGATGAGCCGCGACGGGCGGTGGCGGGGATTCTGGGGATCCACGCTATAGTATTGAGAGACGATCACCAACGCCAAAAGGAACCCCGCCAAACCGATCAAGGCCACCCGATAGGCCCACCATACGAGGCCGCGGAGGAGGAGCAAACTGGTCACCGTCAGGAGCACAGGCAGGACCCAAAAGGTCACGGTGTAAACCAGAGACCACCGCCGCACCGCGGGATGGGTGCGCAGGATGGCATCCACGCCGGCGCAGACCAGCGCGGCCATGAGCAGGGCAAATTGGCCTGTCCCGGAAAAGACAAGGGTGAGGTCGGACCCCAAAAAGACCAGGCGCACCTCGCGCGAGGGCAAAGGCACCACCAAGGTGAGCACCAGGCCCAACATCACCAGACTGACGGTGATCCCCAACCGATCCATTCTCAGCATCTTGCCACCTGACTGTTTGGGCAGCGGAGCTGGCTGGATTCTACGGGGGTGCACCTGCCCTGTCAAACCGAGGCCTTGCGGTTTGCCCAACTTTGCCTAAAATGCTATACTAAAGTTGGTTTTGCCTTCTTGGATAGCAAAAGAGTGCCCCTTTGTCGCAGAAACTCGGCAAACATAGGCCCTATTGCGAGCTGGTGGAGGCACAGGCCGGTTGCCCCATCTGCCGGCCGGCCCCCGAGGCAACCATCGTAACATGGGTGGCCCTTTGACCCAAGGGGAGAAGCGGAACGGTTAGGGAGCAGGAGGCTATGAGCGAGGAGAAACCCCTCACCACGGCCGATGTGGCGCGCTATTGCCGGGTGAGCCAGGTTACCGTGTGGAAATGGATCAAGCAGGGAAAGCTCAAGGCCTATCGCACGGCCCGTGGCCCCTACTATATCGAAAAGGGGGCCTTGCGCAATTTTCTCCAGGAGCGGGGTTGGCCCATCAAGGCCGAGTTCTTTGCCAAATTCGCCTATCACATTCTGGTAGTGGATGACGAGCCCACCACGGTGGAGGTGGTCGTCCGCACGCTACAGCGCCTGGGGGAAAAGGTCAAGCTGGCCACCGCCCAAGATGGCTTTGAGGCGGGCCTACAGGTGGCCACCTTCAAGCCCGATCTTCTCATCCTGGATTTGATGATGCCGCAGATCAACGGGTTTGAGGTCTGTCGCCACATCCGGCACAACCCGGCCACGGCGCACATCAAGATCCTGATCCTCACGGCCTTTGGCAGCCACGAAAATATCCAGCGCGCATTGCAGTTGGGGGCCGATGACTTTGTCCACAAGCCCGTGGATATCCATCAGCTCACCGCCAAAGTGCGCGCCCTTTTGGCCTGGCCGGAACAGCCCAAGGGGTGAGGCGCGCTTCCGGTTATTTGATCGTCGGCGTGTAATCGGTGGGCACGAGTTGGATCCAGGTTTTGCCCGGCTTGAGGGGGATGAGCTGGCCCTGGGGATCGTAGTACTGGATCAGCTCACCTGGCTGCTTTTGCACCCATTGGCCCTCGAGCACCACGCCATCGCGGCAGATCTGCGCCCGCCCTGAACCGGTCATCACGATGTCAATGGCGGTGCTCCCCAAGCTATCTTCGACAATGTCCGTCTTGTTGTGTGCGGCGTAAAAAATGATCACGTTCTCGGCGGCGATCTGCTCCTTGGTCAGGCCCTCCAAGTGGGGCTGCCCTTGGACGAAGCGCAGATAGCGCCCGCTGGCAGGATCGTAGGTCCAATCCACCACACACAGGCGGGGATAGGGGATGTGGATGGCCGTGGCCGGCTGCCCCTTGGGCGGCGTGGCGGCAAAGGTATAGCCCGGAATGGGCGCCTCGCGCTCCTTGCCGATTTGTTGCAGATACTGATGGAGCTTTGCCACCGAGGTGTACATGCGGCCGCGCCAGTCGTACCCCGCCAGGACGCCATAGGGCTTGGGGTGAAAGAACTCGTCCAGGTCTACGAAATTGGTGGCCTGGGAGATCAGCCAGCGGATCTTGTCGCTGGCTCCGGAATGCACCAGGGCCGCATCGTACTGGGGTGCGATGGCCAAGCTGCTCAGCCGGGCGCTGCGCACGGGGCGGATGCGTTCCACGTTGCGGTCCAGGTAGAGGGCGGTGAAGCGGGTCAAGGTCCAGCCGTCCATGATCTCCTCGTAGACGATATCCGCCTGGCCCAGGCCTTCCTGCGGGCGGATCTCGGGGTCGTTGCCGATCCTCACGGCCAAAACCCGGCGGCGCAACAGGGCGGGATCGTCCACCGGTAGGCCGGTGAGGGGGCTGATGTCCTGGCGCGGCGTGGGGCTGGGCTGGGGCGTGGGCGTGGCGGTGGGCGGCACGGGCGTGGGCGTGGGGGTGAGGGTGGGGAAGAGCGTCGGTTCCGGCAAGGGGGTGAAGGTGGGGCGCGGTGTTCTCGTGGGCCCTGCCGGGCTGGTGGGCGTGGGCTGGGGATTGTTGCATCCTGCCAGCAACACCATCACCCCGCAAAGGAGCAACAAGGCGATCAGCTTTCCTTGCCTGGACATGGCGCATCCTCCCCGGTGGTATGCCGCGATGGGCCCAGGCCTGCGGGCCCCAATTTGCCAAAGGCCGACGAGCTATTATTATGAGATGGCGGAGCTTGGCTCAGCTATGGCTGCCCGACCAGTCATCGTCGGGCCAATAGGCAAAGAGCGAGCCCACCGATTCACCCATGACATTGCGCCGGATGGCCTCGCCAAAGATCGGTGCCACCGAGAGCACCGTCATGTTGGGCAGCCGCTTCTCTGGCGGGATGGGGACGGTGTTGGTGGTGATGATCTCGTCAATCTCGGGGACCTCGGCGAGCTTTTGCACCGCCTGGCCGCTAAAGACCCCGTGGGTGCAAACCACGATGACCTTTCTCACCTGCCGACGGCGCAAGGCCTCGATGATGGCCAAGATGGAGCCGCCGGTGGCGATTTCGTCATCAAAGATAATCACGTTCTTGCCCGCGACCTCGCCGATGATCCCAGAGATGCTCACCTGGTCATCGGCCAGGCGTTCCTTGTCGCCGGCGGCGACGCCTAAGCCAAGGGCCTTGGCCAATTTGGCCGCCCGTTTGGCGTGGCCGATATCGGGCGCCAGGACGACGGTATTGCTCAGGTCGCGGCAGCGCAGGTAACGGACGAACTCGGTTTGCGCCGTGAGATGATCGGTGGGCACGGTAAAGAACCCGTGCACCTGGGGCGAATGGAGCGTCATGGTCATCACATGGTTGGCGCCGGCTGTGGCCAAGAGGTCGGCGATCAAGCGGGCGGTGATAGAGATGCGCGGCTGGTCCTTTTTATCCGAGCGCGCATAAGAAAAATAGGGGATGACGGCGTGCACCGTCTTGGCCGAGGCGCTGCGGGCCGCGTCCACCATCATCAGCATCTCTAGGATATGGTCGCTGACATCGGGGCAAAAGGATTGAATGATGACCACCTCTTTGCCCCGCACGCTCTCGCCGAGCTGCACATAGAGGTTGTCGTTGCTGAAGCGTTGGGTCACCCTGGGGCAGAGGGGACAGCCCAAATAGTCGGCAATCTCTTTGGCCAACTCGGGATGCGAGCTGCCGCTAAAGATACGCAGCGTTTGCGCGATGCCGGATTTGACCTGTTGCATGAAGCCAGCGCTCCTTTATCCGTCCTGAGGTCGTTCACGCTTACAACCATGCGCTTGGGGCGCGGAGGCAAGTTTACCACAACAGCCCAGGAGGGCCAAACCCCCTTGGGTGCCAGCGTGTGGAGCATTTGAGCGTGGGAGACGCCATGAGCGCCGCAGAAGAAAAACAGCGCGTATGGCGCGCCCTCTGGCGCGCCAAGATGCACCTGGAGCCGCACGTGTGGAGCCTTGTGCCGCCCTCGGTACAGGCAGCGTATGAGCATCCTTGGCAGCCGGCGGAACGCCTGTTCGATCTTGTCCGGCCGTGGCCCCTGGGGTTGCTCCGCGCCTGGCGGGATAGCCGCCGTGGGCACGTGATATTTGGCCGCCTCCCCTCGCAGTACCGGCCCGGGCCTTTGCCTTGGCGGGAGGAGACGTTGGAGGGCGTCTGCCACATCTCGCTCCAAGAGTTGTTGCAAGAGGAGACGCGGGTCCTGCTGGCCTTGTTCCAGATGGTGGATCATTTGCTGGGGAGCGACGGCGCTCCGGACGGACCGTGGCTCTCCGATGGCGCGGGGATCACCCCTGCCCTGGCCGCGGTAGGCGCCCAGGTGGCCCAAAGCTATGCCCTGGGCTATTGGCAGGGCGCGCTGGAGGTGCGCGATGCCCACGATTATTTTGCCCACACCTTGTGGCTGCACCTGCACGATCCTCGCCGGCTGAACGTCCTCGACCCTCTGCTCCACAAGCTCTATCGGCGCACCCTCATGAACGACACGTTTTGGCCGCAGGCCCGGCCGGACGCACCGGCTCGGCGATGAGGTCGTACTCCTGGGCCTGGGTCACGCGCACGGTGACAAAATCACCCACCCGCCCCTGGCCGGGGAAGAGCACCAGGCCGTCAATTTCGGGGGCGTCGCGGTAGCAGCGCCCGATGCAAAGGCCCTCGCCCTGCCCCTCCACCAACACGGCCAGTTCCTTCCCCACCTGTTCCTGATTGCGCCGCAGGGAGATGGCCTGCTGGGCGAGCATGGCCCGCTCATAGCGCTCGGCGATCATCTCCGGCGGGAGATGGCCGGGTAATTGGGCGGCGCGGGTGCCCTCCTCGGCGGAATAGGCAAAGATGCCCACCTTGTCCAAGGCGATGGCCTCCATGAAATCCAACAATCCCTGGAACTCTTGCTCCGTCTCGCCGGGGAACCCGACGATGAAGGAGGATCGCAGGGCGATATCCGGCATGGCCTGGCGCAGCTGCGCCACCAAGGCGAGGACGCTTTCCACATCGTGGGGCCGGTTCATCCGCCGCAAGACATCCGGATGGCCGTGTTGGAGGGGAAGGTCGAGATAATGGCAGACCTGGGGCGTTGTGGCCAGCACCTCGATCAGGCGCGGCGTGATGTGTTGGGGATAGGCGTAAAGGATGCGCAGCCAGGGGACCTCAGGGATGGTGGCAGCCAGGCTGCGCACAAGCCCCGGCAGAGCGTCCTTTTCTCCGAGGTCTCGGCCATAGGCGGTGGTATCTTGGGCGATCAAAATGATCTCGCGGACGTCCTGCTCGGCCAGCTCCCTGGCCTCGCGGAGGATGGCGGCCAGGGGTTTGCTCCGCTGCGGGCCTTTGATCAGCGGGATGGCGCAGAAGGAACAGGCGGCGTCGCACCCATCGGCGATCTTGAGATACGCCGTGGCGCCCAGGATCGCCCGCCGGCGCACCGAGGTCACTATTTGCCCTGCGGCCTCCACCCGGTCGCAGCGACCTGGGGGAGCGCCTTGCTCCAGCTGGCGCAGGAGCGTCACGATCTCTGGCCAGGATTGGGTGCCCAGGATGGCATCAACCCCGGGCACGCGCTGGCGTATCGCGGCCCCCTCCCTTTGGGCCAAGCAGCCCGCCGCCACCAATTTCTGCCGGCGGCGTTTCCGGGCCGCCAGCTCTTGCAGTTGCCGGTAGGATTCCTCCCGGGCGGGGGCGATAAAACCGCAGGTGTTCACCACCAGCACGTCGGCCCGTTGAGGGGAATCCACCAAGGTGTGCCCCGCTTGGCGGAGTAACTCGCCCATCATCTCGCTATCCACGGTGTTTTTGGGGCACCCCAAGGTGAGCAAATGAACGCGCATGGCTCGCTCCGAGATGAAAAAAGGTTGGCGCACAGGCCAACCTTAGCTTGCAGGGGTTTTGCCCTAGGGCTTGGGCAGGTTCTCCAAGGTGTAGGTGACATCCACCACCTGGCCGCTGGTCCCCAAAGGCGCCACCTCCACATCGTTGACCACCAACTTGATGCCGGCGGCGTTTCCCACCCGCAGGGCCAAGCTTCGTTGAGCCACCCACAGCCGGCTATCCCCTGCGTCTAGAATCCCTTCGTAAGCCTTTTGGCCGTCGATGGTGACCAGGAGATAGGTCTTG
>DAOTZU010000128.1:0-2389 GCA_034433995.1 Anaerolineae bacterium
AGATCGTTCCAACTGATGCGGCCATCGAAAAAGGCCCGTCGAGGCTGGCCGGTGGGCCAGGGGACGATATACACGGCGAAATAGTCGAATTGGAGGGTATCGTAAGAGTAGATGCGGTAAAAGAAACGCAAAAAGACGTTGCCCGTCTGGGGGATGTCGATCGTCTGCTCGATCGCGGCCTCGCCCACGGGGCAGCCGCCGGCGTTATTATAGTTGGGGTTGCCCAAGAGGGCCACATAGCCCGGCCTTTCGGTCACCGAGACCACATCCCTGGGGAGATCACCGCTTTCTTGCCAGCCCGGGCGGAAGGAGCCCGTCTCAAAATCGCCGTTGAGCAACCGCCGTGTCCCTTTGAGCACCAAAGGCAAATGCACCGGCCCCGGCGTGGGGGTGGGGGTGTTGGTGGGCGTCGACGTGATGGTGGGGGTGGGCGTCTCCGTGGGGAGGGTCGTGGTCTCTTCCACTGTAGGGGTTTCTGCGGGCAGGGTCAAGGTCTCCTCAGGTGTGGACGTTGCGGTAAGAGTGAGCGACATCTCCTCCGCCGTTGGCGTCGCCGTCTCTGCGGCCAAACCGCGGTACTGCGTGGGCAAGGAGGCCCATGTGGGATCCTGTGGCTGCAACGCCGCAAGCGCCGCCAGGGCCAAAACAATCCATGCCAGCGCCGGCCATATCTTGTGGGATGCCATCTATACCTCTTGGGAATCGAATTGCTGCATCATGGTGACCGTTGCGCCTCCGGGGTTGGCGTGAGCACAGGGGTGACCCGGGTGGGCCGGTCCACCGGAGTGGCGCGGGTGGGCCCTTGGCTGGGCGTGGGCGAGGGGGTGGACGTTGGTTCTGCGGTGGGACCTTGCCCTTCGGCTTGCCAATGGAAGCTGATCGGCTTGGGTTCCTCGCATAACTCGCGCAGGACGACGCCATCGCGGCCTTGGATCACCACCACCGTCCAATAATGCCAGCCGCTCGCCAGGTTGCGCTCTACGTAGGAGCGTTCTTTGGTCCAGGCGATGCCTGCCTTGGGCGCGCCCTCGCGCCACAGCCGCACGTCGAAATACTCATCTTCGGCCAAGGAGCCGGCCCATGCCCAGCGCAAGGTGAGGGCGCTGCCTTCCACGTCGGCGCCTTGGGGCGGCGAGATCAATTCCGGTTTGGGGTACTGCGCGGTGGGCGAGATGGTCGCCCCAGGGCGCGCGCTGCTTCCTCCGCTGGTGGTTCCGTCGGAGGCTCCGGGACGGGTTGCCACAACGGTGGGCATGATGGTGGGCACAGGCGGGGGCTTGGGCACGGGCGTCGCCGTGGGCACGGGGGTCAACATCCACACCAAGAGGTCCGTCCAAGTCTGACGGGAGAGGGCAGGCCGCCTGATCCAGAGCGAGATCCCGATGGCCACCGCGGCCAGCAGCAAGGCCGGCCAGATGGGCGATGACGCGTACGGCCTCGGCGGGCGTTGGGCGGGGGCGCGGGCCGCCTGATGGCCGTAAACCGGCCCCAGCTCGGGAACGGGGGCAAGGCCCGGCATGAGCAGGAGGCCCACCGGCGCTCCCCCGGCGGCGCGGGAGAGGGCCCGGGCCGCGGCCGAGGCGGAAGCGCCTCTGGTTCGCTGCAAGACGCGCCATGATAGGCGCTCTGCGGCCTCGCGGGTGGTGAGCACCACCATGTCGCCGATGTTGAGCCTACGGCGCGCGGCGTAGAACCCTGTCTCTTCAAGGCCAGGTGGGCCGATGAGCCGGTCCTGTGGGATCAGCGCTTGGCTCCCTTCGGGCCGCACCAGCAGGGCTGCGCCTTGGTCGGTGGCCAGGATAAAAATCTCCAGGTCTTGGGCCACGAGGGCCACCGGCAACAGGCGGCGCAGCGCCGCTGTGCCGCCGTAAGCCCCAAGCAGAGCCGATTGTAGGCTGGGGAAAACGTCGAAGGAGGGGCTGGTATAGTAGCGCCGATAGACTTCGGCGGGCACCGAGGGGTCAAGCTCTGGGGCGCAGAGCAGATAGAGCTGCCCCTTCCTGGCGACCAAAGCGGGGTCGGCCCACTCTCCAGGAGTGTAGCTGAGTTGGTTTGCCCGGCCGTAAAGGGGACGACGCGGATTGTCCATCGCCTCGACCATGGGTTAGCGGCTCGCTTGCTTGGCCGGCCCCGCCGGCCTATGCTATCTTGTCGCGACGTACAATGCGTTTCAGCGTGATCGCGTTCTCTGGGCCTAGTATAGCAAATATTCCCCGGCCAGGCAATCTCGGTGGATGAGGAAGGTGTTAAAGAGGCGCGTAGAGGCCTTGCCCGCCGTCGGATGGAATCCGACGGCTCTGCTTGCCAAGCCCGCGGTGCGGGCTTGGCATCCCCAGACGTCGGTTTCTAACCGACGGGGGCGGTGCTCGATGCCCTCGTGATGAGGAAG
>DAOTZU010000129.1:0-5049 GCA_034433995.1 Anaerolineae bacterium
TCTCCTCTGGGGAGGAAGAGGCGCCGTGCAGCCACCCCGCACCGCAGCCGCGGATTTTCGTGTCTGTCTCAACGAGATTTTCCCCCGGCCCTGCGCCTTGGGGATCAGCGATTTCGTTGAGCTGTACAATCGCGGGGATGGCAGCGTGGAGCTCACAGGGTGGACCCTGCGGGCAAGTCCCGGCCAGGTGCGCGACCTCTCCGGGCTGAGCATCGCCGCTCGGGGGTATCTTGTGATTCAGTTGTCCCTGCCCAACGATGTGACGGTGAGCCTCTTTGATGCCCAAGGCGCCAAGGCGGACGAGCAAACCTACCAAGGGGCCAAGTGCGATCTTGCCATGGGCCGCTACCCCGACGGCGCAAACAGTTGGCAGCGCGATCTGCCGCCCTCGCCGGGCGGGGCCAACCAGCGGGCCACCGCCACCCCCACGCCCTCCTGCACCGCCACCGAACTCCCCGCCGCAACTGCCACACCCACACCATCTTGCACGGCCACGACGACGCCCGCACCGCCCCTGACCCCCACACCATCTCGTACGGTCTCGCCCACCTTCACCCCCGGAGCGCTTTTCACCGCTAGCGCAACAGTTACCCCCACAGCGACACGGACGCCGACCGCGGGTGCCACTACCAGCCCCACGCCGCAGCCCCAGGCCAGCGCCACCGGCATCGCGCTTGCCTCGCCCCAGGGTCGGGTCTGTATCTCAGAGTTTCTCCCCGCCCCGCGAAACGTGGATTGGGATGGCAACGGCACGGCGGACTATACCGACGAATGGATCGAACTGCACAACCATTCCGCCGAGGATGTGGTCTTGGATGGCTGGATGTTGGACGACCGGGCCGGCGGTGGTTCGGCGCCTTTTGTCTTTACCACGGGCACGGTGTTGCGCGCCGGCGCATACGCCGTCTATTACCAGCGCCAGACCCGGCTTGAGTTGAACAACAACGGCGATGACGTGCGCTTCCTCTCCCCTGATGGCGAGGAGGTGGAAAAAGTCCCTTATCAGACCACCCGCGCCGACGCCTCTTATAGCCGCACGGGCGGTTGCACCGGCGTCTGGACCATGCAGCTGGCGCCCTCGCCGGGGCGGGCCAACAGCGCACCCTGTTATGTGCCGCTGATTTACGGTTTGAGAAGTTGATCGGCGTAGGCAAAGAGGGCCGGGATGCCGCCGGTATGCCAAAAGAGCACCGTCTCCTGGCGCGAAAACTCGCCCTTGCGCACCAGGTCGATCAGCCCGGCCAGGGCGCGGCCGGTGTAGACGGGATCCACCAGCAGCCCCTCGGTCTGTGCCGCCAAGAGGATCGCCTCGCGTTCGGGCTCGCCCATGATGGCGTAGCCCTGGCCGCGATAGCGGTCGTTCACCAGCACCTCGTCCGGGGTGATCTCGAAGCGGAATTGCAGGTGGGCGATGGCGAGGCGGGCCAAGTCCAGCACCGTGGCGCGCAGTCTCTCTTCCGGTTGATCCACGCTGATGCCCAGGATACGTCCGGCAAAGTTCACTGCCCGCGCCCCCACCACCAGCCCCGCTTGGGTGCCGCCGGAGCTGGAGGCAAAGACGATGTGATCGAAATGGAGCCCCTGTTGGGCGGCCTGGCGGGCCAGCTCCTCCATGGCCAAGACATAGGCGGAGGCGCCCAGGGCGTTGGAGCCGCCATAGGGGACGATATAGGGCTTGCGTCCGGCGGCGCGTTCCTCCTCGGCCACCTCTTCCATCACCTCGTTGCGATCGCGGTCGCCCGTCCAGCGGATGCGCGCGCCCACCAGGCGATCCAACAGCAAATTGCCGGTGATGGCAGGGGGCATCATCCCCCTGAGCACCAAGACGCATTGCAGCCCGTAACGCGCCGCCGCGGCGGCCGTCTGCAGGGCATGGTTCGATTGTGGCGCGCCGGTGGTGATGAGGGTGGTTGCCCGCTGTGCCAAGGCATCGGCCAAAAAGAACTCTAATTTGCGGGCTTTGTTGCCGCCGCCGGCCAGGCCTGTGAGATCGTCTCTCTTGATCCACAGGCGAGGCCCGCCCAAGGTGCGGCTGAGGCGCGGCAATTCGCCCAAGGGCGTGGGCAGATGGGCCAGGGGGACGCGGTTCTCCTTGGGGAGCATCGCTTGTCTCCTTTCGCTGGGTTGTTTCGCTCTTTCCTGGTGAGCTTCCCTCAGGCGTAGTATAACCGGCCGACGCGCCATCGCCAAGTGAGGGTGGCGAGCGAGCCCGTCGGTTGAAAACCGACGTCTGCGGATGGCAAGCCCGCTGCGCGGGCTTGGCAGGCGGAGCCGTCGGATTTGATCCGACGACGGCGGGCAAGGGCCTATGTTGACAGACGATGCCTGCTGGGCCAAAATTGCATTGCGGTGCGTCCGATTTCCACCAGAATCGCGGGAGGTGCTGGATGAAGATTTACATCATGACCGATATGGAGGGCGTGGCCGGTGTGCTGGACCACGATAACTGGTGCCAGCCGGCGGAGAGAGGGTATCCCGGCCGCTATTACGAGCTGGGGCGTGAGCTCCTCACCCGGGAGGTGAATGCGGCCATCGAGGGCCTGTGCCAGGCCGGCGCGGAGGAGATCCTGGTGGCCGATGGCCACGGCGCGGGTGGCATCAACCCCATCCTGTTGGATCGCCGGGCGCGGCTGATGCGCGGCTGGCCGGAGGGATGGCCCTTGGGCCTGGATGGCTCCTTCTCCGCGGTGATGTGGGTGGGCCAACATGCCAAGGCGGGCACGCCCCGGGCCCATCTGGCCCACACCCAATGGTTCAACTATTTGGATCTCTCTGTCAACGGCGTGAGCATCGGTGAGTTCGGCCAGTTCGCCCTCTGCGCGGGGGAATTGGGGGTGCCCGCCATTTTTGCCTGCGGCGATGAGGCCCTCTGCCGCGAGGCCGAGGCCCTCGCGCCGGGGATCGTCACCGTGGCCGTGAAGCAGGGCACCACCCCCGACGATGGCGCCGAGCTGACCACCGCCGAGTACATGCGCCACAACCTCAGTGCCATCCACCTGCACCCTGAGGTGGCTCGCGAGCGCATCCGCGAGGGGGCCAAAGAGGCGCTGTTGCGCTTGCGCAAGGAGCGGCCCCCTCTGGTGGCCCTGCGGCCGCCCTACGAGCGGGTGATCCTCTTGCGGCCGGAGGAGCGGGGCCAGCCCCGCCGGGTGGATCGGGCTATCCATCCCAGGAGCATCGCCGCCCTGTTCAACATCCCCTTCAATCCGCGGCCGGCGGAGGGCTAGACGAGCTGACCGTCGGCGCGGAGCGCCTCCTGGAGCTGGGCCACCTGGATCTGGCCGGGGGCCACGCCCTGGGAGACGGCCAGCGCCGCCGCCGTGCCCGCCGCCTGGCCGATGGCGATGCAGGTGCCCATCACCCGGGCGCCGGCCATCCCTTCGTGGGTGGCCGAGATGCAGCGCCCCGAGGCCAGCAAGTTGGGCACGGCCACGGAGAGCAGGCTGCGATAGGGGATGTCGTACCAATCCCCTTGCGGCGGGTACAGGTCCTTCCGCGAGCGCAGGCGCGGGTATTCCGCCGCCCAGAAGGGACAATCCGCCCCTTTGGGGCATTCCACCACGCAGAGGTGCACGGGGTAGGTGTGCCCCAGGGGGCAGTGGATGTCGATCCACCACGAGCCGCGGGCGATGGCGTCGGGAAATTTGCGGCCCTGGTGAATGTCATCGCCCGTCAGGGCGTAGGGGCCCACGAGCTGGCGGCTCTCCCGCGGCCCCACCTGGGGCGAGGTTTGCTGCACATAGAGATCCTTCAGTTCAGGCACTTTGGCCCGCAGGTAACGCACCAGCTTCCACACCTCCCGGCGCACGCTCAGCTCGGCCTGGGTCAGATCGGCGGCGCTGGTGGGGTCGCCGCTGAAACGGGTCATATTGGCCGAGGTGTGGTCGCGGTGGTGGGCGGAAAAGCTGAAAAACCTCATACTGTAAAAGTGCAAACCCTCCTGCTCCGCCTCCCGTTGGGCCATCTCGTGCAGCTCGGCGATCCGCTCCTGGCTCAGGGGCGGAAAGCCGGCCAAATGGAAGAAGGAGCCCATGGATTGGGGCTTGTGGTCAAAGGCCCGCCCGTAGGCGATGGGCGCGCCGGCGCGGTAGGCGATATCGGCGTCGCCGGTGGCATCCACAAAGACCTTGCCGGTCACCGCCTGCCGCCCCGACTTGTTCTCCACCATCACCGCCTGGATGGTCTCGCCCTCTCGCTGCACGTCGGCGATATAGCTGTGCAGGAGCAACTCTACCCCGGCCTCTTGGCACAGGTCGTCCAGGACGACCTTCAGGGCCTCGGCGTCGAAGGGGATGCCCCAATGTTGCAGCGCCTCCTCCCAGGAAGGGGCGCCGCCCAGGGCATGCATCCGCTCGGTGATCTCGCGGAGCAACCCCTCCACGATGGGCGTGTGGCTCTCCGAGGCGGTGTGGGCCAGAATGGGCGCCACCAGCCCCGCCGTGGCCAGCCCGCCCAAAAAGCCGTAACGCTCGATGAGCACGGTCTTGGCCCCGTGTCGGGCGGCGGCGACGGCCGCCGAGAAACCTCCCGGGCCGCCGCCGCAGACGACCACCTCCGCCTCGGCGATCACGGGAATCTCCCGGGCGGGCTCGTGCACAGTGCGCATGGTGCTCCTTTCGCCGGCTCAGGCTTGAGGGCGATAGATGGCCCTCACATAATCCTCGATGGTCTGCATGGATTGGGCAAAACTTGAGCCCGTGGCCTGCACACCGGGCAGGTGGATGAACTCCTCCGGCGCAACGCCCTTTTCTTCATAGGCTTGAACGAAATAGGGGATGCGCAAGAGCTTGTCCAACACTGCGTCGGGCACGGGCTCTTCGATTTGCGGCTCCAAGGGGCGCTGGGCGTAGAGCTGGAAAAAGGCGGCCAAGATGTTGGGAAAGATGGTGAGCACCATCTCTCCGCCGGTCAGTTTTTCCAAGTGCCAGATGTGCTGCTCGCCCGCCACCGCCGGCCCCAAGCGCATGGAGGCGCAAAGCAACCGCGCCTCGTAACCGCGCTCCCGGTAGAGGCGATAGATCTTGCGGGCCACGGCTACCCCCGCCCAGC
>DAOTZU010000130.1:0-8139 GCA_034433995.1 Anaerolineae bacterium
CTAGGCAGCTCATTCCCCGATGATCTTGACCAGCACCCGCTTGGGCCGGCGGCCGTCGAATTCACCATAAAAGATCTGCTCCCAAGGGCCGAAATCCAGCCGCCCTTCGGTGATGGCCACCACCACTTCGCGGCCCATCACCTGGCGCTTGAGGTGGGCATCGGCATTGTCCTCGCCGGTGAGGTTGTGGCGGTAACGGCTCAGCGGCTCGTGGGGGGCCAAAGATTCGAGCCAGGCCTCGTAATCCTGGTGCAGCCCGCCCTCGTCGTCGTTGATGAACACCGACGCGGTGATGTGCATGGCGTTCACCAGGGCCAGCCCCTCCCGGATGCCGCTCTCCCGCAGGCACTGTTCCACCTGCGAGGTGATGTTGATGAACGCCCGACGGGTGGGCACGTTGAACCATAGTTCCTTGCGATAGCTTTTCATCGCCGTGATTCCTCCTACGAAATGCGGCTTGGTCGAAAGGACGCGGATGAACACAGATGAGACGGATGCCCGCGGATTTCTATCCTCCGATCCGCGCCCATCCGTTGCATCCGTGGCATCCGTGTCCACCTCCTACGAAATGCGGCTTGGTCGAAAGGACACGGACGAACGCGGCTGGGACGGATGCCCGCGGATTTCTATCCTCCGATCCGCGCCCATCCGTCGCATCCGTGGCATCCGCGTCCACGGTGAACTGTCGCCCATCGCCAAATCCTTTACCACGCCAGATAACCCACCATGCGCCCGCTGGCGGCATCGAAAAAGCCCAATGGCCGCTCCGGGCGCAGGCGGAAATTGCGCACCAGGGGCAGATAGAGGCGACTGGTGGCCCCGGCCCCACCGGCGCCGGCCCAAGGCATGGCGCCGGCCAAGCCCAGCCAGGTCTCGTCGGCCACCTTCAGCGGCAAGGCCTGCGTGCCACTGTAGAGCGGCTCCACCCGCAGATAGACGATGCGCAGCGTCATGGTGGCCTCATAAATCTGGCGCAAGACGGCCTCGCTGCAAGTGCCGCTGAGGAAGCAAGGGTCGTAGGCGATGCCGGCGGGGACGACGAACTCGGGCGGGGTGATCCGGTCGATGGGAGGCAATAAGGAAAGGTACGGCCCGGCCGATTGGTCGGCATCTTGCCAGGCCACCTGCAAGGGAAAGGCCCCACCATGCACCAAATCTTGGGAGAGCATGGCCTCGTCAGGGGCCAGGCGGACGCTGCCGGCGATGGGCCGTTGCAGGTTGTTGCCTGTGCTATCGTACACGTCAAAGGGCATGGGCGGATAGATGAACAGGACATAGTTGGCCCCGGCGGGGATGTTCAGGAAAATGCGCGGGTGGCGGTCGGCATAGCGCCCCCGCAATTGTTGCATCAACGGCTGAAAGGCCCCCACCCCGCCCACGCCGATATAGGATTGAAAGGTGGCCTCCTGAGAGCCCAGATAGGTGACCTGAGGACGGCCCGCCGGGCGAAAGGTGAACACCCCCGTCAGCATGGGGTAATCGCCATAAAGCACCACCTCGCCCCCGTAATTGGCCGGGATGTAGCGGCCATTGGCCGTGGAGGGGAAATCGAACAGGGTGCGCCACGGATAGCGCTGATAGGCGGAGGCATCATCCTGGGGCAGGGCCAGGGCCGGATCCACAACATAGCCCCAGACGATCTGGCCGGTCAGCTCCGTCGTGCCCTGATAGAGCCGCAGCCAGCTCTCCGGCGCGGCGCTGCCCATATGGTCATAGATGGGCCGCTGGCCGAGGAGGTTCAGCGTGGTGATCCAGCGGTCGCCGTTGAGGGAGCGGCGGGTATCCAGGCGCGCGGTGATGCGGATGAGGTCGCCTTGGATTTGAGAGGAGAGGAAGCGGGCCAACCCTCCGCCACCGCTGTAGGCGATGATACAATCCTGCAAGACCGTATCCGGCACCTGGCCGACCAGGTCGGTGATGTTGAGGGCCCGGGGTTCGATCCACGGCGGGAGGGCCGCGCCGGCCGGTGCCTCCGCCCGCAGCGGGGGAACCCCGCCCAAAAGCGCCAGCGAGACGAGAAGCAGCCCGATGATCTGACCAGGCCGCAAGGACAAAGATGGGGCCATGGGCCATCTCCTTGCATTGTGTGGCCTTTCAGCCATCGTGGGGACCGCGCCACAGGCCACTTGCCGCGTCCCAGCGCCAGCCCTCGCCCTCCACATGGGCCTCCAAGCGCGCCCAACCTTGGGCGATGCGCTGCTGGGTCTCTTCCCAAGGACGGATGCCGCTGGTGGCGTCGGCGGCCTCCACATTGCAGGCGCCCACGGCCACCGCCGAGGTGATGGCTTCCTCCGGCCCTTGCCCCCGGAGCATTCCCGCCAGGAACCCGGCGATGGTGGCATCGCCCGAGCCCACCGTGCTCACCACTTGCACCTTGAAACAGGGCGCCCACAGCTCGCGGCCGGCCCAGGCGGAGGGGTCGCGGGGGCCGCCGCGGCCCAAATTGCCCAATGGAGCGGCAGTGCGCAAGTAAAAACCGCGATGGCCCAGCTTCAAGCCCACCAGGCGCGCCCCCAGGGCCAAGGCCTCCGCTGCCAACTCGCCGATCTCGGCCGGCGAGAGGGCGTCCAGCATCCCCGCCGGGCCCACCTGGCGGGCCAAGGCATCGTAGCGGGCGCGGCGCAACATATAGAGCAGCTCCTCGCCGCTGGGTAGAAAGGCGTCCACATACGGCAGGGCGCGGGCCAAGATGGCCGGCCAATCCGCCTTGCCGCTGGGGCGGGTGGGATCAGGCATGGACATATCCAAAGAGGTGCTCAGGCCTTGATCCTTGGCCGCGCGCAGGATGGCGGCCAACTCCTCGCCGCCGGAGGTGAACATGCGCCGCATCAGCGGTGGATAACCGAAATGCAGATGGCGCGCCTGGGCCAAAAGGGCCGGCGCAAGATCCTCCGGGCCGAAGGTATTATTGGTCCCCGGGCAATGCAGAAACGTGCGGTCGATCCCCGGCGGGCTGATAACCACCGTATAAGAGCTGGGCTCGCCGTGGCCGGTGGTCAACTCCTCCACCAACGCGGGGTGGATGGCCTGGATGATCTCGCGGGTCAGCTTGCCGATCAGATCATCGCCCAAGCGGGCCACCAGGCGCACCTTCAAG
Source organism: Anaerolineae bacterium (assembly GCA_034433995.1). GTDB lineage: Bacteria > Chloroflexota > Anaerolineae > UBA1429 > UBA1429 > DAOTZU01. The sequence goes on from DAOTZU010000130.1 coordinate 3,098, forward strand.
CCCAACTTGTGCAAAGCCAACCCCGTATTGGAAACCGCCCCGCCGGTGGAGAGCACCGCACCGCCCACCTCCGTCAAACGGCCGGGGGCAAGAAAATGCTCCGAGGCCGCCGTGGCCACATCGGTGATCTGGGGAATGATATCCACACACAAATGCCCCGCAGCGATGACGTCAATCATAGCAAGTTCCCCCCTTTTTGCATTGTGCCTTTCAGTATAACACGATGGGACGACGGTTGACAACCCAGGCCCACCGCGTGTATAAGGGAGGCGCAACCTGTTCCCCCCAACCCCGCCAATCCGGGGCAGCCCTGAACAGACAGGATGGACCATGACCCCTTCTTTCCAAACCGTGTTGTTCGATTTCGATTATACCCTGGCCGATTCCACTGCCGGGATCGTGGAATGCGTCTCCTATGCCCTGGAGCGAATGGGGTTGCCCCCCGTGGCCACTGAGGCTATCCGCCCGACCGTGGGCCTGACCCTGGCGGAGGTGTGTGTGCGCCTTTTGGGGCCAGCACAGGCGGCGCGGGCCGAGGAGTTCACCCGGCTCTTCTTGGAGCGCGCCGAGGAGGTGATGGTGGCGCGCACGGTGGTCTATCCTGCCGTGGGCCACGTGGTGACGCTATTGCAGCGGCGGGGCGTGGCGCTGGGGATCGTCTCCACCAAGTATCGCCAAAGGATCGTGGGCGTGCTGCGCCGCGAGGGGCTGCTGGGAGCCTTTGACGTCATCGTGGGGGGCGACGATGTGGTCCAACAGAAACCGGCGCCCGAGGGGCTGCTCTTGGCCATCAAAAGGCTGCAGATCGCGCCGACCCGCACCCTTTACGTGGGCGATAGCCTCACCGATGCCGAGACGGCCCAGCGGGCCGGAGTGGCCTTTGTGGCCGTGGTGGGCGCCGGGGTCACGCCGGCGGAAAGCTTTGCCGGCTATCCCGTGCGGGCCGTGTTGCAGAGTATCGAGGAACTTCCGGAGTGGTTGGGATTCTAAGCAAGATCGGCCTGGCCCTGGGGCATATTGCCGCTATTGAAAGCCACCAGCTTGGACCAATCTATAAGGTAATTCGCTCCGCAGAAGCGAGAAATGAACTCGGCGGTGAACCGGTTCTCAATGGCGCTGCGCTGCTTGGCAAAATCATCGTTGTGTTGTTTGGCCTGATAGCCAATCGGCTCGATAATGTCCAGGTATAGATCTGGGTCGCCGGATAAAAAGTGCCAGAAGCTTTGCCCTACGATCTTTTCATATACGCCGGTATGCGTGGTGCGGTGTTTCCATAACAGATACCCAGTACCGGCTGGATCCTGGCCGCCAAGTGGGCCTGTCGTTGCACCTTCACAGCCCGCTTGAAATCCTCTTCTAGACGGGCATATTGAGAGCTGTTGCCCCAATTGGGTCCGGACTTGATGGAGACAAGGTAGTGCGTCCCTTCCCGGTCGAATTCCAAGTCAATCCCCTGAGCCGACGACTTGATGCCACCACAAGTTTGCTGCGAGATAAAGAGGGCGAGCTGCTCCAAAAAGTCGCCAAAGAGCTTCTCCTCCGAGGAGGACAGAAAAGCATCCAAGATTGCCCGGACCAACTCACTGGCCGTAAGCATGTTCTTGGCCCTAAAAAGGTAGGGATTCTTTTTTCTGAGCACCTCGGTCAGGCTGATCTCCTCCAAACGCCTCAGACGTGCTTGATGAAAACGAACGATCTCCCTATTAACAAAATCGCACACGGCTTGGCGATCAACCGTTTCCATTCGCGCCACCCCCAAACCTTGTTTTGGCCAAACGCTCGGCGGCGATGTCGCAGTAGGCCTCAACGATCTCGATACCCACATAATAGCGCCCCAGCTGCTTGGCAGCCACAGCGGTCGTGCCCGATCCCATGAAGGGATCGAGTACCACGTCCCCCGGCACGGTGAACAATTTGATGAACCAGGCCGGCAAGCCTACTGGAAAGACGGCGCTATGCGCTTTATTGGAACACTCGGTGGCCAGATGGATCACATTCGTCGGGTAAACCTTATCGCGTCCTAGCCAGTTGGCCACCTTTTTGCCAAACCCACTGTTCACCTTGGATTCGTCGCGCACCACATCGGTGGAGCTCAAAGACTTGAGTCTGGTCTCGGCCCATTCGCCTATCGGCACCATCACCGCCTCTTGATACATGGCAAAGCGACGTTGTTTGGTGAAATGCAAGCACCGCTCCCAAGCGTCGCGGAAGCGGTTGGGCCATTTTCCGGGATAGCAATTGCGCTTATGCCAACAGTATTCCTCCGTCCAAAGCCATCCTTGCCGGCGCATGGCCAAGATCAGCTCAATCACATAGGTATGGCGCTCGCCATTGACCACGCGCTCTTTGATGTTCAGCACAAAAGATCCCTGCGGCTTGAGCACCCGCTTGAGCTCGGCGGCGATGGGCAGGAACCATGCTACATACTCATCTGGGGTGATGCCACCATAGGTATGAGCGCGCTGGTCCGCATAGGGCGGCGAAGTGACGATCAGATCAACGCTTTCATCGGCAAAGAGGGGAAGGATGCTCCGGCAATCGCCCCTGTAGATGGTATTCAGCCGGGGATGCCGCCCCTCCTCCAGCGGGCGCGTCTGGGCAATATCGAACTGGAGCGCCAACTGCAGCTCTCCAACGCGCAATTGGTGGTCGTCGCTTTCTGCGCCAGCCACGTTGTGCGGCTCAAGTTCCTTTATGTCCATACTCATCCAACCTCTGAAGAAATTATAGTACATTTTTTCTCCCTAGGGCAAACCTTTCATTTGACCCAAACGCACCACTGAAAGATAATCCTGACGCTGCTTATCCCAGGTCACAAGGTGCAAAATGAACCCTCGCGAACGTTGGTTGCATTCCCTGCTGGGCGGCCCGCTGGACCGCTTTTTCCGCTATGAGCACGGCATGTGGCCCTCCACCCGCGAGCGTTGGCTGGCCGAGGGCTACCCCGCCACGGCCGGCTGCTACGCCGATGATGAGGGCTTTCGCGCCTATTTTCAGCTGGATCCCATCGTGCGCATCCAGATCCATTCGGGCTACACCGATTCGCCCTACTATCCTCCCTTTGAGCGCCAGGTGTTGGCCCAAGATGACGCCCATTGTCTCTATGTGGATACCGACGGCATCACCAAGAAGGTGTTGGTGGCGCACAGCGATACCTCCATGCCCCAGTTTGTGCGTTTCCCCGTGCAGGGGCGGGAGGATTGGCGCATCATCGTCCAGCGCCTTGACCCCGCCGACGCCCCCGCCCGCATCGGCGATCCCACCCGCCTGCGCGCCGCCTGCGCCGACCCGGAGGTGGCCACGCTGCTCCCCCTCTGTGGCGCCTTTGGTCACCCGCGCAACCTCTTGGGCGATGAGGGCCTCGCTTATGTCATGTACGACGACCCATCTCTCCTGGATGAGATCCTGGAGAATTGGTGCGCCCTCTATCAAGCGCTGCTCCATGAGCTGACCCGCTTGGTGCGGGTGGATAGCCTGCTCATCTGGGAGGACATGTGCTACAAGAATGGCCCGCTGATCGCGCCGGCCAAGTTTCGCCGTTTCATGCTTGAGCCTTACCGGCGATTGATCCAGACGGCCCGCGAATGTGGCGTGGCGGCCATCATCGTGGATAGCGACGGTGACGTGCGCCAGATGATCCCCCTCTTTTTGGAGGCCGGCGTGGACGCGCTGATGCCCTTTGAGGTGCAGGCGGGGATGGATGTGGTGCGCCTCCGCCAGGAGTTTGGGCCAAGCTTTGGCATCATGGGCGGCCTGGATAAACGCGCCCTGGCCCAAGGGCCGGCGGCCATCGAAGCCGAGGTGCGGCGGGTGGTGCCCCACTTGCTCTCCACTGGGCGCTATATTCCCACCCTGGATCACACCATCCCCACCGATGTCTCCTTGGCAGCCTTCCAGTATTATCTGCAGGTGCTGCGCAGTTACGAGGGGGCGATCGTCCCCTGATGCAGGCGGGGAGTTGCCGCCCGCCTTTCTCTTGCATTTGCATCGGACTCGCTTTCTTGCTACACTTGGCCCGATTCCGGCCAAGGGGCCGTTTCTCCTCTCCCCACGGGAGAGGCCGGGTGAGGGGGGATCATCGGCCAGCGAAACACTACCCCTCTCCCTGCCCTCTCCCCAAAGGGGAGAGGGTGAGAGGGGGGGGATATTCCTTCAGGAGGCGGCAAAGAAATGGATCTGCATCCGCGATGGCCTGTTTTGACCCTCTATGAGGGCGAGCGCCTGCGCTGTGTGGCCATGCCTCTGGGGGGCATCGGCACGGGCACGGTCTCTTTGGGCGGGCGCGGCAACCTTCAAGATTGGGAGATCATGAACCGGGCGGCCAAGGGCTTTAACGGCGGCGAGTCCGTCTTTGTCCTCTGGGCCCAAGAGGAGGGACAGCCCGCCGTGACCCGCGCCCTGGAGGGCGTCCTCCAGCCACCCTACGAAGGGGCCTTTGGCGCCAAGGCCGCCTATCATGGCCTGCCGCGCTTTCGCAAGTGTTCCTTCGCCGCCGCCTATCCCCTGGCCCAGGTGCTCTTGGAGGACCCCGATGTGCCCGTGGCGGTGCGGCTGGAGGCGTTCAACCCCTTGGTGCCCGCCGAGCCGGAGACCAGCGGCCTGCCCGTGGCGGTGCTGCGCTACGTCCTGCGCAACCGCGGCACCCGGCCCGTGCGCGCCACCGTCTGCGGCAATCTCAAAAACTTTATCGGGAGCGATGGCCACAGCGGCAAGCCCGTGGGCAACGTCAACGCTTTTCGAGAGGGGCGGGCCGTGCGGGGATTGTACCTCTCCTCGCATGGCGTGGAGCCCAAGGCGGAACAATGGGGCACCATGGCCCTCGTCACCACCGCCCCCCAGGTCTCGTACCGGCGCAGTTGGGCCGTCGAGAGCTGGAGCGGCGCCCTCTTGCATTTTTGGGACGATCTGAGCGAGGATGGCCGCTTGGAGGACCCGCCGGAGAGCCAGCAAGACGCGCCCATGGCCTCTCTGGCCGTGCCGGTGGAGCTGGCCCCCAAGGGCGAGGCCGAGGTGACCTTTCTCCTCACCTGGCACTTTCCCAA
>DAOTZU010000131.1:0-4405 GCA_034433995.1 Anaerolineae bacterium
GAGCCGCGCACCTCTCCTTCCAAAGCGCCCAAGCCAGAGCTCACCCCCCGCTACGTCATCGTGGAGACCGGCGAGGCCTTGCGCCGGCTGCTCTTGCGCTATCAGGATAAAGCGGAGGTGGTCTCATGCACCAGCTTGGAGGAGGCGGTGGAGGAGGTCAAGCGGTTGCCGGCTCAGGCGCTCTTGATCAACTCGCGGCCGGTGTTCCCCGCGGCCTGGCCGGCGGAACGGCTGGCCAGCCTGCCCTACGGCACGCCGGCCATCGCCTGTTGGGTGCCCGGTGAGAAGGAGGCCGCCGAGGAGCTGGGCGTGGCGCGCTATTTGGTCAAGCCGGTGGCACGGGAGGAATTGCTCGCCGCGCTGGAGGAGTTGAAACGGCCCATCCGCACCGTCCTCATCGTGGACGACGCTGTGGAGGCCCTACAACTTTTTGGCCGCATGCTCACCTCCATGGGGCGGAACTATCAGGTGTTGCGTGCCAATAGCGGGCAGCGCGCCCTCAGCCTCCTGCGCGCGCGCCGGCCCGACGTCATGCTCTTGGATTTGATTATGCCGGGGATGGATGGCTATGCTGTGTTGAGGGAGAAAAGCCAGGACCCCGCCATCTGCGAGATCCCCGTCATCGCCATCTCTGCTCAAGACCCCGTGCGCTCGCCGGTGGGCGGCAACACCCTCACCGTCGCCCGCAGCGGCGGCCTGAGTGCGGGCGAACTCCTGGCCTGCATCCAAACGCTGGGCGAGATCCTTTCGCCGCGGGTCAAGACGGCTGCGTCGGCTGAAGGTAACGGTTCAGCGCCTCCAGAAGCTCCTGCCGGCTGATCGGTTTGTGCAAAAAGCCCACTGCGCCCAAAGAGAGGGCCAGCTCCTCCTGGGCCAGGATGGTGCAGACGATGATGGGGATCCCGGCCGTCACGGGGTGTTGGCTCAGGCGCCCCAAAAGCTCCCAGCCATCCACGCCGGGCATCATCACATCGAGGAGGATCAACTGGGGCGAGGTTTCCTGGGCCAGGGCAAAGGCCTGGTCCACCGTCTTGGCGCCGACGAGTTTGTAGCGGGTATCGGCGGTGTAGCGCTCCAAGAGGCGCAGGGTGTCCTCGTTATCGTCAATGACCAGCACGGGCACCTGCTCCGACGTGGGCAGATGGAGGGTGGCCAGGAAAGGCTGACCTTGCCCCAGCTCCAAACGCCCGCCGCAGAGGCTCACCAGTTGATGCACCATGGCGAGGTTATCCTCATTGCGGGCCGGCGCTTGCCTTGGTTCCGCCAGCGAGCCGCGGACGGTGATCTGCACATAAGGCCCCTCGGCATGGGCCTTCACCTGCACCGTCCCTCCACCGGCCTGGTGGATGGCCCCTGTGAGCACCAGGATGAGGATCTGGCGCAGGACCACCTCCTGGCCGCCCAAGCGCAAGGGCGCGGCCGGCGGCGTCACCTCCAGATGCACCCGGTGGCGGTTGGCCAGGGGCTGCAAGAGTTCGTTCACCGCCCCCAGCAGCCGCTCCAGAGCCACCGGCGTGCCGGGGGCGGCCTTCTGCACCCAGGCCAGCTCGTCGGCGATGGCGGGTGTCTCCTCTGCGTCGCCCCCATCCTCCGAAGGCGTGGCCGCGGGAGATGCCGCCCAATCCACCTCCAGCTTGTATTTTTCGGCCAGGCGATGGGCCAGGACCTCGATGGCCTCGCGCTCCTCACGGCGCAGATGGCGCACGCTGATCCCCAGTTGGTCGGCCACTTCCTCTTGGGCGCATTGCTGCACAAAGCGGTAGAGCAGGATCTCGTAGATGCGCCACAGCCGGGAGTGGGTGGGGGTCTCGGCGGGAGGCTCCATGCTCTGGATGGTGGAGATGCACACCTGGCGCAGCGAGCCCAGGGGATCCACCCGTTGCGCCAGCCCGAAAAGTTCCAACAAGGGACTGAGACGCAAGGCATTGGGATCGTAGAGGTGGCGCAGCGCAAAACGCACAGCGGCCAGGTATTCAGCGCCGGTCATCATCGGTGGGCATGTCCCCTTTATGTCCGCAAATTGGTCAAAATGTCCCCACAAGTTCAAAAATCTGTGCTATAATTATAGCATTCTGAGGCTCATACACCAAGCGCCGCAGTTCTTTGTGTGTGCTTTTTGCTTCGTAGGGAGGTTGTGCCTCCCACACCCGAGTGGGCCCCGCCTCAGGCTTGGCTTGCCAAGCGGATGGCAACGTCCGGCATATCTTTCGTTGAGGAGGATGCTGAATGACCAGTAGGGCTGCCGTGCTTCAAGCCCGCGTCAAGCCGGTGGTGGTGGAAAAGAAAAAGACGCGCTGGCAGCGCATCGTCGCCGCCCGCACCCTCCTCCTGATGTTCCTGCCCGGTTTCGCCTTGATCCTCGTCTTTGATTACGGCCCCATGTACGGCCTGCAGATCGCCTTCAAAGATCTGAACATCATCCAAGGGATCTGGGGCAGCCCCTGGGTGGGGCTCAAGCATTTCCGCGCTTTCTTTGGCAACCCCGCGGCGATGAAGGTGGTGCGCAACACCATCGAGATTAGCCTCCTGCGCATCGCCTTTGGCTTCCCCGCGCCCATCATCCTGGCCCTGGCTCTCAACGAGGTCAAGGATGGCTTTTTCAAGCGCTTCACCCAGACGGTGAGCTACCTGCCCCACTTTATCTCCTGGATCATCATCGCGGCGCTCTTTAATGCCATGCTCTCACCCAGCGGCGGCGTGGTCAACACCATCATCAAGGCCTTTGGCGGCCGGCCCATCTATTTCATGGCCAGCCCCCAGTGGTTCCGCCCGGTGCTGATCTTTTCCGCCATCTGGAAGGAGGTGGGCTGGGGCGCGGTGATCTACCTGGCGGCCCTTTCGGGGGTGGACCCCACCCTCTATGAGGCGGCCATCGTGGATGGGGCCACGCGCCTGCAGCGGATGCGCTACATTGGCCTGCCCTCCATCATGCCGGTGATCACCATCGTGCTGATCCTCTCCATGGGCGGCATCCTCAACGCCGGCTTTGACCAGATCTTTAACATGTACAACGCCCGCGTCTATGACGTGGCCGACATCATTGATACCTTTGTCTATCGCGCCGGCCTGGTCTCCATGGAATACAGCTTTTCCACAGCGGTGGGACTGTTCAAATCCGTCGTGGGGTTGATCCTGGTGCTGATTGTCAACTCCATCGCCAGCCGGGTGAGCGAGGAGCGCCAAGGTCTCTGGTGAGTGGCTATCCATCTCGATCTCAAGGAGCGCGCCGGTGTTTAGCATCCACGATACCCTAACCGATAAAATCCTGATGGTGTTCGTCTATATTCTCCTGGTGCTCCTCCTGATCACCATGATCTATCCCTTCTGGGATCAGTTGATCATGTCCCTGAGCACCCGGGATGCCTCGTTGCGGGGCGGCTTTCGCCTGTGGACCTGGCCCATCAGTTGGGCAGGCTACCGGGTGGTGTTGCAGTCCAAAGAGTTGGGCATCGCCTTCCTCAACACCATCTTTCGCGTGGTGGCCGGGACGTTGTGGACGGTGTTCATCACCGCCCTCACCGCCTACCCCCTCTCCCGGGATGATTTCCCCATGCGGGGGCTGTTCACCGGGCTCATCCTTTTTACCATGTGGTTCGGCGGCGGGTTGATCCCTGGGTACCTGCTCCGCAAGTCCCTAGGGCTCTTGGATAAGCGCCTGGTGTTGATCCTGCCGGGCATCGGGGCTTACAACATCATCATCATGCGCAGCTTTTTCCGCTCCATCCCGCGGGAGATGCAGGAGGCGGCCCAGTTGGATGGGGCCAGCGATTTCGCTCTCTGGCTGCGGGTGATCATGCCCCTCTCCAAGCCCGTCCTGGCCACCATCGCCCTCTGGTCGGCGGTGGGCCATTGGAACGCCTATTTCGATGTGCTCATCTACATCACCGACCGCACCAAGTACACTTTGCAGATCATCCTGCGCCGGGCGCTCCTGGAGAGCGAGATGGCGGCCATGGGTATGGAGCCGGGTCCTGAATTCTATGATCCGAACGTGCAGCGACCCACCGAGCCCACGGTGAAGGCGGCGCTATTGATGGTGACCACGGTGCCGGTGTTGTTGGTCTATCCCTTCCTGCAGCGCTATTTCATCAAAGGGATCATGCTGGGCTCGTTGAAGGGGTAGCATGTCCGCGTCGGTGGGCCGCGTGCCCATGGGATGGCGCCCCGTAGCCTAGGGCCTCGTGCCCGTGGTAAGAAAGGAGGTGCTTAGCGAGGTTCGAGGATCTGGTTTCGACTTACGGCTGTTCGAGGGTTGTGGACACCACCAAGTTTAGCAAAGGAGTCAGAAGGTGAAAAACACAGTAATCTCTCGCCGCAAATTCTTGGAACTGGCCGGCATCGGCACGGCGGCGGCCGTCTTGGCCTCTTGCGCGCCCAAGCCCACGCCCACGCCTACCCCGGCCCC
>DAOTZU010000132.1:0-1718 GCA_034433995.1 Anaerolineae bacterium
CACCACGATGGCCGTCTCCGTCTCGCGGATGGCCTGGCGGGTGAGGTCAAGGCCATACAGCACGCTGCCTTTATCAAAGAGGGGGGTCTGGGGCGTGTTGAGGTATTTGGGCAGGGAATCATCCAACACCCGTCCGCCGAAACCGATGACATGACCCTGGATATCGCGGATGGGAAAGAGAAGGCGCCCCCGAAAACGGTCATAGACGTTGCCGCCCTCGCCCTCGGTGGTGAGGCCGGCCTTCAGGATGTCCTCGGCGGCGAACCCTTGTTGGCGCAGGTGCTCCTCGATGGTGTGCCAGCTTTCCGGCGCCCAGCCGAGCTGGAAGGTGGCCACGGTCTCCCGGGCCACGCCGCGGCGCTCCAGGTAGCGCCGGGCCGGCTCGGCGGAGGGGGATTCCAAGAGCAACCGATGGTAATGCTGGGCCGCCGCAGCATTGATGGCGCGCAGCCGTTCCAATTCCCCCTTGTGTTGGATCTCGGCGCTATCCAAAGGCAAAAGCTGGACCCCCGCCCGCTCGGCCAGGAAGCGCAGCGCCTCGGGGAAATCCATGTTCTCCCGGCGCATGACAAAGGTAAAGATATCGCCGCCGGTGGAGCAGGCGCCGAAACAGTGCCAAGTTTGGCTTTCGGGGAAGACGATGAAGGAGGGCGTCTTTTCGGTATGGAAGGGACACAGCCCCTTGTAGGTGCGCCCTGCCTTCTGCAGGGGCACATAGCCGCCGATAAACTCGACGATATCCAACCGTTGCTTGATCTCTTCGATGACGCTCATACTCTTTCACCGAGAACTGCCGGGAGACCAAGTCTCCGGCTCATGGCGCTAACGCAACCAAGGCGCAAGGAACCCCAGGGAAAGCGAGCCCACATAGGCCACGGCCAGCGCCTTGAGGGTCTTGCCCAACCAGCAGGCCAGGAGGAATTTCCACACCGGATAGTGGGCGATCCCGGCGGCGATGCCCGCCAGGTCGAAGAAGGGGTTGGGGATGGCCGCCAGGATGAAAAGGGTCAAGAACCCACGCCGCGCCATCCACGTCTTGATCTGTTCATAGCGCGCCCGGTCCTCGATCACCGCGCTGCCGCCGTAACCCGCCAGGTACCCGGTCAGCTCGCCCAGAGGCTCGCCCAACCCCGCCACCAGGCCCACCCAGAGGGGATTCAACACCCCGCCGCCGGCAAAGACCACGGCCAGGCTGGGCATCGGTAGAATCACCGTAGCGTTGCCCAACAGGCCGATGAGGAACACCCCCAGATAGCCATACCCTCCCAGCGCTGCCAGTTCCTTGCGCCAGGCGACGATGAGCACCGTCACCAGCACGGAGAAGAGAAACGCCAACGCTTGGGTGCGGTGCTTGCGCCAAAAAAACAAAGCAGCGCTGCTTGTGGGCGTGTTCACAGGTTACTTCTCAATGATCTCGACGGAGAGGATCTTGTCGCCGGGAGGGCCGCCTTGGGCGGGATCCCGCGGCGTCAACGCCCGCACCACATCCATCCCCTCCACCACCTTGCCAAAGACCGAGTGCTTATCATCCAGGTGCGGTTGTGGCGCATAGGTGATAAAGAATTGGCTGCCGTTGGTGTTCTTGCCGGCGTTGGCCATGGAGACGATGCCCTCGCTATCGTGGCGCAGGGAGGGATCGAACTCGTCCTCAAAGGTGTAGCCCGGCCCGCCGGTGCCCGTGCCGGTGGGATCGCCCGTCTGGGCCACAAAGCCGGGGA
>DAOTZU010000133.1:0-14660 GCA_034433995.1 Anaerolineae bacterium
GAACGGTGGCTGGACCAAGCTGGATGGGGAGACGGGCAGCACGCTCAGTGTGAGTGTGGCCGGGAAGTACAAGGTGGTGGTGACCTGCGACAACGGCTGCACGGCTGAGGATGAGGGGACGTTGACGGTGAGCCCGAATCCGACGGTGGAGATCACGCCGGACGGCGAGAATCCAGAGGATGTGACGTTGACCTGCCTGAACCCCGCCATCGAGCTGACCGCCGATACAGAGGGGAGCGCCTGCGATGTCATCTCCTACCAGTGGTACAAGAAGAATAATGGTGGATGGGATAAGCTCCAAGGTGCCACCGGCGCTACGCTGACGGTGACCGAGCCGGGGACATACAAGGTGGTGGTGACCTGCGCCAACGGGTGCAGCGACGAGGATAGCGTCACAATACGCGAGATCCTGTGCGCCACCAAGGACTTTGAGCTGACCATCACCGGCTGCGAGCCACCCAACAGCACGTATCAGGTGACCTTTGGTGGCGTGACCAAGGATATGGTCAAGTCGAATAGTGGAATCTGGGTGGCCAGCTTTGATAACCTGTTGCCGGATACCTACTCCTGGGAGATCTGGTCCAACGGGCAAAAGATCCTTTGGGGCCAAGAGGAACTTGATCCGGACGAGCACAAGACCAACAAGCTGAGCTACGCTTGGCCCTGCGCGGAGAAGGTCTTTGAGCTGACGGTGACGGGCTGCGAGCCGTCAGGGGTGACCTACTGGGCCTATCTGGAGGGCCAGGAGCCCCAGCAGATGGAGCTGGTGGGCGGCAAGTACGTGGCCACCTTCAGCAAGCTGGTGCCTGGCACGTACGAATGGATGATCAAGGGCAAGCAGGGTGAGCAGGTCTTTGGCATCGCTAGCGGCGAGGAAGAGCTGCCCGGCAACCAGACGGTGACCAACAAGGCCACCAAGGATTGGCCCTGCGCCACCAAGGTCTTCCATGTATCCGTGACGGGCTGCGAGCCCACGGGCGCGCCGGGGGTGGTCTACACCGCCATTCTGGGCAACCAGAGCAAGACGATGGTCCTGGATAACGGCGTGTGGACGGCCACCTTCGACAAGCTCATCCCTGGCACCTATTCCTGGGCCATCCTGGCCAACGGAGTGGTGATGGAGGAGGGCGAGGAAGATCTGCCCGCCGGCCAAACGACCAACGATCCAGAGATTGTCTGGCCGTGCGCGGAGAAGGTCTTTGTCCTGACCATCACCGGCTGCGAGCCGCCGGAGATCAGCTACATCGTGTCCCTCGGTGATCGCGTGGCCGAGATGGAGCTGGTGGGCGGCGTGTGGAGGGCCACCTTCAACAACCTGGTGCCGGGCGTCTACTCCTGGCGGATCGTGGCCGAAAGCCAGGCCTTCTCGGGCGGCAGCTTGGAGATCCTCAACGGCACGGAAGAGCTGGGCAAGGGGCAGACCATCAACCCCTTGACCTGGGATTGGACCTGCGAAGGCGGCAACCTGGGTGGCTTCAAGTGGCACGACGAGAACGGCAACGGGCGGCCGGATGAGGGCGAGGAGCGCCTGGCCGGCTGGCGGATCGTGATCAAGTACCAGGGTAACATCGTCTACGAGACGTTCACCGATGAAAACGGCGAATGGCGTCTGCATCGGGTGTTGCCCGAGGGCTTTTACACCGTCGAGGAAGAGTACCAGCAAGGCTGGCAGCAGACCTATCCGCTGGTCAACGGCGGCGTGTACAACATCCGGCTCTTCTGGAACCAGAAGTACCAGTTGTTGAGCCCGATGCCGAACTGGTTCGACGGACTGAACTTTGGCAACATGCAGGTGATCGGGGTGGTGTGCCCGCTCTGCCCCGAGTGGGTGGTGTTCCAGTCGAACCGGGTGGAGGATAATTTCAACATCTTCCGCATGCGGCCCGACGGGACGGAAGTGGGCCAGTTGACCGACCATCCGGCGGACGACATCCAGCCCACGGTGGACTTTACCGGTTCTCAGGTGGCCTTTGCCAGCAAGCGGGCCGGCGATTGGGAGATCTACCGCATGAGCATCGACGGCGGCACGGTCATCACGGTGACCAACTATCCTGGGGCGGACGACATGGCGCCCTCTTGGGAGTGCTACTGGATCGCCTTCCAATCCAACCGCGATGGCAACTGGGAGATCTACAAGACCGACCCCAACGGCACGGAGCAGATCCGCTTGACCAACCATCGGGCCGACGACGTGGCCCCCAATTGGTCGCCGGACGGGCGCTGGATCGCCTTCCAATCCAACCGCAGCGGCAACTGGGATATCTGGGTGATGGACGCCAACGGCAACAACTTGCGCCAGATCACCCATAGCCCCTCGGCGGAGCGCAACCCGACCTGGTCGGTGGACGGGCAGTGGCTCGCCTACGAATCGGATCGGGACGGCGATTGGGAGATATTCAAGATCAATCTGGAGACGGGCGAGGAGATCCAGCTGACGGATAACACCTTTGCGGATACGGCGCCGGCGTGGCTGCCCTACTGCGATTGGATCTACTTCCAGAGCGATCGGGACGGCAACTGGGAGGTCTACCGCATGGCCTACGACGGCAGCGACCAGCTCAACCTGACCAACGAGGCGGCTTGGGTGGATGGATTGGACATCCTCCTGGCCGGTCCCTCCTCGGCTCAGAACGCGAGCCAGGTGCTGCCGGCGCCCGCGGAGCCCATCGAGGTGGGGGGCACGGAGGAGTTGCCTCCGCCAGCCAAGTAGATGCCTACCGCGAGGCAACAATAGTCTACAAAACGCATCGGGGGAGCCACCAGGCTCCCCCGATGCGTTTTAATGGGGGCCCCAAAGGGCGTGGGAAGGTGTCTGCTTCAGCGCAGCGGCGGCGGATAGCCGGTGATCTTGCGGATCTCCTCGTATAGGGGGCGCAGCTTCTCGTACATGCGCAGATAGACCCGGCGGTACAGTTGGTCATAGATCTGGTGGGTCTCTGGATGGGGCTCGAAACGCTCGCCCAGGTGGGTCATGGCCTGCACCGCCGTCTCGAAATCGGGGTAGAGGCCCAGGCCCACGGCGGCGTCGATGGCGGCCCCCAGGCCGGAGGTTTCGTACACATGGGGGCGCGTGGCCGGCAGGCCAAAGACATCGGCGGTGATCTGCATGGCCTGGTTGGATTGCGAGCCGCCCCCCGAGACGCGCAGCTCCTTCACCGCCACGCCGCTGCGCCGTTGGATGCGCTCCAGGCCCTCGCGCAGGGCGTAGGCCAGCCCCTCGATGATGGCGCGATAGACGTGGGCCCGGGTGTGCACATCGCCGAACCCGATGACGGCCCCCTTGGCCTCGGGCCCCGGCACCTTCACCCCCGGCGACCAATAGGGCTGCAAGGTCAGCCCCATGGAGCCCGGCGGCACCTGCGCGGCCAGGTCGTTAAAGAGCACCTCTGGCTCGATATCCAGCTCCTGGGCACGGTTCTCCTCCGGCAGACCGAACTCGCGGCGGAACCAGTTCACCAGCCAATAGCCGCGATAGATCTGTACCTCCAGGCTGTAGCGGTTGGGCACGGCGGCGGGATAGGGCGGGATAAGGGGGATCACCTCGATGTAGCGGCGCTGGGTGGTATTGATGGTGGCCGTGGTGCCGTAGCTCAGGCAGCCGATCTCTGGCTCCAGCGCCCCGGAACCGATCACCTCGCAGGCCTTGTCGGCGGCAGCGGCGATCATGGGGAGGCCCGCGGGAATGCCGGTGGCGGCGCTGGCCTCCGGGGTCACCTGCCCCAGCACGGTGGCCGGCGGGACGAGCTCCGGGAGATATTCCGGCGGCATGGGCACGGCCAACCATTTCCAATCGCTTTTGCTGGCCCAGCGCAGGTTCTTGTAATCAAAGGGGACATAGCCCACCTGGCAGCCCACCGAATCTACCCAGCGCCCCACCAAGCGGTAGGTGAGGTAGCCGGAGAGGAACAGATATTTGTGGGTCTTGGCCCACACCTCGGGTTGGTAGGTGCGGATCCAGTTACATTCCGCCTCGGCCTGGAAATAGGCCACGGTCTCGCTCATCCCGCTGAGGGCAAAGAGCAATCCCCAAAGCCCCTTGATGGGCGGCAGGCCCGGCGTGCGGCGCTGGTCCAGCCAGACGATGGCCGGGCGCAGGGGCCGGCCCTGGGCATCCACGTTGATCATCGTAGCCCGTTGGGTGGTGAGGGCCAGGCCGGCGATGGCCTCCTTGGGCACGGAAGTCTTGGCCCACAGGGCGCGGCAGGCCTCGCCGAGCTTTTCCCAATAGTATTCGGGGTGCTGTTCCGCCCAACCTGGCTGGGCGGCGTAATAGGCTTCCAAAGGGATACGGGCCTTATCCACCAAGCGCCCTTGTAGGTCAAAGATGAGGGCGCGGACGCTCTGGGTGCCGTTGTCGATGGCCAGAAGGTAGGGCTCGCTCATGGTGTGGCCCAATCCGCCTCCGTGTAACGCCCCTCCACCCGCCAGACGCTCAACATCAGCTCATAGCGGCTGAGGGGCATCCCCGTATAGACACAGTTGCTGGTGGAAAAGATATAGCCCCCGCCCGGCATCCCATGGCGCAGGGCGTAGCGGGCCGAGGCGATCACCTCCTCATCGGTGCCGGTGCTCAAGAGGCCACAGTTCACGTTGCCGATGAGGGCCACCTTGTGGCCCACCCGCCGTTTGACCTCGGCGATATCCACGCCGCCCTGGGGATCGATGGAGTGCAGGGCGTGGGGATTGGCCTGGACCAGATCATCCAGGATGGGCATGATGTTACCATCGGTGTGTTTGATCACATAGAACCCCAGGGAGCGCTGGCCGGCGATGAGCCGGGTGAGGTACGGCGTGATGATCTCGCTGAACAGGCTGGGGCGGAGGAAAGGCCCTGTGTTGAAGCAATAATCGGCGCAGAGGGCGAACCCATCCAGGCCGCCGTGGCGGCGCAATGCCTCGGCCTTTTCCAACATGCGGTCCACGTTCTCATCGGCCTTGGCTTTGGCCTCGTCCAGGTTCTCATAGAGCCAGGCGCACCAGGCTTCCATGTTGCTGCCACTGGGGATGGAATAGGTGGCATCGCCGTGCATCATCAAGAAATAGCGGTCGCCGGTGCGCTCGCGGATGAGGTCGATCAGGCGCTTGGTCTCATCCAGGGTATTGGGGTTGGGGTGGATAAAGATGGCATCGTGCTCATAGAGCTCGGCGGTATGGATATAGATCTCGGCCATCTCGCTGCGGTGCAATTGGCGCTCCTTCTCCGACATCTGGTCCCACTGGGCGTAGGAGCGATGGGAGGGGTGCACCTTGCCAAAGGCCTCCATGGTGAGGTAAAAGACCAGCTCGAAATGAGGCACGCGCCCCAAGATGGGGCGATGTTCCAACGCGGCGATAAAGCGCTCGCGGGGCGTTTGGGGCCAAGGATCCATGGCGCAATACCTCCAGGCACAATATCGCCCGACTTGAAGGCGGGTTGGCAAGAGCATAGCCCCTTCGGCGGAGGTTGTCAATTCTCCGGCCTATCCAAGGACGCGAGCAGTTCTTGGATGTGTTGCCAATGGGTTCCCCGCCAAAAGAAGCGATCGCAGGAGGGGCAAAGGCGAAATTCCTCTTGGGTGACAAAGATATATGGCGGCACCTGGCCCCAGGCATGGTCCTTGGGCACGGCCACCAAGGGTTCATTGCACACCGGGCAGCGGGAGAAGGGAGCCATGGCCCCCAGGCCCAGCTCGCGGTAAAGTTGGGCCAATTGGGCGGTCAGCTCCTCGCTTGCCACCAGGAGGACGCGCACCCCCCGGCGCCGGGCCAGGGCGGTATCGCGGGTCAGGAGGATGCGGTCCTCCGCCCGAGCCAGGCGCACCAGTTGCGCATCGCTCCAGGAGGCATCGTAGAGGGTGTCATAGCCCAAGAGCCGCAGCCATTTGGCCAGGCGCCCCAACATGGCGTCGGCGATAAAGCGATGTGCCATCTTTCCCCTTGGCGGTAAATATAGCGCCAAAGGACGCATGATGCCAATGCCCACGAGGGTGTCGAGAAAATGCTCCCGTCGGTTGAAAACCGACGGCTGGGGATAGTAAGCCCGCAACGCGGGCTTGGCAAGCAGAGCCGTCGGATTCTATCCGACGGCGAGCAGGGCCCACAGTTTCTATCGGTGGCTTGACGCGTCACGGGAAGACCGGTGAATCGCCCACAACTTTGGCCCAATCCCTTTTTTTCTCATGCCCACACACTTTGACAGATCCACAGCGATGTGCCATACTCAGGCCATGAGGTGGGTCCATGAAAGTTGAGGTGCCCCTGGAACAAGCCCATCGCCTGTTGGCGCCGCGGCCCGTCTGCCTGTTGACGACGCGCTACAAGGGCAAGGTCAACGTCATGACCCTGGCCTGGGTTAGCCCGGTGAGCCTGGAGCCACCCTTGGTGGTGGCGGCCATCCATCCCAGCACCTACACCCACGATCTCTTGAAGCGGAGCGAGGAGGCCGTGCTCAATATCCCTGGCCGTCCCTTGGCCGAACAGGTCCTTGCCTGCGGCACCCTCTCCGGCAAAGATGTGGACAAGGTGCAGCGCGCAGGGCTGAACTTGGAGACGGGGCACCGGGTGGAGGTGCCGTGGATCGCGGAATGCTTGGCCCATCTGGAGGGCGTGGTGGTGGCGACCTTCAAGCCCGGGGACCACACCCTGTTCGTCTTGGAGCTCGTCGGCGCCTGGGCCGAGGAGGAGGCCTTCCAGGAGGTCTGGGTGCTCCCCCAAGAGCACGAGGAGCTTTGCCCGCTGATCCACTTGGGCGGCAAACGTTTCGGCCTTTTGGGCCAAGGGATTACGTTGATCTAGACTGTATCTCATGCCCTGACTGGGTGATGAGCTGCACTATCCCGTGAGGCTGGTGATCAAGTGACGCCGATATTGACGGACCATGCCTTTGATCTTGTAAGCCACAGCCCGGCCCAAACCTTGCGTATCGGCGAGCGTTTGGGGCGGTTGCTCCGGGGCGGCGATGTGGTCTGCCTGCAAGGGGCTTTGGGCACCGGCAAAACCTGCCTCACCCAAGGGATCGGCGCCGGCTTGGGGGTTGCCGGGGTGATCAGCAGCCCCACCTTTGTCTTTATCGAGGAACATCCGCCCTTGGCCAAGGGGCCGTATTTGTACCATGTGGACCTCTATCGCTTGGACGATGCCAACGCGATCCTCGCCTTGGGGGTGGAGGATTACCTCTATAGCGATGGGGTGACGGTGATCGAATGGGCCGAGCGCGCCCGTGACATCATGCCCAGGGAGCGCCTCTGGATCACCCTCTCCTATTTGGATTATACCAAGCGCTCCCTGTTGTTCGAAGCGACGGGGGCGCGCTATCTTGAGCTGTTGGCCTTGTTGCGGGCCGAATTGTTCGCGGCCAAACCCTGAGCTTGGGGCCGGAAACGAGGACGGAACATGCTCTTGGCGATCGATACGGCCACCCGTTATGCCAGCATCGCCCTCTATGATGAGTTGGGGATTGTGGCGGAGCACACGTGGCGTTCGCAGAACAACCACTCGGTGGAGGTGTTGCCGGCCATCGCCGCGCTCCTTGCTCAGCAAGGTCTCACGCCCCAGGCGCTGCGCGCGGTGGCCGTGGTGCAAGGGCCGGGGTCCTTCACCGGCTTGCGCATCGGCATGAGCATCGCCAAGGGGCTCTGTCTGGCCTTGGAGATTCCCATCATCGCCATCCCTACGTTGGATGTGATCACCTACGCCGTGGGCGATCCGGGCGGGCCGGTATGGGCCGTCTTGGAGGCGGGCCGAGGGCGCATCGCCGTGGCCAAGTATCGTTTCGCGCAAGGGCTGCCGGTGCAAGAGGGCGAGATCCAGGTGTGGTCGGCGGCGGAGTGGGTGGTGCCGGGGGAGGATCCCGTCCTGGTGGCCGGCGAGATCGGCCCGGAGCTGGCCGAGCGCCTGGCGCAACAGCCCCATGCCGACCGCATTGCCATCTCTTCTCTGGCCGGCTCGTTGCGCCGCGCCGGTTATTTGGCCGAGTTGGCCTGGGATCGGTGGCAGGCAGGCCGGGTGGACGACCTCGACCAGCTCTCGCCCATCTATCTCCATTATGCTACCCCAGGCGCGGCCCAAGAAGCGGGATCGTGAGCCGATGAACCTTGAAGGGTTACCCTATACTTTGGCACCGATGACGCTGGACGATGTGCCCACCGTGGCCGAGTTGGAGCAGGTGATCTTTACCCTGCCTTGGTCAGCCAACGCTTTTAGCTACGAACTGCGCCATAATCCCTCGGCGGAATATCTGGTGCTGCGCTATGCGCCGTGGATCATCAAGGATGAGCGGCCGCTGCCTCGCTCGGTGAAGCGTTTGTTGGGCGCGCCCAGGCTCGATCCCTCCATCCTGGGCTACGGTGGCTTCTGGCTGATGCTGGATGAGGCCCACATCTGTACCTTGGGGGTGCGCCCCGAATGGCGTGGCCGTGGCCTGGGCGAGCTGCTCCTGGCCGCGTTGATGGAACGGGCCTTGGCCCGCCAGGCCCATGTGATCACCCTGGAGGTGCGGGTGACGAACCTTACGGCGCAGAATCTGTACCGCAAATATGGCTTTCAGGTGGTGGGGCAGCGCAAGCGCTATTATTCGGATAACGGCGAAGATGCGCTCATCATGACCACCGAGCCCGTGGATTCCCCGTCCTTCCAGGAGCGCTTCCACCGGCTCACCGATGTGCTCTTGCAACGGCTGTTGACCCAATCTCAGACGCTATCCCTGGTGGCAGCCGAGGACGAGAACAAGTAGCACCCATGTGGGAGGGTTATGGCCTCAAGCGCCTCATCGCGTCCCCTCATTCTGTTGACCAATGACGATGGCATCGACGCCCCAGGCCTGCTGGTCCTCCAGGAGACCTTGAGCGCTTTTGCGGAGGTGGCCGTCGTCGCGCCGGAGCACAATTGGTCGGCCTCGGGCCATTCGCGGACGATGCACAAGCCCCTACGGGTGCGGGCCACCCGGCTGGCCAATGGCGCGGAGGCCCTGGAAAGCAGCGGTTCCCCCTCCGATTGCGTGGCCCTGGCCCTTTTGGGCGTGCTCAAGGGCACGCCGGATCTCGTGGTGGCGGGCATCAACCTAGGGGCCAACGTGGCCCAGGATGTGACCTATTCGGGCACGGTGGCCGCGGCCATGGAGGGCGTCTTGATGGGGTTGAGCGCCATCGCGGTATCTCTGGATACGTACGATGTTGGCGATTACGGCCCGGCGGCGCGCTTTGCGGCCTCCTTGGCCCAGCGCCTTGTGCAGGCCGCCTTGCCGGAGCCTTTGCTGCTCAACGTCAATGTGCCGAACCTGCCCGAAGGGGAGATTCGCGGCGTGCAGATCACCCGTTTGGGGCGGCGCCTTTACCGCAACGCCTTGGTGGAACGCACCGATCCCCGTGGGCGCACCTACTACTGGATCGGCGGCGAGCCGCCCGATGGCATCCCGGAGGAGGGCACCGATATCGGCGCCCTGGCCCACGGTTACATCTCGGTGACGCCGCTCTTGCTGGATTTGACCGATCATGCCAAGCTGCCCCTGCTCGCTTCGTGGAACCTGAACTATCCTGCCGTCAAGGCGCAGGGAGGATGACCCCGTCGGCGCCACGGCGCGCTCCGGACGGATGCGATAGGATGATGTCACACCATCAAGCCCAGAGTCCATGCCCATGAGCATCAACTGGTTGTCCCTGTTCGCGCTGGCCACGCCGCTGGCCGGGGCGTTCCTTGTCTGGCTTTTGCCGGCCCGGAGGGCGCTGCTTGTGCCCCGGCGGTGCCTCTATGGGGCCTGCCTCGGCGTGGTAAATATCTTGGTCCTTGTGGCCGGCGCGCAGCACGCCGAGTTGACCTTGCCCTTTTGGGGGGTGCTGGCTCCGGCGGGCGAGGCCTTGCGCTTTTCCTTTGACGCTTTGGGCACCACCATGGTGCTATTGTTGAGCGGGCCGTTGGCCCTGGCGGGGATCGCCCTGCTGACCAGACCCCTGGAGCGCTTGGAGGCGGTGGGCCTGTTGACCTTGCTGGCCGCGGGCATCGGCGCTTGCACGGCGGGGAACCTTTTGACCCTCTGTCTCACTTGGGGCTTGATGGATTTGGCCATGCTCATCATGGATACGCGGCGCATGCCGGAGGAGGGCCTGCCCCATGCCGTGCGCGATGTGGTGCTCAATGCCTTCTCCACCATCGCCTTGATGGCGGCCACGGTCCTGCTGGGCGCCGCCCAGGGCCACACAGCGTTCCCAGAATTGGTTTTGGCGGGCACGCCGCTCAAGCTGCTCATGGCCGCGGCCTTGTTGCGGCTGGGCGTTTATCCTTTGCCGGGCAGTCTCAAGCGGCGCTGGGAGAGCTATCTCGTCTCCCTCAGCGTGGGCGGTTGCCTTTGGTTGCGGCTGGCCGGCTTGGCCCCCATCGGCCAGTTCAGGGTGGATTGGCTCATCTCCTTGAGCGTGTGGGGGCTCTTTCTCACCGGCGTCTTGGCCAGTTTGGCCACCGATTTTGCCACGGCGCTGCCCTACATCATCCTGCATGGGGTGGCCGCGGCCACCTTCGCGCCCATGTTGCTGGCCAAAGAGGGGATCGGCATCGCCTTCCTCTTCCTGGCCAATGCGAGTCTGTGTTTGGCGCTTTTGCGGGTGGATGTGCAGGTGCGGGCCGTGCCCCCGTTGGGGCGTTGGGCGCGGCTACCGTTGGTCATCGCCTTGGGATCGCTTTCGGGCTGGCCGCTCACGGCAGGGATCCTGGCCCGTTGGTCCCTCATACGTCTGGCATGGGTGACCGATGCCCGCCTCCTGGTCTTGGTGGAGGCCTTGTCCTTCCTCCTGGTATCGGTGCCCATCTGGCGACGTTTGCGCGTGGTGTTGCGCGAGACGCGCACCCGGGGCAATCTGCCTCTATGGAGCATCTATCTGGCCTTTGGCTGCGCCGCGCTGGTGGCCCTGTTGCTTGTGGCGCTCAGTGTGGATGCGTCATTGGCCGGGCTGGTGCGTTTGGGCAGCACGGCCGAGCTGCCCGGCATACGCCTGCTCTTCTCGGCCGATGCACAGCTTTTGGGTCTCCTCGGCCTGACGGTGTTGGTGTTCCCCATTTTGGGGGGCTATGCCCTGCAACGGCTGTGGGCGCGCCCCTCGCGTTGGCTGCTCCAAGGCTTTGACGCCTTCAGCGCCCTGTTGGAGCTGGATTGGCTTTACGCCGGCCTGGAGCGGGCGCTGTACCGGCTGGGCCGCTGGCTCCACGCCGCGTCCCTGGCCGTCGAGGAGACCTTTTCCCTGGGTTGGGTGCTCATCTGGGGGCTGGTGATCCTCCTGTATTTGGTGGGGAGGTGAGGAACCCCGTGCCGACTTGGCGCCTGTTCCATTTCGTTTGGACCTGGACCCCCCTACAGATTGCCTTGGGCCTGACCCTGGTCTCGGCCCTCATTTTCGTCGTAGAGGAGCGCCGCCTGACGGTTCTTGCCCTGCTCTTGCAATATGGCCTCTTGGGCCTACTCATGGCGCCCCATCTCTACCGGCCGGTCCTGTTCGTGCGCCTTGGCCTGGGAGGGGTGATCTGTCTGATGCTGGCCCTCACCGCCGGGAGTGTGCAGCGCCGGTTGGGCAGGCTGGCCCTGCTGGTTCGGGAGGGCCAGCTGCTGTGGCCTACGAACCTGGCGCCGGCGCTGCGCGCCATGAGTCTGGCCGGCATGGGGGCCATCTTTCGTTTGGTGGTGATGGCCTTGGGGGGATTGGTGGCCTACAATCTATGGCGCACCTATCCCCTTGGGTTCGTTCCCGCCGAGATCAACCTGGCCAGCTATTGGCTGATCTCCATCGGCCTCCTGATGGTCCTCACCAGCGCGGAGCCTTTGCGCATGGGGCTGGGACTCTTGACCTGCCTGAACGGTTTCGCCAGTTTCTATCTCCTCCTGGAGCAGGGATTGGTGGTCATCTCTTTGATGGGCGTGGCCGATGTGCTCATCGCCCTGGGCGTGGTCATCTGTGCCGAGGCCTGGTTGGCATCCTTGGGCGAGGAGGAAGCAGCGCCATGAGCATCCTCTGGATCGTTGGCCTGCCCTTGGCCGGCGCCCTGGTGGTGTTGGTGGTGCGCGAGGTGCGCCTGCTGGCCACTATCCTCACCACAGCGACTCTGGTCACCATGGCCATCCTCTGTTTGGCGCAAAGGCAGGCCGAGGCGATGATGCTTTTGGGGCGCTCGCTGAGCCTTTCTCCTCAGGAGGCGGTCGGCTTGGCGTTTTGCGCTGTGCTCCTGGCGGCGCTGACCCTTTATTCGCAGAGTATCGCGCCCGGCCCCTTGGCCTATCCGCTGACCCTGGGGGCCATGGCCCTCTTTGCCGCGGCCACCATGATCCGTAACCTGGCCATTTCGGGGCTCTTGTTGGAGATGGGCGCCATGGTGGCGGTGATGCTCATCCCCGCCAAGCGCCCCGGCACAGCCATGACGGGCATGCGGGCGCTGGTTTTGCTGGCCCTTGCGGGGCCGCTTTTACTGCTGGCGGCCTGGGCCATGGAGAGCCGCGCCGTGGATCCCGCCAATGCGTTGTTGGTGCGCATCGGGGGGCTCTCGTTGATCGTGGCCCTCGGCATCGGCTTGGCGGTGGTCCCCTTCCATGTGTGGCTGCCACCCATCTTTCGTGATGGCAGCCCATTGGCCGTGGTGGTGTTGAGCGTTGTCTTGAACGTGACCTTGGTGTTGCTCTTGCGCAGCGTCACCCAAACTTCCCTTTGGTCTGGGGGCGTGGAGTTCTTTTCCACCTTGTTATTGTTCGGGGGCATGGCCACGGTGTTGGTGGGCGGCGGGATGGCCCTGGGGGCCACATCCCTCAGCCGTGCGCTGGCTTTCGCTGCCCTGGCAGACCTGGGGTTGGTGTTGATCGGTCTGGGGCTCAATACGCCGTCAAGCCTGGATGCGGCCACCTTTCAGGTTGTGTACCGGGGGTTGGGCATCGCCACCGTGAGCATGTCTTTGGGGATTATCCAACACTGTCTGGGCGGCGACGAATTCTGGCGCTTGCGTGGTGCCATGCGGCGCACGCCTCTGGCTATCTTGGGGCTTGTCTTGGGAGGCTTTTCCCTGGCCGGCCTGCCGCTCACGGCGGGCTTTACCAGCCATCTCTTGCTCTACCAAGCGTTGGCCAGCCAACGGCCGGATTGGGCCATGCTGGTGATGGCCGGCAGCGTCGGGCCGGCATGGGCCTTTGTCCGCTGTGCCATCGGGGCCTTGGTTCCTGTGCCCACGTCGGCCGGCCAGCGCGAGCCCCTGTTGGCCGGATTGGTGGTGGTCTTTTTCAGCTTGCTGCTCTTTGCCTTGGGCGCCTATCCTCGGCTCCTCGCCCTGATCCCTTGGGAGAGCTTGGGGATCTCTCTGCAGGCGCTGCTGGGCCTGTGAGGAGAGAACACGGAGGCGCGGAGGGCACGGAGAGGGACAGGAGATTCTTCGTGTTCTCCGTGACTTGTTTCCAGAACACACGGCACAGATGTTCTCGCACCATGGAGCTCCTCGCTTCCCTTCTCAGAGATCGGCTGGCGACCACACTCAGCGCAGAGGGATAAAGGGGAACTTGGACGGCGCTTTGACCGTCTAATTTATTAAACCGTTCTTTCGTTCCGCCCATACATTAAGGAGCATGATGCCTCGAATACTTCAGGGGATGGTGTGGCTGGCCGTGGTGTGTCTGGGCCTGCTGGGGCCTTACGCCTCCGGCCCGCGGGCCGCCGGCGCCACAGTTACCCCATCGCCTGTGCCTTACGCGGCTACCCCAGGGCCACGGCCTTGGGTCACCACAGCGCCAACCCAATGGAATGTGCATCTGCCGTGGGTGGGCGCGGCCCCCACACCTGTGACCCAGTGGCTCCCCCTGCTCTGGAAGGTTGTGCCGGCTCTACCGGCGTTGCCTCAGGCGGCAGGGCCTGCCGCGCCCACGGCCACGCCCAAAAGCTTGAACGTGCCCAAGGGTTTCGTCACCGCCCGGGGCTCTCAGCTCATCCTTGATGGCAAGCCCTACTATTTTCTCGGTGTCAACGCCTCGTACCTCATGTTGCCCTATTTCCCCGAACGCGAGATCGAGCCGGTGCTGGCGTATCTGGCGGGAACCGGTGGGGTGAACGTGGTACGCTTTTGGATCGAGCCGGGACAGAGTCTGGACCGGTTGGAGCGCATTCTGGATCTGGGGCGCAAATACCATCTGCGCTTTGTCATTGCGCTACAGAACTATCACTATTATAAAGACCAGAATTGGTTCGCCAGGTATTACAAAGATAAAGATCTGCCCCATGTGCGCGCGGTCGTCTCGCGCTTTCGCCACCGGCCCGAAGTGCTCATGTGGGAGCTGATGAATGAACCCAGTTGCGGACCGGAGAACGGGAGCCAGGCCTGCTGCGATCACATGTATCGTTGGGCCCAAGAGGTCTCGGCGCTGATCAAACAGCTTGACCCGTATCATCTGGTCTCCATCGGCACCACGTTACGGGGCTGGACGGAGGCCGAGCAGGCCAACTATGAGCGCATGCACGCCCTGCCCACGGTGGACGTGGTGAGCATCCACCGACGCATGGGCAAGACCGCCAAAGGCGAGATGCGGGTGGCCGAGGCGCTGAACAAGCCGGTCTTTGTGGGGGAGGCCTACTATCGCGCCTACGATGAGGGGTGTCAGCTTCTGAGCGGCAGCGTGCTACAAGAGCGGGCCCGCTATCTGGCCCAAGACCTGGAATGGTCCTTCAGCCATGGAC
>DAOTZU010000134.1:0-5657 GCA_034433995.1 Anaerolineae bacterium
GGATCGTCCGCGCAAAGAATGTGAGCTCATCTCTGTGTTGCAGGACCAACAGCCGCGCCATGGCCACCGGCCGGCGGCGGAGGCCCACCAGGAACACCCCGCGCAAGCCGAGGCCGCGCAGCCACACGAGGCTGGGCTCGCGCTCCAGGAGCTCCGTCGGCTCCTCGCGTCCTGGCGGCCAATAGACCCAACGCGAGAAGGCCAGCAAGCGGCTGATGGCCGCGAGATCCTCCGTCATCCCCCGGCGCAGGGTGTAACCCTCAAGGCGGGAACCTGTGTCTCTCATCCCCTCATCCTGGCCGCCCTTGCGCCGGCCGGATCAGCGCACCGTGATCTGCCCTTTGATCTGCTCATAGCGCCCCTGGCCGATCCCCGCGACCTCCATGATCTGCTCCGGAGAGGCAAAGGGGCCATGCTCCTCGCGGTAGGCGACGATGCGTTGCGCCAGGGCCGGCCCGATCCCCGGCAGGCTCTCCAGCTCGGCCGCCGAGGCGGTGTTGATGTTTATCGTCCCCGCCGCGCTTGGCGCTCCCGAGGCGCTGGCCTGCTGGGGCGCGGCGCCTCCCAGGGGCGTGGGCGCGGGCGGTGGCGGCGTGCCGCGCTTGGGAATGTAGACCTGTTGGCCATCGCGCAGCAGGTCGGCCAGGTTCACGGCCTCGGCGTCGGCCTCCTCGCTCAGCCCGCCTGCGGCCTCCACCGCGTGGGCCAGGCGGCTGGCCGGCGGCAGGGCATAGAGCCCTGGATGTTGCACCGCGCCCACGATATACACCTGTAGCGGCGCCGGGGTCGCCGTGGGCGCCGCCGTCGGCTGGGTGAGCAGGATCGGCTCCGGCCGCGGGCGGCGCTCATAAGCGATATAGCCCCCAAAGAGGATGGCATAGATCAAGGTGAGGATGAGATAGCCGCGATAGCGCATCCACTTGTCCATGCTGATGAACCCTTGCGCCGCGTCCAGCGCCACCATCAACGCCCACCATGGGCCAGACTACAGCGCCCGTTTAGCCTTTGCTCCCCTCGGCAAGATCCCGCAGCCATTGCACCACCAGGCGCAAGCCGGTAGCTGTGGCACCTTTGACGTAATACCCCTGGGTTTTCTCCGCCCAGGCCGTGCCGGCGATATCCAGGTGGGCCCACGGATAGCCGGCGATGAACTTGCTCAGAAACATGCCGCCGGTGATGGCCCCCGCCGGGCGCCCGCCGGTGTTCTTGATATCGGCCACGTCGCTCTTGATCTGCTCGCCGTACTCCTCGTACAGAGGCAGCTCCCAGGCTTTTTCGCCGGTGGTGGCCGCGGCCTTCAGCAGGGCCTGCACCAAGACGGGATCGTTGCCCATCAGGCCGCTGGTGACATGCCCCAGGGCGGTGACGCAGGCGCCGGTCAGTGTGGCCAGATCCACCACAGCCTTGGGCTGGTAGCGCTTGGCATAGGCCAGGGCATCGGCCAGGATCAGGCGGCCCTCGGCGTCGGTGCTGATCACCTCGATGGTGAGCCCCGCCAGCGACTTGAGCACGTCGCCGGGCTTGTAGGCGCGGCCGTCGGGGAGGTTCTCCGTGGCCGGCACCAGCCCCACCACATGCAGGGGCAATTGCAGGGCCGCCACCACGCGCATCACCCCCAGGACGATGGCCGCGCCGGACATGTCGTCCTTCATGGCCTCCATGCCTTCGCTCGGCTTTAGCGAGATGCCGCCGGAATCGAAGGTGATCCCTTTGCCCACCACCACATAGGTGGGCAGATCGGCTCGCTCGGCGTTATGTTCCAGGATAATGAACTTGGGCGGCTCGGCAGACCCTTGGGCCACCCCCAAGAGGGCGCCCATGCCCAGTTGGGCCATCTGTTCCCGATCCAGCACCTGGCAGCGCAGCCCCCTCTCGGCGGCCATCTGTTCGGCCTTCTGGGCCAAAATGGTGGGCGTGAGATAATTCGCCGGCTGGTTGACCATATCCCGCGCCCAACAAACCGCCTCGCCGATGATGCGTCCCGCGAGGGCCCCTTGCTCCGTCGGGGCCAAGGCCTCCGGCGACCATTGCACCAGGGTCAGCGCCTCCAAGGGCGGCTCGGCCTCGGCCTCGGTCTTGTGCGCGGCAAAGGTGTAGCTGCCCAAAAGCGTCCCCTCCACCACCGCCTGAGCCGCCACGGAGATGCCCAGCCCCGCCGCCCCCGCGCCGTGGACGATGGAATGGTACCGGGTGACCCGCAGTTTGCGCACCGCCCGTGCCACCGTCGCCGCAACCCGACGCACGGTGTCGAGGGAGAACTTGTCCTGCTCCCCCAGGCCCACCAGGAGCACCCGTTTGGCCGGGATGGCGCCCCGCGGATAAAGGACCGCCACTTCCTCCAATTTGCCGCTGAAATCTCCCGCGGCGATCAGCTCGCTGATCGCCCCGCCCAAGGCACGATCCACCGCCCCCGTCGCGCCGCCGGGCGAGGTAACCCCTTGGAAGAGATTGACCACGATCAGTTCCGAAGGAACCTCTTGAATGGCGCCTTGCGCAACCTGAATCTCCATGAGCATCCTCCTGGCAAGCTTGATCTGAGCGATGGAGCTATACTATCATGATCCTGGGTCCATCGCAAGGCCCAGAGCAGCTAACAGGTCCATGCAGACCTGACAGGTCTTCCGAGACCTGTCAGGTCTGGGTTTGCCGGCGACCGACAAGGTTTTGACAGGGCGCCGAATATGTCTAGACTGAACATGCCCGGCGGGGGCAGCCGCCGGCTGGGCAGAGGACGCAACTTGCCTTGTTCTTGGGTGTTGGTCATAAAGGCCGAGTGGAACGATGGGCGATCAAGAGGACCAGGAGCTGATCGAGTTTGCCAAGGATAATCCGGATCTCTTTGGCGAGCTCTATGAGCGGTACGTGGATCGCATCTATAATTATATCTACCACCGGGTGGGCAACGTGCATGATGCCGAGGACCTCACCTCCCGGACCTTTTTCCGCGCCCTCTCGCATCTGCAGCATTACGAGGACAAGGGGGTGCCCTTCTCCGCCTGGCTGTACCGCATCGCCCACAATTTGGTGGCCAACTGGCACCGCGACCGCAAGCGCCGGCCGGTGGTGGCCTTGGATGATGTCATCATCCGGGGATTGCTTGAGGAGCACCCGGAGGCGGTGACCCAGACCCAAGATAACGTGCGTTACCTGCGCGAGGCCATTCGCAAGCTTGATCCTGATCGTCAGAGCTTGCTCGTGCTCAAATTTAGCGAAGGTCTTTCCAACGCCGAGATCGGCAACATCTTGGGGCGCAGCGAGGGGGCGATCAAATCCCTTTATCATCGCACCTTGTTGGCCCTGCGCAATGAGCTTTTGAAAAAGGGGTTGGATATCGAATGAAGACCCAAGGAGATGCACGCCAAGCATCCCGGCGCCACGCGCCGCTGGGCGAGCGGCTGCGTCTGCGCCGCCCACATTGGGGGCTGCGACCACGCCCCAAGGCCATCCTCTTGCCGCTGGAGCACGCGGTGGAGAGCGCGTTGCGCCCGGTGGAGCCGCCGGCGCAGTTCCGCGCCCGGCTGCGCAACGACCTGGCCTTTGCCCTGCAACGCCGCGTGGGCGGGCTGGTGGTGGAATATCCCAGGCCCATCCGGGAAAGCGTCATCCTGGGAGTGGCCGCGGGGGCGTTGGCCATGCTCATCGCCACCCTCGTGCTGGTTTTCCGCTCGCGCCTCGCCGGCGTGGGGCGCTAACAGCATTCCATCCTTAACGCACCAGGAGAACAGCCCTTGAACCCTTATGCCCACATTACCGGCTGGGGCAAATACATTCCGCCGACGGTGTTGACCAATGCGGACCTGGCCGAGCTGGTGGATACCAGCGACCAATGGATCGTAGAACATACGGGCATTCGCGAGCGGCACATTGCCGTCGGCGAGGAGACGGTGGTGACCATGTCGGCCCAGGCGGCGCGTCAGGCGCTGAGTGTGGCCGGGCGCACGGCGGATGACCTGGATCTGATCATCGTCTCCACCTCCTCGCCCGATCGGCAACTCCCCGGCGCGGCGCCCATGTTGCAGGCCGCCCTGGGCGCGAGCCGCGCAGCAGCCTTTGACCTGCGCTCCGGCTGCTCCGGTTTTCTCTATGCGTTGGCCGTGGCGCGCCAGTTCATCGCCTGTGGCACCTATCGGTGCATCCTGGTGGTGGGGGCGGAGATCGTCTCGCGCAACACCAACTGGCAAGATCGCCGCACCTGCGTCCTCTTTGGCGATGGCGCGGGGGCGGTGGTGGTGGAGGCCAACGAGGCGCCGGGCGGCATCTTGCACACGGCCATGGGCACCCAGGGCAAGGATTACGACGCCCTCACCGTCAAGGCGGGGGGGAGCGAATATCCCATGTGCGCCGCGACCTATGCGCGTCGCTGGAACACCATCGAGCTGGATGGCCAGCGGACGGCCTCCTTTGCCGTGCGCACCCTCTTGCGGCAGAGCACCCAGGCGGTGACCAACGCCGGCCTCGCCTGGCCCGATATCGAGCTGTTCATCCCTCACCAGGCCAACCTGCGGTTGATCGAATTGGCCGCGGAGAAACTGGGACTATCCCTGGAGCGCGTCTTTGTGAATGTGGACCGCTACGCCAACCTCTCTGCCGCCTCGGTGGCGGTGGCCCTGTGCGAGGCAGCGGAACAGGGCCGGCTGCATCCGGGCGACCATGTGCTCCTGGTAGCTTTTGGCGCCGGGCTATCTTGGGCGGCGGTGGTGGTGCAATGGGGCGCGGCCGCCGCGGGGAGTGGCCCCTCCCGCTGGCGCCGCTTTGGGCAGCGGCTGCGGCAACGGTTTGCCGGGTGGCTCTTGGGCTTTCGCCTGGCGCTGTATGAGCTGGCTCGGCGGCGCAAGGGGCGCAAAAAGGCCAAACGCTGAACCGGCCAAGAAAAAAGACCCCTCCCGGCGTTCTCCGGGAGGGGTCCTCGTTTTTGGGCCTAAACCCGATGGCAGGCCACCCAATGGTCGCCGCCCACATCGCGCCATTCGGGCTCCACTTCGGCGCAAAGGTCGATCCGCCGCCAACAGCGGGTGCGGAAATGGCAGCCGCTGGGCGGCTTGGCCGGGCTGGGCACATCGCCCTCCAGGATGATGCGCTGGCGCTTTTCCTCCACCTTCGGATCCGGGATGGGCACGGCCGAAAGCAGCGCCTGGGTGTAGGGATGCAGCGGGTTGTTGTACAGGCTATCGCGGTCGGTCAACTCCACGATCTTGCCCAGGTACATCACCGCCACCCGGTTGGAGATGTGCCGCACCACGGAAAGATCATGGGCGATAAAAAGATACGTCAAATGGAATTGGGCCTGCAGCTCTTCCAGGAGGTTGATGATCTGGGCCTGGATGGAAACATCCAGCGCCGAGATGGGCTCGTCGCTGACGATGAAATCCGGCTGCACCGCCAGCGCCCTGGCCACGCCGATGCGCTGCCGCTGCCCGCCGGAGAATTCGTGGGGATAGCGGTTGATAAAGTACGGGTTCAGCCCCACGATGCGCAACAACTCTTGCACCCGCTCGCGGCGTTCCCGGGGCTGCATGATGTTGTGCACATCGAGCGGCTCGCCGATGATATTGCCCACCGTCATGCGCGGGTTGAGGGAGGCGTAAGGGTCCTGGAAGATCATCTGCATCCGCCGGCGCATGCGCCGCAGTTTTTCGCCGCGCATCTCCACCAGGTTC
>DAOTZU010000135.1:0-1846 GCA_034433995.1 Anaerolineae bacterium
CACCACCTGGGCCTCAGGGATCTCGGCCAATTGGCGCATATGGTGGCGGGCGATACCCCCGCCCCGATGAATCCGATCCGTACACGGTCTACCATGCCAACCTCCTCCTCACACGGGCAAAATGAGCCTGGCATCATAACACCGCCGCGCCTGCCATGCAACTCACCGAGGGGGAGCCCGCCAAGGAACGGGCCACGCACCCGTCAGTTGAAAACTGACGGCTGCGGGTATCAAGCCCGCAGCGCGGGCTTCCCAAGCCGAGCCCTCGGATTCTATCCGACGGCGGACACGGTCCCATGGCAACGCCCCCAGCACGCCAAAGGGCCCGCCAAGGAACGGGCCACGCACCCGTCGGTTGAAAACCGACGGCTGCGGGTATCAAGCCCGCAGCGCGGGCTTCCCAAGCCGAGCCGTCGGATTCTATCCGACGGCGGGCACGGCTCCCACTACCCGTGTTGACACGGGCGCCCAAAAGGGCTACAACTGGGCCATCTCAAAAAGGAACGCGGAGCGACCATGAACACACCGGATATCTCTTCAGTCCCTCGGCCCATCCCGCCCACCACTGACTTGCGCGACATGTTGCGCCGCCATCTCATCGCGCGTAGCCTGGCGTGCATGGAGCGGGCCGCCCAGCGCCGCCGGGAGGCCCTGGCCACGGGCCAAGTGGAGCGTTACCGCGCCACCTTGCGCGCCGCCGTGGCCGGCTTCTACGGCGAGCTGCCCTGTGGGCCCAAGGCCCCGCCGGTGCGGGCCAGGTTGGTCAGCACCTATGAGAAACGCGGCTATCGCCTGGAGAATGTGCTTTTCGAGTCCTTCCCCGGCTGGGAGGTCAACGCCACCGTCTATGTGCCTCTGGATTTCGCCCCGCCCTTCCCGGCGGTGATCATCCCCGTGGGGCATTCGGGCAAGCAATTCGAGAGCTACCAGCTCCCGGCACAGTTCTTTGCCCGCAGCGGCTATCTGGCCGTGCTCTTTGATCCGCCCGGCCAAGCCAGCGAGAAGCGCCCCGGCAACGACCATTTTGTGGATGGCGTCCGCTGCTACCTGGTAGGCGAGAGCTCCAGCCGCTATTTCATCGGCGACGCCCTGCGCTGCATAGATTATGTCGCCTCGCGGCCCGATGTGGAGCTGAGCCACGGCGTGGCCATGACCGGCGTCTCGGGCGGGGGGCACACCACCGCCTTCGCCGCTCTGCTGGACGAGCGCATCACCGTCTGCGGGCCCTCTTGTTGTCTCTCCCCCCTGGCCGACCTGGATATTACCCAAAGTTATGCCGGTTGCCCCGAAACCCACATGTTCCGCCGCTACGCCGAAGGGGTGGACGAGGTGGACCTGCTCTGCGCCGGCGTGCCTACGCCCACCCTGCTCATGGCCGGGGAGCTGGACGAGGTCTTTCGCCTCGAGGACACGCGCCGCCTGGCCGAGGAGGTGCGCGCTTTTTACCAAGCGGTGGGGGCGGGCGAGCGGTTCGAGTTCTTTATCGATCACGCCGGCCATTGCTATTCCCTGGCCCAAGCGCGGCAGTTCACCCGTTTCATGGATCGTTGGCTGCGCGGCCAGCCGGAGCGCCCCTTGCTGGACCTGCCCGACGCGGCCTTTGCCTTGGATCCCTATGAGGAGTTGCAATGCCATCCCCGGCAGGACGTGCACATGCGCAGCCTGACCTTGGACCGCGCCAAGGAGCTGGAACGCCGCCGCGACGATGACGCCGGACGCATCCGCCGGGCCGCCCGCGCCCTCGCCGTCGCCGAGGCACTGCCGCCCAGGCCGCAAGTTGAGGAGGGGCAGCCCTTCCGCGTGTGGACCCACGATTGGCAACCGCTGCTCTTGCGCCCAGAGCCAG
>DAOTZU010000136.1:0-5150 GCA_034433995.1 Anaerolineae bacterium
CTACTTTTTCTGGGCCGCGTACCACTCGTTGACTTCGGCCGTAACCTGGTCGCCACCGTTCTTTTTCCAAGCGGCGACAAATTCCTCAAAGGCGCTGAGGGGCTTGTTGCCGATGACCATGGCGATGCGATACTCTAGCTCCAGTTTGTTCAGATCGGGCAGCAACTTGATCATGTTCTTGGTGGGCGTGCCCTCCCATTCCTCGGTGTAACGCTGATCCAGCGTATCCACCACATAGAGGTAGAGTTCCATCTCGCGACGGGTCTGGGCCCGGCCCAAGAGGTAGCGCTGGGCCTTGTTGAGCTTGGCATAGTCCATCTTCTGCCACTTGGCCATATCGCGAAAGATGTCGGCCTGGTAAGAGGGATAGCACATCCAGGGGAAGCTCATGGTCCAATAGTTGGTGTATTTGTAGGTGCCCTCCACGTTCTTTACCGGCCCGGCGGTGAGCTCGCACTTGTCATCCCACACCCACTCATAGCCCTCGGCAAAGACATGGCTGTTGCGCCACTCGCCATACTGTTGGTATTTCTCCCAGTTGACATGGCGCTCGATGTTCCAGTTCAGCTCGTTGATGGCCGCCTCGATTTTGATGGGATCCACGCCCTTGCGAAAGACGGTGGCGTTGCCTGCATCCGAGGGGCCGCGGCGCCCGCGCAGGCCGGTGGGGCCTTTGGGCAGCGGCATGATGGCGAACTGCGCGCCTGGCAGTTGTTGTTCCCAGCCGGCCAGCGAGCCGCCGACCCACCAAGGATCGAAAAAGATGCCGCCCTTGCCGCCGCTGATCTGGCCCGTGGCGTTGGGGTTGGTGATGGTGTAGAAATCGGGGTAGATGAGTTTCTCCTGATACCACTGGCGGATGACGC
The DNA here is from genome assembly GCA_034433995.1 of Anaerolineae bacterium. Classification (GTDB taxonomy): domain Bacteria; phylum Chloroflexota; class Anaerolineae; order UBA1429; family UBA1429; genus DAOTZU01. Next base: position 867 of record DAOTZU010000136.1, read on the forward strand.
CGATGGCGTCCTTGGCGCCGGGCCGCAGGCTGCCGTATTCCAGCTTGCCATCGGCCGTTTTGAGCCACAGCTCGGGCATGGCTCCGAACGCGCCCCACACGGCATCGAGGCTCATGGCGTAGGTGATCAACTGGGCGCGGGTGAGGATGGGATATTCGCACACTTTGGCCTTGAGGAACTCCCTGGCCGTGCGGGTGATGTCGTCCAGTGTCTCGGGCATGGGCAAGCCCAGCTTGTCCAACCAGTCCTTGCGGATAAAGCCGATATTATCCACATTGTAGGCCGGACCGTTCACCCAAGCGACGCCATAGAGCTTCTCGCCGCGCCACACAGGACGCCAGATGCGTCCGTTGGGGTATTCCTTTTTCTCCTTGGTGAGGGGCGAGGCCGTCGCCTCCCAGATGGAGCGGATCTCTTCCACAGCGCCGTTGTCGATCATCTCGGCCAGGTTCACGCCGTTGCGGAAAAACATGTCGGGCAGGGTGCCGGCGGCCATATCCGTCTTGTACTTTTGCTCGCACACATCGCCGGTGGCCTGCCAGTGCACCTGGTACTCGATCCCCAAGTAATTCTTGATGCGGTTGTAGGCGGGGTTATTGGTGCGGCTATCCTTGCCGATCCACTCGGGATCGTTATCACAGATGGGCACCGAGATCTTGACCGGCGGCGAGTATTTTTTGGGGGCCGGCGGTTCGGTGGGCTTCCAATCCATGGCGCACTTGGTCTCGGGCACCACGGTGATGACCTTCTCCACCACCTTGGGCGTGCCCTGGACGACGACGGTCTCTTTGACCACCTTCTCCACCTCTTTGGTCACCACCTTTTCCACCTCTTTGGTGACGACCTTTTCCACCACTTTGGGTTGGCAGGCGGCAAGGATGCTGGCGGTGGCGGCGATGGTGGCTCCCCTCAACAACTCTCTACGGCTGAATGTCCGTTGCATGGTACCTATCCTCCTTTTTGCTGTCTATGCGATGCGGATGCGTTCCTAGGTGGCTCCTCAACATGGGATCAGTTCATAGGCAGGCTCCTTCCGCAGCTCATCACCTTTATCAGCCCGTGGGCGCACCCAAGGCTTGCATGCCCCATGCGCGATCATTACCCTCCGCGCTCCTGGCGTCGTGGCAAATGATCCGGCACTTGGCCTTCTTTAATGATCAGAGTATCATATCTTTACGCTTCTGCCTGCCGTTTGCCTGCCAACTTTTGCCATGAGGAGCGAGAGCCAGAGATGACCGATCTGGATGAGCTGACGGAGCTCCTGCGCAGCGCCCTGACGCACTTGGATGATCCCTCCTATCTGGAGACCCATCCTTTGGCGGATCGTCTCTCTCTGGTCTCCGCTGGGCCGGGGCTTTCCCGGGGCCAGGCCTTGCGCCGTGTCTTGAGGCTGGCCATCGAGGCCCTGGATCCCGGCCCCGATATTTCGCCCCAAGCTCCGGAGGCCCGCCCCTACCAGATCTTGAGCCGCCATTATATCGCCAAACGGAGCATGACCTTGGTCTCGACCGATTTGGACGTGAGCGAACGCCAAGCGTACCGCGAGTTGCGCCGGGCCACAGAGGCGTTGGCACAAATCGTCAGCGGCATGTTGCGTGAGCCGACGCCGGAGGCCACGACGCCCACATCCCAAGATGCCCGCGCCACCAAGGTGTGGCAAGAGATCGAGCGCCTCTCCAGCGGCGAGGAGCAGGAGGTCAACCTCGGTCAGTTGCTGGCCGAGGTGGTGGAGAGCGCCCAACGCCTGGCCCAGGCCAAAGGGCTGCGCCTGCAGATGACGGGTTGTGTCCAAGATCTTTACGCGGTGATCAACCGGGTCATGTTGCGCCAGGCGGTGCTCAACTTGCTGAGCCATGTGGTGCGCGCGCATCAAGGAGAGACGTTGCTTCTGCAACTGCAGCGCTTGGAGCGTGAGGTCATCTTCCAGCTCACCTACCGGCCGGCCGTCGCCACGGAGGAGATCCGTCCTGAGGAGCCCTATGCCGTGGCGGCCCAGCTCTTTGCCACCTTGGGGCTGAATTGGTCGCGCCAGGAAGATGCTGCAGGCCGAGTACAGATCAAGGTGCACATTCCCCTGGCCCAAGAGCACTCGGTGCTGATCGTGGACGATAACGAAGGCCTCATCGCGTTGTTCAAGCGTTACTTGCGCAATCAACCTTATCGGGTCTATGCGGCCCGACGTTTTGATGAGGCCTTGGAGCTGATCAAAACCCTCCAGCCAGAGGTGGTGATTTTGGATGTGATGCTGCCCGAACGCGATGGCTGGGAGGTGTTGCAGCTCATGCGCCAAGGGCCAGGATACAAGCCAGCGGTGATCGTCTGCTCCATCATCAACGATCCCGAGCTCTCGGCGGCCTTGGGGGCCAACGGTTTTCTGCATAAACCGGTGGACCGGGGAAGCTTGCTTCAGGCCCTCAGGCGGGCCCTCGCGGGCACATAGTTGGGGCGCACCCATTGCAGGGTGGCGCGCAACAACTCGGTCACGGTGCCCGGCGAGAGGCCCTGGGGCTGGAAAAGGGTCACATGTTGTCCGCGCCGGAGCATCACCTCCTCGGCGTAACTGGTTGCCGTCACCGCGATGACCACGGTTTTGCGCTCCTCCTCCTTTTGGCGCAACAAGCGCAGCACCTCAAGACCATCCATCTCGGGCATGAGCAGATCGAGCAATACCAACTCGGGCGTCTTTTCTTGCACCAGGCGTAGCGCTTGGGGCCCATTATAGGCCATGAGGATTTCGCGGACCCCGGGAGCGCCGCCCAACATGCGGGCCACCAGGCTGACGAAACCGGGATCATCATCCACCACCAGAATAGAGGCCGCGCGCGGGCAGTGGCGCTGCAGGGTTTGGAGCAGCGCCTCCCGCGAGATGGGTTTGGTGAGCACATCGTCAAAGCCGGTCTCTTGGCGGAGCCAGGTGTGGCTAGAGATGGAACAGCGCAGGATGGGCACATCGTAGAGCTGGCTCAGGGGGCCCAGCGGGCCCAACCATCCCTGGGCCGAGGCCTCGGGCGGTTGGTTGACGACGATGGCTAAGGGGTGAGCGCTTTCGATGAGGTCCTCGGCGGCGGCCGGGCTCTCGGCGGCCAGGGTGGGGCGATCGCCCAGGTAGCGCCCCAACATCTCGGCGATGGAGGGGTCGGGATCCACCACGACGATGGGCGCTTGGGAGAGATCGGCCCGCTGCCGCGAGGCGGTGCGCTGCAGGGTGGTGGTCTGGGGCGCGGCCCCCGGCAGGGGCAGGGAGAAATAGAACGTGCTGCCCACGCCCACTTGGCTCTCCACCCACATCCGCCCGCCGTGTAGTTGCACAAAGCGCCGGCTGATGGCCAACCCCAGGCCCGCCCCCACCCGGCTGCGCAGGCCGGCATCGCCTTGGGAGAAATCCTCAAAGAGGCGACCGATCTGCTGTTCGGGGATCCCCACGCCCGTATCTTGCACCCCTACCACCACGGCGTCGTTTTGCCGTGTGACGCGGATGGTGATCCCTCCTCGATCGGTGAAGCGCACGGCGTTATTCAATAAGTTGAGCAACACTTGGCGGATGCGGGTGCGGTCTACAAAGAGTTGGGGGAGAACATCGGGGATCTGCAGGGCGTAACTGAGCCCTCGTTGCCGCAGCAGGGGGGCAATGGTCTCCACGGCGTCGGCGATGATCGGGCGGATGTCCTGCAGCTCGCGGAACATGGGCAGGCGCGAGGCGTCGATCCGCGAGAGGTCGAGGACATCGTTGATCAAACTTTGCAGATGGCGGCTTGCCCGATAGAGCTCCTTGAGGTCGCTCACCAAGTCCGTGGTCCAACCGACGCCCTCGTAGGTTTCTGGAGCCAGGTACATCATCTCGGCAAAACCGACGATCAAGTTGAGGGGCGTGCGCAGTTCGTGGCTCACATTGGCCACAAACTGCTCTTTAAGGGAGCGCGCCTCCTCGGCCTCTTGTCGCGCCACGATGAGCTCGTCGTTGGAGCGTTTGAGGGAGGCATAGGCCTCGTCCAGGGCCTTCAACGTGCGGTTAAGCTCGCCCTGCCGTTCTCGTAGCTGCCCGATCAACGTCTGCTGCTGATGGACCAGCTCGCGTTCCCAGTGATCCATCCAAGTGAACGCCTTGATCATGACGAGGCTGATGGCGGCAGCGGCGCCGAGCAACACCAGATAGAGGGAGATGGCTCTGCTGGGTTCCGGCCCCGTGTTGAGGTAGAGGAGCAACCCCGCGGCCAGTGTCCCGTTCAACAGGGTGCCCCCCAGCCGCAGGAGCGGCCCGCTGACCACCACCGGCAGGACACAGAG
>DAOTZU010000137.1:0-4687 GCA_034433995.1 Anaerolineae bacterium
CCCTCGCCCCGCAGGGGAGAGGGACGGGGTGAGGGGGGAGCGGTGCTTTGCCTCCCCCTCACCCAGCCTCTCCCCCTGGGGGAGAGGGGCTGATGGTCCCCCTCGCCCCGGAGGGGAGAGGGACGGGGTGAGGGGAGAGCGGTGCTTTGCCTCCCCCTCACCCAGCCTCTCCCCCAGGGGGAGAGGGGCTGGCGCCCCCTCGCCCCGCAGGGGAGAGGGAGGGGGGTGAGGGGCGAGCGGAGCTTTGTCTCCCCCTCACCCGGCCTCTCCCCCAGGGGGAGAGGAGCTGGCGCCCCCTCACCCGGCCTCTCCCCGAGGGGGAGAGGAGCTGGTAGCCACTTGCCCTGCAGGGGAGGGTCATGCCAGGTGCTTGCGGAAAAAGGCCACCGACTTGTTCCCGCCCCAGCCGTGCTCGCCGGGGAAAAGGTCCAGCTCCAAACGGTCGGCGGCGCCGGCGGCGCGATAGATGGCCTCCACCTGACGATAGCAGGCCAAGGCCGTCTCCACGCGGAAGCAGGTGTCATAGACGCCGATATCGATCAGCAGCGGTTTGGGCGCCAATAGCCCTTGCAGATCGGGCAGGTCCACCAGTTTGAACAGCCCCGGCGCCACCTGCATCCCACAATAGTTGGCATCGCGAAAGCCGAAATAGGCCCAGAGGTCGCTATAGCAGATGATCTCCGCCGCCTTGAAGCGCGCATCGCACAGGGCTGACCAGAGGGTCATGGTGCCGCCGCCGCTGAGGCCCATCACCCCCAGGCGGTCAGGATCCACAAAAGGCAGGGTGCAAACGAAATCGGTGGCGGCCATGCCGTGGGCGGTGTTGATGGCGATGGAGGTCGTCCCCAGCATGGTGGCGTTGAGGTAATAAAGGTTGCACCAATCCCGCGTGCCGTTGAGGTTGAGGTAATGGGGCTTGGCGCTATCGTTGTGGTCGCCGCAGCCCATCCAGTCGATGGCATAGGTGACGAACCCCGCCTGGGCCATCTGTGCGCCATAGTTATAGTTGTGAAAGGCGATGTTGGCCTGGCGCTCCGGCGTGGAGGCGTTGCCCATCACCGCTTCTTTGCCATAAGGGCCGTGGCCATGCCAGCAGAGGAGCGTGGGGCGCTTTTCCCCGGTAGCGAGATCCAGGGGGATGTTGACCTGGCACACTGCCGCGATGTGCGGCCCCACATCCAGCAGCCAACGTTGCCGTTTCAGCCCCCGTTCCTCCCACTCGACGATCAACTCTGGGTTCGGCGGCACCCGTGGCGGCCAATCTCCCAAAGTGGCCAACACCTTGGGCCAGGTCTCCTCCTTCCAGCGGGCAAAATCCTCCATTGTGCGCCCGGAGAAGCGATGGCTGGGCTTGTGTTCCAGGGCCAGGCGGAAAAACATCTCATGGGGGCTAAGGTTGCGCGTGGTCATTTAGTCCTCCTAAACCGCATCCGTGAACAAGGGTGGGGGCATGGCGTCACCATGCCCCCACTGAACATACCGATGTCTCTAACGCTGCAAGCGCACCGTCTTGATCTCAAACGGGCGGAAGTTTAGGGCAATGCGCCCATCCGCGATCGCCAGATCCTGTTGGGGATTCTCCAGCATGTCTGTCTGTAGGGCAGCGCGCACGGGCAAGGTCGTGAACAACGTGCAGCGCGTGGCCATGCGCTTGGCTTCGTATAGGCGCACGACCACATCCCCCGATCCATCCTCGGCCGGTTTGACCGTCTCGATGATGATGTTGGCCGCGTCCACCCTGAAAAGCGAGCGCGTCCCGGCTGCGCCGCTCACCGTCATGGCGGGGCAGTTGAGGTCATAGGCCTCGCGCACCAGGTCACAGGTGGCAAAGGGGCCATTCCAAGCGTAAAAGGCATAGGTGAAGCGTTGTGTGCCCTGGTCGGCGGTCATATCCGGGGCCAGCGGCGCGCGCAGGAGGGTCAGGTTGATGCTCTGTCCCACCACGTTGACGCCATATTTGCAATCGTTGAGCACGGCGCAGCCCCGGTTCTCCTCCATCAGTGCCGTCCACTTGTGGTTGGCCACCTCAAAGCGGTCGGCATCGAAGGGGCGCGAGGCGTGGTTGGGCCGCCGGATGTGGCCGAATTGGATCTCGTGCACCGCCTCGTTGGCGTGGATATCCACCGGGAAGGCCACCTTGAGCAGCTTGTGCCGCTCGCGCCATTCCACCACCGTCTCGAAATCCAACCGGCGGCTATCCCGCCGCAGGCTGATCTCCTGGGTCATCCACGATTCGTTCAGCCGCCGCTCCACCCGCAAGGTGGCCACCAAGGGGCCGGTGGAAAGGACCTCGAAGGTGGCCAGGGCGTCCAGCGGCACGGGGTTGGCCTTGTAGGTGCTATCAATATCCCAGGCGTCCCAGCCGGTGGGGACATCCTTGTACATCTTGTAGCTGTTGCAGGGGCCCGTGGCCAACTCGCGGCCGGTTTCCTTATCCAGGATGCTCACGATCTCGCCCTTGTCGTTGAACACAAAGCGCAGGAACGCGTTCTCCAGGAGGCGTGGCCCCGCGACCAGGGTGTTGGCCACCTGGGCCGGCGCGGATGCGGGGCGCAACGTCATCCAGCCGCAAGAGGGGGCGACCACCTCCGCGTGGAGCTCGCCGGCGATCTCTTGGACGGGCAAAGGCTCGCCGGCCGCGTTTTGCGCGGCCTTCCAGTCCTCCGGCAAGGCCACCAGGAGGGGCCGTTCCCAGGAGAGGGAGTTGAAAACGGTCAGGGCGTCGCTCTCATCGGTGAGGGTGCCGGCCGCCGCGCCGGCCACCTCCTCGGCAGTGTTGATGATCTCCTCATAGGCCGCCTCGGCCTCTTCGTAGACTCGGTGGATGGAGGAGCCGGGGATGATATCATGGAACTGATTGAGCAAGACGCCCTTCCAGGCCTCGTCCATCTGGGCTGCAGGATAGGTGAAACCTGCCAAGGCCGCGGCAGCCACGCCCCATAGCTCCGCCTCGCGCAAGGCAAGCTCGCTCTTGCGGTTGCCGCGCTTGGTGCGGGCCTGGGTGGTGTAGGTACCCCGGTGACACTGATAGTAGAGCTCGCCCACGTAATGGGCCTCCACTCCCTTGGCCTCTTGGTCGCGGAAGTAATCCAAGGGCGAGGCGATGACCACTCTGGGCGCGCCCTCCAAATTCTTCAGGCGGCGGAGGTATTCCAGGTGAGTGCGGGTGGGTCCGCCGCCGCCATCGCCATAGCCAAAGGGGAAGAGCCGCGTGGAGAAACCGTCCTTCTGCACCCGCTGGTTCCAGCGCTGGATCACCGAGGCGGGGTCGGTGTGGGAGTTGTAATCGTTGCACAAGTGCACCAAGACCTGCGAGCCGTCGATCCCCTCCCACATAAAGGTGTTGTAGGGGAAGGGGTCGCCGCCGTGGTAATTCCAAAAGATCTTGGCCGTGGCAAAGTACTTGCAGCCACAGCCACGGATGATCTGGGGCAAGGCGCCGGAATAGCCAAAGACATCGGGCAGCCAGAGGAGCTCGCACTCGACGCCGAACTGCTCGCGGAAGAAGCGTTTGCCATGGATGAATTGGCGGATGAGGCTCTCGCCGCCCGAGATGTTGGTATCGGCCTCCACCCACATGCCGCCCTCCGGCATGAATTGTCCCCTGCGGACGGCCTCTTGGATGCGCCGATAGAGTTCGGGATAGCGGCGCATGGTCATGCGATAGGTGTGGGGCTGGCTCTGGAGGAATTTATACTCAGGATACTCTTCCATCAGCGCCAACTGGGTGGCAAAGGTGCGGCCGCATTTGCGCTCCGTCTCGGCCAGGGGCCAGAGCCAGGCCACGTCAATATGGGAATGGCCAAAGCCATACAGGAGCGGCGCAGTGGAACCGTTGACGCACTCCAAAAGCGGCCGCAGCCGTTCCCGCGCGGCGCGAAAAGAGGCCATGCGTTCGGCGTAGGGCTGCTCGAAATCCACGATGGTGGTGAAATCCCGCAGGCCCCGGTCAATCTCCATCACCCGCAGGGAATTGGGGTCCAAATTGTTGCGCAGGTGGTAGAGGGTCTCCACATCCACCCAGAGCTGGTACGCCTCCTCCTCCCAGATGCCAAAGGTGGTGCGGCCCACCACCACTTGGGTAGGGGGCGGTTCGGGCACCGTCAACCGGCCAGGGGGGACGGGGCCGGTGCCCGAGACGCGGGGCCCGTGGCCGGCATAGGATTCGATGAGGATGTGATAACGTTGGCCGGGTTGGCCGTTATGGGCCAGGGTGATCTCGGTGTGTTCGTGATCGCGCGCCCCGGCGGCGAGGCCGTTGACAAAGACGATGCTCTCACCGCCCACATCGGGCTTGAGCACGATGCGCTGGCCTGCCGCCTCCGGCGGGAGCACCACCTCCCCTTGGAACCAGCCATACTCCCACTTGGCCCCCCAAGGGGTGCCCACGGGCATGGGTTGGAAGGGGCCGCGCAGGGCCTCTTCGGGGGTCAATTGCTCCTTGGTCACCCAACCGCTGACGGGCACTTCGCCCAGTTCCCGGTAAAAGTGGTAGGGCAACTCCCGCCGCCAGTTATCAATACGCCGCAACCATTCCGAGGTAAGGGACATGGGCCACACCTCCCAGATGTGAAGGTTTTGTATCGCGGCCCATCATACGCGAAATGGCGCGGCGTTACAAACCAGAGTATACTAGACCTGACAGGTCTTGAAACTAGCCCAGCGCCTCGTGCACCCGTGGCATCCA
>DAOTZU010000138.1:0-6759 GCA_034433995.1 Anaerolineae bacterium
GAACCCGTCTTGTGCCTAGTGCCACTTGAAAGCAGCGGCAGCCGAGGCAACCAGGCTAGCGATCACGATGGCTACGTACATCGCTTTGGCAACCACGGTATCGATGCGCCACTTCATGGGGAAATCCTCCTTGTGCATGTTTTTTAGGATTCCCCTTCGCTCCGCTTCAGCCTGTCGGCTGGGCCTGGGCGCCTATCGGTTATCCCCCCTTTCGGAATTGGCTCCAGATCGCCCGGATTTCAACTCACTACTGTTACAATTCTTAGGACGCAACTTGGACGCAATAGTTACGGCCTGGGGAAAAATTGCGCCGGGTTCCACGCACCCTTTATCGCCAACGCAGGGAGCGGTTGGAGAACCAGGCTGATGGGGACAGTTGCCTGGCCTCCGGGGGCAACGGCCAGACCACCAAACGCGTCTGGCGACGGGCGGCATCGTCCCAAACCAGCGGCTCCACGGCGTGTCGCGCCCGACGGGTCCGTACGATGCGCCGCACCATCAGGTACAGCAGACGCCCCACAACCAGCAGACACACCCCCGCCACGGCGCGCCAGCAGATCCCGCGCGCATCGCCCCATTTCATAGGCCCCCTTGCAACCCACTGGCATGTTATTTCAAAGAATCCCTATGCCAATTTTACAGACGCGCCATCGCGGGAAAAGTTACGCCAAAAGAAAAGGCGCCCAAGGCGATATACCTTGGGCGCCTTTTTCGGGGCGCGTTCAGTAATTCTCGGCCAAGACTTCGTAATACGCCTGGGGATGGCGGCAGGCCGGGCAAATCTTGGGGGCAGACTTGCCCTTGTGCACATAGCCGCAGTTGCGGCAGCGCCACTCCACCTCTTCATCCTTCTCAAAGACCTTGCCCGAGCGCACATTCTCCAAGAGCTTCAGGTAGCGCCGCTCGTGCTGTTCCTCCACCTCGGCGATCTCGGTAAATACGGCGGCGATATGGGGGAAACCCTCCTGCCGCGCTATACCGGCGAAATCCTTATAGATCGTGGTCCACTCCATGCGTTCGCCTCTGGCCGCGGCCTCCAAATTCGCCGCCGTATCGCCAATGACGCCCGCAGGATAGGAGGCCGTGATCTCCACATCGCCCCCCTCCAGCAGCTGGAAGAACATCTTGGCGTGTTCCTTCTCGTTATCCGCCGTGTCTAGAAAGATGGCTGCGATCTGCTCATAGCCCTCTTTCTTGGCCACCGAGGCGAAATAGGTGTAGCGGTTCCGCGCCTGCGATTCGCCCGCAAAGGCAGCCAAGAGGTTCTTTTCCGTCTGTGTCCCTTTGATGCTGGCCATTTTTTGTTCTCTCCTTTACTCTGGAACAAGAAATCTCGCCGATACAAGAGCCATTATACCAGATTTATCCAAATTGGCAAGCCGCGGGACTTGGCCGTTCTCCACCGACGGCGGTGCCCTCTGTACGCCAGTTGTGTTATCTCTAGTTATTGTCTATAATCGGTTCAGGCTCTTTGATCTATGGGGGGGCAAACATGACCAACGAGATCGAATCTCGGTATCGTGTGCCCAAGCGGCGTCTCTTGGCCCAGTTGTGCCAGTTGAACCAGGCGGGCGATTACCAGGTATGCCCGCTGGATAGCATCCACATCACCGATCGCTACCTTGATACGCCGGATCATGCGCTGCGCCGGCAAGGCTGGGCCTGCCGCCTCCGCTCTCAAGATGGGGTCTGGAGCGTCACCTTGAAGGGCCCCAAGAATATCCAGGGGGCCATCACCTCACGGGAAGAGATGGAGGTTGGGCTCTCCGCGCCCACGGAAGATCCACAGCGTTGGCCGGAAGGACCCTTGCGCGAACGTGTGCTCAGCTTGAGCGGGGAGCTACCGCTCCAGGAGCTGCTCACCCTGCAACAGACCCGCCGGCGTTTTTTGGTCTGCCAAGGCGAACGGGAGGTGGCCCAACTTTCCCTGGATGAGGTCTCGTTGCCGCCCAAGAAACGGTGGCATCTCTTGGAATGCGAGCTGAGTGCCCAGGGGGAGCTGGCCGACCTTCAGCGCCTGGATGCCTTCTGGCGCGAAAAGTACGCTCTCCGTCCCGAGCCCCGCTCCAAGCTGCAATTGGCCTGGGAGCATCTGCATGGCAAGATCCCCCTCTCGGCGGAGGGCGCGCCCGCCAGGCCGCCGCTGCGCCCCTCCGAGCCCTTATCCCAAGCTGCCCGCACCATCTTGCGCTTCTATGCGCAGAAATTGGCAGCCAACGAGGAGGGCACCCGCCGTGGCGAGGATCCAGAGGCCCTGCACGACATGCGCGTCGCCGCCCGACGGCTGCGCTCCATGCTGCGCCTCTTGCGGCCCTTTCTTTGGTCCCCGCAATACTCCGCCTGCGAGGAGGGCCTGCGCCAGCTCGTGCGTGCCCTGGGCCCCGTGCGTGACCTGGATGTGGCCCTGGGCCAATTGGAGGCGCACATGGCCCAAGGGACGCCGGAACACGCCACCGCCCTGGCCCCGCTGCGGGAACATTGGCAAGCCTTGCGGGCCGAGGGTCGCCAAAGGTTATTGGCCCATCTGGACGGGCCCGCCTATGCTGCGTTCAAGGATGCCTTGCGCCAACTGGTGACCGATTTGCGGCCCTTCCCGCATCATGGAAGCCAGGAAGACCCTGTGGGCCAGGTTGCCCCACGGTTGATCTATCTGCACTGGCAGATGGTCCGCGCCTACGAACCGGTCCTCGCCCAAGCCCCCATCGAGACCCTGCATATGTTGCGCATCGAATGCAAACGACTGCGCTATGCCCTGGAAGGGTTCGCTGCGGTCCTGCCCAAGAAGGTGGTCGCTTTCATCCCGGAGGTTGTTGCGCTGCAAGACCATCTCGGCACGATGCATGATGCGGCTGTGGCGGTGGACATGGTGGACGCATTCCTGCAACATGCCCCAGAGGCCGCTGCGGCAGGCGCCCTGGCCTACCGTGAGGCGCGCCGCGCCGAGATGGAGGAGCTGTATCGGGCCTTTCCCACGGCGTGGCACCGCTTCAACGGCCGGGGAGCGGCGCGGGCGCAAGAGCGCCTGCTGAAGATGCTGCCCCAGGACAAACGCTGAGATTTCAGATGGTGGGTTTGGTGGTCTTGAGGTCCGCCACCGTCGCCGCGATGGCCTCGCGCAGTTGCACGAACACATCGCGGATATCTTGGGTGGCATCAATATCGCAAAAGCCGTATTCCTTGCCCAATTGGTCAAACATCTCTAACATACGTCGCTGATAGGCGCAAAAACTCTCGTAATAATCCGCATAGCCCATAAAATCCATGCCCGATTCCCAATAATCAAACCCTCTGGCGCTCAATACACGGGGGATCAAGTGTTCCACCGTGGCGCGCAGGTAAAAGATGGCATCGGGCACCAGGGCGAACCCCAAAAGGGAGCGCACCCATTGGGGATCCACGCCCCGCACCACCGAGCGGGCGATGAGGGAATACATATAGCGGTCGGTGAGCACCACAAACCCCGCCCGCAAGGCCGGGATGATCTCCCGTTCCAGGCGGTCGGCGAAATCGGCAGCATAGAACATGGCCATGGTCCAATTGCCCAAGGTGTGCCCTTCCTTAGCCTGGGCGATGCCCACGCTGGCCAGCTCCGAGCGCTTGAGGCCGCTGGAGGAGACGGCGTACCCGTTGGCCTCCAGCCATTCCCGCAGGAGGGCGATCTGGGTGGAGCGCCCCACGCCATCGGGCCCCTCCAAGACGATGAGTTTGCCCGGCAACCAGGTCTCGGAAACCCCCGGCAGCCCTCGGCCGTAGAAGCGCACCCTGGTCATGAGGCCTCTCCTTCCTGCACCAAGCTGCTCAGATAGCGCCCAGAGAGCTGCTCTTGCGAAAGCACGTGCCGCCAAGCGTTGGGCTCCACGCGCAAGGTGCCCCCCAGGTGCGGGCGAATGATCTCCCGCACCACCTCTTGCTGGTTGACGATGGGCAGCCGCGCATCCACCACCGCCAGGCCGAACTCATCCACCAGACGCTCATATTCCTGCAAGATGCGCCCCTGAAAGAGCCGGTAGCTCTCGGCGGGATCATCGCTCAGGCCGAGATCCAAACCCGCCTCGTAGAATTTCAACTTGGGCCGGCCAGACATGATCCGCCGCAACGATTCATCCAGCGGCACGCGAAAATACAGGGCCACCGTGGGCTTGACGGCGATGGAATAGACATCGCGCACCCACTGGGGATCCACGCCACGGGCCACGTCGCGCGCAAAGGCGGTGTAGATGTAGCGATCCGCCAGGACGATGGCGCCCGCCTTGAGGGCGGGGATCATCTGCTGTTGCAGGCGATGGGCAAAATCCACCGCGTGGAGCAGGCTGAAGGTGGTGGGGGTGAGGATCTGCTTCTTTTTACCCCGGCGGGTCGTTTCCCGCACCAAGGGGGACGAGTTCCACTCGCTGAACGCGACACAATACCCCGAGGCCAAAAGCCATTTGCGCAGCAGATCGAGCTGCGTGCTCTTGCCCGAGCCATCTATGCCCTCTACCACAAACAATTTGCCGGGCAGCGGTGTTCCATCAGGTAAGGTGGCCATAAATCATCCCTCCCAAGGGACATTTTATTTAGAAGACAAGACAGCGTCAAAACCCCGCGCTAGGAGGGTGTCGAGAAATGCTTCCGTCGGTTAGAAACCGACGGCGGGGGATGGCAAGCCCGCGTCGCGGGCTTGGCAAGCAGAGCCGTCGGATTCTATCCGACGGCGGGCAAGGCCTCTACGCACCTTTTTCAACACCCTCCGTGCTAGCGCGCCGCGGGAAAGCAGCGCCCGGCGATCTCTTGGAGCAAGGGCAAGAGCCGACGATAGCGCTCCAACTGGTCTCGATAGAGGGCCACCCAACGCGGACGCGGCTCAAAACGGCGCACCACCTTGACCGTGGCTGCCACGGCCTCTTCAAAATTGGCATAGGCCTCGCTGCCCACGCCGGCGATGAGGGCCGCCCCCAAAGGGGCAGGATCGTTCACCGCGGTGCGCTCCACCGGACGATCCATGATATCGGCCAGGAGCTGCAGCCAAGCGTCGGAGCGGGCCCCGCCCCCACCGGCACGGTAGCGTTGCACACCGATACCCGCCTTGGCCAGGCGCTCTTGGCCCTCCGCCAAAAAATACAGCATCCCCTCCAACAAGGCCTTGATGCATTCCCCCCGGCTGCTCGTCACCTGCAAGCCCAAAATGCCGCCGGTGAAACATTCCCCCAAGCGGGGCGGTCCGGGCGGCGCGAAAAAGGGCAGCGCCAAAAGGCGCGTCGGCTCGGGAGGCATCTCGGCCAGGAGTTCGGTGTAGATGCTGGCGCCCCTGCGCTGTGCCTCACGCTTTTCCCCAGGGACAAGGGTCTCGGCGAACCAACGCAAGACCGCGCCGCCGGACTGGGTGTAAAGGACGCTGACAAAAACCTCCGGCACCACGTGGTGGGCCATATCCAAACCCTGGCCAAAGAGCAGAGAGGTCAACGGGATGGCGTTAAAGGCGGGCACCATGGAAAGATAGCTGCCCAAAAGGCACATGGCCTGCCCCCCGGAGATGACGCCCAGGCCCAGAGCGCCGCAGGCCAGGTCATAGCCGCCCAGGATCAGGCGAGCGCCCGCCGGCAGGCCCAGCTCGCGGGCCACAGGGGTCGAGACGGTGCCCAGGGCCGTGCCGGCGGGGGCCAGCTCCGGAAGTTTGAGGGCCGGCAGCCCGGAGGCCCGCAGAATGTCCGCCGACCATTCCCGTTGGCGCATATCGAACAGCAGCGTCCGGCTGGCCAAAGAATAATCACAGGTGGAGGCGCCCCCCAGAAGATAAGCGACCAACCCATTCCAAAAAAGAAACCTGCCGGCGGTCTCCAAGAGGGCGGGCTTGTGCTCGCGCAGCCAACAAAGCCTGGCCAAAGTCCCGCCGCTGGCGGGCAGGTTCCCCGTGATCTCAAAGAGGCGCTCCGCCCCTAGGGCCTGCTCCACCGCCTGCGGACAGATGAAGCTACGCTGCGCGCTCTGCAGGCCGCCATGGCCGATGATCCGGCCTTCGGGGGAAAGGAACGCCACCGCCTCGGCCGGCGAAGAGATGCTGAGCGCCCGGATGGGATCCCCTTTGCTCCGGGCCGCCACCTCGGCGATGCACTCGCGGGCGGCGGCCCAGACGCGCTCGGCGTCCGGCTCGCCATCCTGAGAGGCGCCCGTCGCCGGCCCATATTCCCGATAGGCCTCGGCCAGAGGTTGCCCCTCCAGGGAAATCACCAACGCCTTGCACCCCGCCGCCCCCAAGGCGATGCCCATCAGACTCATGGTTACCCCCCAACCGCCGCTTCCCCCAGCTTTGACCTAGAGGGTAACAAGAGATAACACTTTTGTCAAGAAACCAGACCCGACAGGTCTGGGGAGACCTGTCGGGTCTGAAGAGCTACGGAAAACCACGCTCCGCTAACGCCACCAGTGCTTGCTGAGATAATCAAAGTAGAACAGCGCGTTTTCGATGGGGATGTTGGCCGGCAGATGGTTCCCCACGGCAAACATAAAACCTGGGCAATCCATGGCCAGCTCCAGTGTCGCGTCGATTTCGGCGATGATCTGCTCCTTGCTGCCGAAGGTCAGCGTGCGCGCGTCCACCTTGCTGCCCAAAAGGGCGTGGGTCTTGCCATACTTGGCCACGGCCACATCCAACGAGACCATAGGCTCAAAGCACAGGGCATCGGCGCCGGCCGCGACGATATCATCCAGGAACATGGTGTAATCGCCATCGGAGGTGAACACCACCTTCTTTCCCGCCTTGTGCAAAACGTCCCAGGCCTC
>DAOTZU010000139.1:0-9136 GCA_034433995.1 Anaerolineae bacterium
GGACCGCACCCGCTCCACCTGCCAACCGCGCTCCACGATGGGCTCCAAGCATTCCTGCAACATGCAGGCACAAGATTCCATGATGGCCCGGGCCAGATGGGCGCGGGTGTGGCCCAGGGTGAGGCCCCAAAAGGCGCCCCGCGCGTGGGGATTGAAGGTGGGCGTGGCCGTGCCGGAGAAATGGGGCAAGACGGTGAGGCCCTCAGCGCCCGGCGGTACGGCCTCCACGCCCTCCAAAAAGCGCTCGTAATCCTGGCCGGGGGCGCAGAGATCGCGAAACCACTTGAGCACGATGGCCGAGGTGATGGTAAAGGCCAGGGCGTAACAGTGCCCAGGCACGGCGTGCCGCCCCACCAAGAAGCGCTGATCGTCCCAAAGGGTCTCCGTGGTGACCACCAGGGCCAAGGCTGTGCCGGTGGTCTCGCTGACGATCCCCGGCCGCACGTTCCCCGCGCCCACCGCGCCGGCCAGTTGGTCATTGGCCCCCACGCAGACGGACACCCCCGCCGGCAAGCCCAGCTCCTCCGCCGCCTCCGGCCGCAGCCGCCCGGCCACGGCCCCCGGCTCAAGGATGTTAGGGAGCTGCTCCGCCGTGATCCCCGCCGCCTCCAGGAGGCGCGGCGACCAGGACCCCGTGCGCAGGTCGAAAAAGCCGCTGAATTGGGCCATCACCCGATCGGTGGCCGCCTCGCCCGTCAAGCGGTAGATCAAGTAATCGGGCAGGCAGAGGAACTTCCAGGCGGCGTGGGCGGCCGGGGCATGGCGCGCCAGCCAGGCCACCTTGAACACCGTCAACCCGGCGGGGAGCCACGGATAGCCGCTGCTGCGCCGATATTCCTCGGCGGAGAGCCACTCCGCGGCCCACGCATCCACGATCTCTTGGGCGCGCAGATCCACCCAGACGATGGCCGGATGGAGCGGCCGGCCGGCGGCATCTATGGGGATAAAGGTCTGCCCCTGAGAGCTGAACCCGATGGCAGCAAGCTCGCTTGGGCGCGCCCCGGCCCGGGCCAAGACCGCCTGTACCCCCTCCTTGGCCGACCGCCAATAGGTTTCGGGGTCCATCTCGGCCCAATCCGGCCGGGGCGCCCGCGGGGTGTATTCGGCCGCGTGCACCGCTAGGGCTCGGCCTTGGTCGTCGATCAGGGCCGTCTTGAGGGCGGTGGTGCCGATATCGAAGGTAAGAAACATACAGGTAAGAGTCTCCTCTGCCAGCTACTCGGCCACCACCATCTGGTGCCCCACCACCTCGGGCACGGTGAGGCGCACATACCCTCCCTCATAGGTGAAGGGCACCTCCTGTTGGCCGGGCGCGAGATAGACGCGCCGCGGAGGGCGCTCCAGCTTGAAGGCCAGCGGAATATTGTAGAGCGGGAGCACATCCTCGATGGTATCGAACTCGAGCCCGCGCCGCTCAGGCACATAGTGCAGCAGATGCACCACGACACGATTGCCCTGGGCCGGCTGGCGCAACAAAGTCACCTGGGCCGAGCTGGGCGCTTGGCAGATGACCAACGGATCCGGCAGGAAGCGCCGCAACGCGGCCAGGAACATGGTCTTGAACCACAGCGGCGCCTGGCGGCGGTAGCCCATAAAAATGGGATGGGCGAAATAGATCACGTTGCCCGCGGCGTTGATGGTTACGCTGGGATAATCGGCGCGCTTGTTGGGGTTCATGGGCGTCTGGCGGTGGGAACAAAAATGCTGCCAGGTGCGGTTGAAATAGGGCGCGTAGGTATCGGCCAGCACTTGGGTGCCCGGTTCGGGACGCACGGCCAAGCCCTGCTCATACATGACGTACTCTGTATCCGCCAGGGGCGCCCCCAACTCGGGTCGCGGCCAGGCGTAATCGGGCAGGTTGGGCGCCTCGCCCAAGCTGGTGAGGCCAAACTCCTTCAGGGCGAAATCGGTGCCCTCCGGGGTGAGGCCGGCATGGTACGACGCGATCACCTTGCCGCCGCCGGCCAGGTAGGCGCGCAGCTTGGTGGCCAAGGCCGGCGCGAGGGGCACTTTATCGGGCAGCACCAACACGCGATAGGGCGTCCAATCCGCCTCGCCATCCACAAAGTCGAACTGGTGATGGGCCTCCAAGAGCATGCGCATGGCGCCGGCGTTGGAGGTATCCACCGTACCATCGTGGGTGCCCACCGCCTCGGTGTTAAAGACGGCGATCTCGGTCTGGGGCACGGCGCCCAGGCACCACGGCTCCTTGGCCTCCACGCTGGCATACACGCGGCCGATCAACTCGTAGGCCGGCCCGTTGAGCCGCCCACGGGGATGCATCTGGTCACCGATGCAACAGGCCGCGCCGTTGGCCAACATCTGGAAGCATTCGAACTCCAAAGCGGGCAGATTCTTGAAGGAGGAGAAATCGCCCCAGGCGGTGTGAAACTTGCCCGTCATGCCCAGGGTCGGTTTGCCCAAGGTGCGGGCGTAGCGAATGGTGATGGGAAAATGGTTATAGCCCCAATGGCCCGTGCTGGGGAGCGACTCCAGCTCTAGGTGGGTGAAGGTATCCAGCGTGGGACGGATGGTGGGAGAGATGTGGCCCGAATTATGAAAGATGAGGGCCTCGGGCCGCCGCGCCCGCACGCCGGCGGTAAAGCGTCGCCGATAGTTATCCAACACCTGCTGGGCCAGCTTCAGCCGGTCGGCCTGGGAATCTGGGTTGAGCCCTTGGCGGCGCATATCGGCCAGGCAGTAGGAACAGACACACTCTTGGAGCAGGATGATATCGAACCACAGGCCGTCCACCTCGGCGCCAAAGAGGTCCAGCACCTCGGCGGTCTGCTCCCAAGCATAGTCCAGATAGGGGCTATTCAGGCAAAGGTTCTTCCAGCGGGCGACCATCGGCCCCACGCTACCCAGCTTCCCATCGGGGCTCACCTTTTGCCATTCGGGATGGCGCGCCGCGGCAAGCTCATCCCAACCGATGGTGATATAGATGGGCGCCTTGATGCCGGCCCGATGGCAGGCCACGATCTGCTCGCCCAAAAGGTTCACCTTCAGCGAGGGATGGGGCGTAAAGCGGGTGGGCAGATAATAGCAATACCCATGGTGCCCACGGGCAAAGAGATTGATCGAGTTGACATGGGCGCGCTGCAGGGTCTCCACAAAGGCCTGGGCGTCCCAATCGGCCCCCACATCGGGGATGGTGCCATTGGTGTGAAAATCGAGATGGATCTGGCGCAAACGCAAAGGCTCTGGCATGGTCTATCCTTTCAACAAGATCAGTCTTGTTTGATCCGCCGCATGCGGATCACATAACCGCGTTCATCCCGCTGGATGGGCTCCCAGCCCTGGGCGGCCAGCTTGCCCACCACATATTCGTTGGCCTCCCGCCGGCTGATGATGGAATAAGGGCTCTGCAAGAGCAGGGTATTCCCGCGCCGGGCCTCATAACAGCGGCCGTAGAGACGGTCAATGAAGGTGAGGTCGCAGTACTCATACTCTGGCTCTGCCGCTGCCGGGGATTCGGCAGGTTTCTGGGGCTGGCCGCATTTCCAGCAAAAAGCCGCTTCATCGGGAAGCTCTGTGCCGCATTTTGCACAGCGCATGGTCCCTCCTTCCCACAGTGTCCGTGGCCATCGGCCCGGGCCGGCAGCGTCCGCGCTTCCTGGGGAGCCCGGAGAACCCCGCGGGAAACCCACAGCCCTTTAGGCCGGGGGCGCGTCTCCCATCTCTGGTTCCGGGCGCTCCTCGGCGTCCTGCAAAGCCTCGGCATCACGCGCGAACAAGATCTCACGCACCAAGGCCTGGCCGTAACCGGGGGCTAGGTAGCGCCCGATCTTTTCCGTCCAGCGCCCCACCTGGATCGCCCCTTTGGGGCAGATCCCCAGACAGCGCAGACACAACGTCCCCCGTCGCCCAAAGATCACCCCGTGCTCGCCCAGACGGATGTTGCCCGTCGGACAGGTGCGCACGCACAGGCCGCAGTGGTCGCAGCGCGCGTCCGCCCGAAAAAGGCGATAGAGCTCGCGTGCCCCCCGGAGATACAGGCGATGCCCGATATCGGTAAGGACGATCCTCTCCAGAGCGCTGGCGAAAAAGTGGCGGTCAATCCCTTCCAAGATCTCTTCCGCGGCCTCGTGGGCATCGATGCTGCACCAGGCGAGCTGCTCCTCCATCTCCGCCGCCGTGAGGGAACGGGCCTTGGGGCTGACATAGTAATCGCAACCGGTGTAATAGACGGCCTCGTGAACGATGATGTAACCCTTGTTGCCCAGGATGCGTCGCGCCTCCTCAAAGGCGCCGCCAAAGCTGCCGCCCAGGGTCAAAAAGAGGAACACGTTCTGATGTTGGCTGGCCGGCAAGGCCCGCAAGAAATCCTCCACCAAGAAGGGCGCCCCCCAGGCATGGACCGGATAGCCCAGCCCCAAAAAGTCATAGTGGGCCAGCGCCCCCATGGGGCCGCCCCTCAAAAGCGCCTCCATGCGCAGCACATCCACCTCGTGCCCCAGGCGGGCAAACCCATCGGCGTATTCCCGGGCGATGGCCCAGGTGTTGCCCGTGCCCGAGAAATAGCAGAGGCCCACTTTTTTGGGCTTCATCGGCGCTCCTTATGAGCTATCAGCAATCAGCTATCAGCCATCGGCTATCAGCACTGGGTACGGAACCTGGTTCCAGGAGACAATTGGATCCAAGGCTCACCGTAGCGCATTAAACTTAGCACAAAAAGGGCGGCGGCGTCAATTGCAAGCGGTTGGACAAGCGCGCGCAATTGCGCTATCCTTACAGCCACGGCGAGGGCCAAGACAGTCCTTGCAGGCCTTGGTAAGGAGAGGTGCGCGTGCAGTGGCAGTATACACCTTACATTTGGCCGTTGATCCTTTCAGCCTTCCTGGCTTGGAGTGCCGCCGTCCTCATCTGGCGCCGGCGGCCGGCGGTGGGCGCCACCCTTTTGGCGGCGCTCGGTATCATTTTGGGCCTCTGGGCCGCGCTGTACGCCGTCGAGATCACCAGTGTGGGCCTGGAGGCCAAGCTCTTCTGGGCCAAGCTGCAATATTTTTGCATCCCCTTTGCCGCGCCCCTTTTCATGACCTTTGCCCGGCGCTATAGCACCGGCGGCCGCAGCCCCTCTCCCAGACATATGTTTTTCTTCTACCTTATTCCGGCGCTGACCATCTTGGTGGTTTGGACCGACCAGTGGCACGGCCTGTTTTATCGGAACATTGCCCTCGATATGAGCGGCGCCTTCTCTGCTGTGGCCAAGACCTATGGCCCGTGGCTTAGGCTCTTTTACCTCTACAACAGCCTCCTGATGCTGCTGGGCTCCCTAGCCCTGCTGCGCATGGCTCTGACCACCTTCCGCACCTATCGCGGCCAGGCCATCTCCATGTTGGCGGTGGGGCTACTGCCCTGGATGGGCAACCTCGCCTATGTGGTAGGACAATCTCACGGTTTGCGCTTGGATCTTACCCCTGTGGCCCTCAGTCTATCGGCCATCCTCACCTATTGGGCCCTCTTTCGCCACGGTTTGTTCGACATCGTCCCCGCCGCCCGAGATGCCATCGTGGAGAGCTTGGCCGATGCCGTCATGGTCATGGATAGCCAGAAGCGGTTGGTCTACCTCAACCCCGCCGCCTCGCGCCTCATCGGGGATGAGCGGGACGCGCTGATCGGGCGCAACGTCCGCGAGGTCTTGACGTCATGGCCAGAGGTTCTGGAGCGTTATCGCGACGTCTCGGAGGCCCAGGATGAGCTCGTGTTCGCTCGAAACGGGCGGCGCTCCTTTGATGTCTCCATCGCCCCGCTGCGAGATGGTCGCGGGCGGCTCATCGGCCGCATGGTCACCCTCCACGAGACCACGGAGCGCAAGCTTTTGGAGGAACAGTTACGTCAATCTCAAAAGATGGAGGCCATCGGCATCCTGGCCGGGGGCATAGCCCATCACTTTAATAACCTCTTGACGGTGATCAACGGTTACTCCGAGATGGCGTTGAAAACCCTCCCTGAGGATGCCCCCGCGCGCCGGGATGTGGAGACCGTCCTCAAAGCCGGCCGCCAGGCGGCCGAGTTGACCCGCCAACTTCTCGTCTTTAGCCGCCGCGAACGGCCGCACATGGAGGTGGTGGACCTCAACCAGGTCCTGCGCGGCATGGACAAGATGTTGCCCCTCTTCTTGGAAGAGGGGATCGCCCTGGAATTGCGCCTCAGCGAAGAGCCGCTCTGGGTCAAGGCGGATCCGCGCCAGCTCGAACAGATCATAGCCAACCTGCTCACCAACGCCCGGGATGCCATCCAGGAAACCCATGCGGATGGTCACGTGACCATCACCACCACCAAGCTACACGCTTGTTCTCTGGCCCAGGGCAAACCTTGTGCCCGCCTCTCGGTGCAGGATACAGGGGTGGGCATCTCTCCCGAGGTGCGGGAACATCTCTTTGAACCTTTCTTTACCACCAAAGAGGTTGGTCGCGGCACGGGGTTGGGCTTGGCCACCACCTACGGTATCGTGCGCGAATTGGGAGGGGTGATCGAGGTGCAGAGCGCGCCGGGAGAAGGCGCCACCTTCCATGTGGATCTGCCCCTCACCGCCTCCCCTTCTGCCCTGGTTGAAACATAGGATAGCTGTAAGCGTCTCAAAGGAAACCCTATGCCAGCAGAGGATCATCGTCCAGACGCCTCGCCCCAGGAGAATGATGCCTTGCGCCGCAGGTTGGCCGAGATGGAGGCGGCGTTGGCCGCCCGCGAAGCGCAATGGCTGCGGTTTACCCAGCAACAACGGGAGCTTTTGGAGATCGCCCGCTCCCTGGGATCGAGCCTGGACCTTCAAGAGGTGCTGACCCGCATCGCCGCCAGCGCGCGCTCCATGTTGCGCGCCGCAGGCTCGACCATCTACCTCCTCAGCGCCGACGGGCGCACGTTGTTCCCTCAGGTGGCCATCGAGCCGCCCTATGAGGCCGAGATCCTCGCCGCTCCCCTGGAGGTGGCATCCAGCTTCACCGGCCAAGCCATTCTGGCGCGCAAGGGGCTGATCTTTAACGACGCCTTTCACAGTCCCCTGGGGCAACAGATCCCCAACACCCCGCTGGACGAGGACGAGCGGGTCATCGTGGTGCCCTTGATCGTGGACGGCGAGGCCCTGGGCGGGATGTGCCTGACCCGCTACGGCACCCTCTTTACCCCCGAAGATCTCACCTTGGCCGAGACCCTGGCCGCCTACGCCGCCGCGGCGCTGAAAAACGCCCGGATTTACGAGGCCCTGCAGCGCGAAGCCCAAGAACGCCACGATGCGGAGGAGCGCTATCGCCTCCTTTTTGACCGCGTGCCCGTGGGCCTTTACCGCACCACCCCCGAGGGCCGCATCTTGGATGCCAACCTCACCCTGGTGCAGATGTTGGGCTACCCCGACCGCCAGGCCCTCTTGGGCGCCGATGTGATGGACCTTTACGTGGAGCCGGAGAAGCGCGCCCGCGAGCGCGCTCTTTTGGCGCGGGACGGGGTGGTGCACCATTATGTCTTGCGCCTGAGACGGTATGACGGCTCCATCCTCTGGGTGGAGGACCACGCCCGGGCCCTGCGCAACGCCGAAGGCGAGATCCTCTTTTTCGAAGGGAGCTTGGCCGACCTCACCGAGCGCAAACGCGCCGAGGAGGCGCTCCACCAAAGTGAGCAACGCTTCCGCGAGATGTTCAACACCATGTCCAGCGGGGCGGCCGTTTACGAGGCTCTGGATGACGGCCGAGATTTCCTCATCGTGGATTTCAATCCCGCTGCAGAGCGCATGAAGGGCGTGCGCAAGCACGAGATCTTGGGGCGGAGGCTGACCGAGGTCTTTCCCGGCGTGGAAGAGTTTGGCCTCTTGGACGTGCTCCGGCGCGTGTGGCGCACCGGCCAACCCGAGATGTTGCCGGCGCGCCTCTACCGCGATGCCCGGCACGAGGGTTGGCGGGAGAACCGCGTGTACAAGCTTCCCTCGGGCGAGGTGGTGGCCATCTATGACGATGTCACCGAACGCAAACAAGCGGAGGAGGCCCTGCACAAAAGCCAGGAGCGCCTGCACGAGGCGCAGAAACTGGAGAGCATCGGTCGCCTGGCCGGCGGCGTGGCCCACGAATTCAACAATCTCCTGGCCATCATCAACGGCTATAGCGAGCTCCTGCTCAGGACCCTGGAGGAGAACAGCCCCTTGCGCGAGGATGTGGCCGACATTCTAAAGGCCGGCCGCCGCGCCGCCGAATTGACCCGCCAGCTCCTCACCTTCAGCCAGCAGCGGCCCGCGCGATCCCAGCCGCTGGACTTGAACCATGTGTTGCAGGGTATGGTCAAGATGCTGGCCCGCATCATCGGCGAGGACATCATCTTGAGATTGGAATTGGCCCCAGATTTGGGCCTGGTCCAGGCCGACCCCAGACAGATCGAAGAAGTGGTGATGAACCTGGTGGTGAACGCCCGCGATGCCATGCCCACCGGGGGCGTGCTCACCTTGCGGACCGCCAACGTCGCCGGGCAAACCTGCCGTGAGGCCTACGGCCTTCGGGCGCCCAAGGGGCCTTGTGTCCTGCTCAGCATCAGCGATACCGGCTGTGGCATGAACGCCGAGGTCAAGGCCCACCTCTTTGAGCCCTTTTTCACCACCAAAGAGGTGGGCAAGGGGACGGGTTTGGGCCTGGCCACAGTGTACGGGATCGTGCAGCAGCTGGCCGGGAGCATTCAGGTGGTGAGTGAGGTCAACCAAGGAGCCACCTTCACCATCCTCCTGCCGCGGATTACAGGCCAAGCCCCTCCGCCGCCCACCGAGAGCCCCGCCGTAGAGGCGCTGCCCAGGGGCAGCGAGCGCCTCTTGGTGGTGGAGGACGACCCCGGCGTGCGCCAGATGATGGTGCGGCTGCTGAGCGGCCTGGGCTACGCGGTCCAGGAGGCCGCCAACCCCACAGAGGCCCTGGAACTCTGCGCCCAGGACCCCGGCCCGTTCCAGCTGATCCTCGTGGATGTGGTCATGCCCCAGATGAGCGGGTTGGCGCTGGTGGAGCGCCTGCTGCGCCTGCGCCCCACCAGCCAGGTGCTCTATATGTCGGGCCACGCCGAGGAGGCCATCAAGCGGCACGGCGGGCTGCAGCCGGGGCTTGGCCTCCTCGAAAAACCTTTTACCCTCGAACAACTGGCCCGGCGCGTGCGCGAGGTGTTGGATGGA
>DAOTZU010000140.1:0-18022 GCA_034433995.1 Anaerolineae bacterium
GCCGGCTCCTCATGGCCCACGCGATAATACGAACCGTAGGAGGAGACGACCAGCCCCGCCTCCTCCGTCCAACGGCGCACCTCGGCGGCGCGGCGCAGGTCGCCATGGGGCACATGGATATCCCCGCCCCATTCGATCCCCTCCAACCCTGCCTGGCTTACCAGAGAGATGATCTCCTCCGGCGATAGTTGGCGAAAGGTGACAGAAACCAGACCGGCATGCAACATCATAGGCCTCCACGAGTAAACGGTCGGCCATCGGCGGATGGCGACCGGCGTCTTTTGCCTCAGGTTTGGCCCTCGTCGCTCTCGTTGTAGAATTCGGCGTAAAGCTTTTTGGCGCATTCCGGGCAGATGCCGTGGGTGAAGGTGGCCGCCGAATGCTCGCTGATGTACTTTTCCAACTGCACCCAATAGCCCTCGTCGGTGCGGATCTTTTTGCATGAGGCGCAGATGGGCAAAAGGCCACTGAGGGTCTTGACCTCGGCCAGCGCCTGCTTGAGCTCGGCGATCATGCGCTCTCGCTCTTCCTCGGCCCGTTGGCGCTCGGTCACATCCAAGCCAACGCCGAAAAAGTATTCCACCTCGCCGGTGGCGCCCATCACGGGCACGCCGTGCCATTCCACCAGCAAAGCGCGTCCATCCTTGGTGAGCACGTGGTTCAGGTTGCGGGTCTTTTGCCCCGGCCGGCTGAGCTGCCGAAAGATCTCGGCCAGGGCGGGACGATCCTCCTGCGGGACAAAGGTCTCCAAATAGGGCAAGCCCTGGACCTCGTCATGGGTGTAGCCCAAAGCCTGGAGCATGGCCGGGTTCATCCAACGCACGCGGCCGTCATCCGCGCCGATGGCCACGAAAAAGGTCGGCGAGGCCTCCACCAGGGAGGCGCTGAAATCGCGCTCGCGGCGCAGGGCCTTATCGAGTTGTCGCTGGCGCTCCTCTCGCTCCCGGTCATGGAGGCAAAAGGCGATATCGTCCGCCACCTCGGCAAAGAGGGCGCGCTCATGGTCATCCACAGGCCAGGTGCCATCGAGGGCCACAGCCAGCATTCCGTAGGTCTTGCCCTCATAGGCCAGGCGCACAGCCATGGCCTGGCCCTCACACTGGGAACGGAGGAGAGCACAATCGGTGCACAAGGCGATGGGGCCCGAGAACACCACGGGTTGGGGCCGATGCAACACCTCCTGGGCGCAGCGGGGCCACTCGCCGCGCTGCAGAGCCTCGCGCAAGGGTGCAAAGACGGCCCCCCAACCGGCCTGAAAGACACGCTCCGCGCGCTCCTCCCCATCCACCAACGCCAGCCAGGCGGCGCGGTAACCGCGCGTCTGCGCCATGGCGTCGCAGATCGCTTGCAAAAGACGGTCCCGTTCCTTTTCCCTGGAGAGAAGCTGATTGATCTGGCGCAAAGCGTCGAGGACGCGGTTGATGTGCTCCAGCCGCTCGCTGTGCTGGCGCCGGCGCTCGTCCAGCCGCACCACCCACAGACCAAAAAGCAACACAAGGAGACCCGCAGCAACACGGGTGTAAAGCTCATGCTGGGGCACCCGCAGGAACAACAGATCGAGAAAGGGCGCATCGTAGAAAAAGAGGGCGGCGATGACGCTATCGGCCACCCAGATGGCCACGGCCAAAACAAGGAACAGGGCCAGAAGCAGTCGCCCACGTTGCATCGTGATCCCCCTCGCTAGGTCCGCCCTCAGGCCAGCGGCTTTTTGAACGACCAATAGACCCGGCTGATCTCCGCCCCCACGGTGCGGGCATAATAGGCGATGGGCCCGGCCCAGCCGATGGTGGCCTGGGCCTCGCCGCGCTCCTGCAGGCTGCGCAAACACAGGTGCAACAGGGCGCTGCCGATGCCCCGGCCGCGATATTCCGGCAAGGTTCCCGTGGGGCCAAAGCGGGCCGGCCCGGTGACGTCATACACGGCAAACCCTATCAATTTTTCGCCCTCTAAAGCAATAAACAACGGCGTGGGGGAAAAGATACGGGCATCGGCCGTCTCGATCTGCCAGCCCCGGCCAAAGACCTCCAATACCCAATGGGCCACCCCTTCCACCTCCTCCGGTCGAGCGCGGCGCAGGGTGATCCCGGCGGCGGCCAGCCGGGCCTCGGCGTCGGCCGTCTCCAGGGTGGCGTGGGCCAGGTCCACCGCCATATCCACCCGCGAGACCCGGTCGCTCTGGTAGCCCCGTTGAAAGAGGAAGGAGAGGGCCGCCGTGTAGCGCAGATCCACGCCGGGCAAGAAATACCCGGGCGCAGCCGCCTCCACCGCCACCTCGCCCAGGCCGCGTTCCCGCATCCGCGCCTCCAAAGCATCGAAAAGCGCCGTGGCGATCCCGCGCCGACGGTACGCCTCCGCCACGCCAAAAAGCTTGACGATGCCGCGCCCTTCCACCTCGTGGGCCAAGCAGCAGCCGACGACCCGGTCCCCCTCCCGCGCCAGGAGCATGAATTCCGGCGGACAGGCGAAATGGCCCAAGGTGCGCGCGTAAAGCCAATCGCGGCTCATGCGCAAGGTGGGATGCAGGCCGTTGACCAGGGCCAGGGTCTCGTCCAGGTCGGCGGGCAAAAGGGGTTTGAGATGCATGGCTTGCTCCGAGAAATGGATGACCCACAGGCGAGGCGGCACATAGTATAGCCGATTGTGGGGTGATGGCAAGGCGGCCCGCGCCCTGCCTTGGCAATTGCGTGGACAAAGGCATCGTGGCGTGTTACAATCTCACTGTGGCCAAGGGTGGGAGCGCTCCCCAGGAGCGCCATGGTGGGAAAAAGGGGGAACATGAACGAGCAGCCGAGGACGGGAGAGGAGAGGCGCCAACGCCGCCAGACGCGCAAGGCGCTCCTGCTCTGGCTCAAACGCTTGCGCAGGGCCGGCCGCGCCTGGCGCACGGCCGAGGATTGGTACGCGTTCATGCGCCGGCTGGAAGATTGGTTGCAAAAGGAGGGGAACCACCTCACCGCCGAGGAGCGCCAGGGTCTGCAGCGGGCCATGCACCTGCGCGATGCCAGCAGCCAAGGCCTCACCACCGCCAGCCAGCTGTTGGAGCTGCAGATCGAACAGGTGATCGCCGGGCTACCGGCCGCCGGCGTGGCCGGCCCCATCGTCCTGGGCGCCTTTATCGCCGCGGCCCTGGCCATCGGGGGCGGCGTGGCCTATGCCAACGCCACGGCGGTGGAGGTCACCATCATCAACCAAGGCTGCCGGCCGGTGCGCATTTGCCAAGGGGTCGTGCCCGCGTTGGACCTGCTCCTGGGGGTGGTGGGCGGTGAGCTGCCCGCGCACCCCATCCCTGCTGGCGCCCAAGGGACCATGCGCTTGCCGGCGGCCAGCCTCACCCTCGATGGCACCCAGCGCGGCACCATCCGGGTGAGCGTCCTGGGGTTGCCCCCGGCGGCCATCGGTTGCGGGGATGTCTCGGAGATGCTCTTGGATGGCCAATCGCTCCTGGGCCGGCAGAGCGAGATCCATCTGGGCGACCAAAAGGCCCACCGATTGGTGCTGCGCTGCCCATAGCCGCGGGAGGCGGAGGGCGCACGGGCTTTTAGCCCCGCTCGACCACCTCGATGATCTTTTCATAGTTTTTGAGCGCCCGCGGAGAGAGCTTGCGGCCGTAGGGGCAGGCTGAGGGCTGCAGCACGAACCCGCGCGGGTTGCCCCAACCCTCCGCGATGGCCGTGACCACCCGGCCCTCGAATTGCTCCGGCGGCAGATTCTCGATATCGCTGGCCTCCAGGTTGCCAAAGAGGGTCAGCCGGTCCCCGTAATGCTCGCGGACATAGGCCAGGGAGACATCCCCTTGCGGCGGCGGTTCGATGGGGTCCAGCCCCCGGCAGCCCGTGGCGACGATGTGGTCCAGGATATTCTTCAGGCGGCCGTGGGAATGGAGCCGGGCGTAACCGCCGTAGCGCTGGATGGCCTCCACCATGGGCCGATCGTAGGCCACCACATATTCGTGGAACAAGCGCGGCGGCAGATAGGGCTCCGAGGCGTATTCCGGACCATAGATCCGCCATAGCCGCCCCGGCAACGCTTGGGCGATGGCCTCTGTGCGCGGATAGAGGATCTCGGCGAAACGGTCCAAAAGCCGATGAAAGCGCTCCTTCTCGGTCATGGCCATGACGGTGAACTGCCCCATCTCAAAGAGGCCAGCCGCCAGGCACAGGGGATCGGCCGTGTCGATCATCACGATGCCGCTCTCTCCCAAGGCCGCCTCCAGGGCCAGCACAGGCCCCGGATCGGGCATGCGGCCGCCTTGGGGCAAGGGGAGGTCACAGTAGGCATCCAGGTCATCCGCGTCTTTGAGCAGATGCTCCAGGGTCCAGACGGTGTTGACATCCTTATCGCGGCGCGTCCGCGAGGTGAGCACCCGCTTGCCTGCCCGGATGGTCTGCACGGTGAACAGGGAGTCGCCCTCCCAATACTGCACGGTCTCGCTCTCATAGGTCTCCACCGGGGGATCCACAAACCCCACCGAGCACATGACGATGCGGTCCGTCTTTTCCCTGGCCAGCTCGATGAGGGGCTTCCAGGAGGGATCGGTGTAGATGTTCAAGGGATCGTTGGGGTCCAACGTATCTTCCAGGCCGTTGATCTCGTAAAAATTGACCGGCGGCCGATCCACCGCCTGGCCGTTCAGCGTGCGCATCAGACGTTCGCGTCGGGTGAGCATGAGCAACCTCTGGTGAAGGAATCAAGGGCGGGAAAACAATACTCGATTTCTTTCCGGCAGGCAAATGCCTCACAAATAAACCCTTTACAGGAGAGCATCCATGAGCACGCACCGCTTCAGCACGTTGGCACCGCTACCCTTATCCAAGGTCAAACTGGAGGGCGGCTTCTGGGGGGCACGGCAAGAGCTTAACCGCGCCGTCACCCTGCCCATCGAGTACGAGCAGCTCAAGGGCACCGGCCGCATCGACGCTTTCAAGCTGGATTGGCGGCCCGGCCAGCCCAACCCCCCGCACCAATTCTGGGATTCGGATGTGGCCAAATGGATCGAGGCGGTGGGCTATAGCCTGGCCACCCATCCCGATCCCGCCCTTGAGCGCCTGGCCGACGAGGTGATCGCCCTCATCGTCGGCGCCCAGCAGCCCGATGGCTACCTCAATGTGCATTTTACCGTGGTGGAGCCACAAAACCGCTGGAAGAACCTGCGCGATATGCACGAGCTCTATTGCGCCGGCCACCTCATGGAGGCGGCGGTGGCCTATTACCAGGGCACCGGCAAACGCACCCTGCTGGACGCCCTCTGTCGCTATGCCGACCACATCGCCACGGTGTTCGGCCCCGGCGAGGGCCAGAAGCGCGGCTATCCGGGCCATCCGGAGATCGAGCTGGCCCTGGTCAAGCTGTATCGCGCCACCGGGGTGGAGCGCTACCTGCGTTTGGCCCAGTTCTTTGTGGAGGAACGCGGCCGCCAGCCCCACTATTATGATCTGGAGGCCGCCGCCCGCGGCGAGACGGAAAAGCCCCGCTGGATGCTGGGCGGCTACAGTTACAACCAAAGCCATCTGCCCATCCGCCAACAGACCACCGCCGAGGGCCACGCTGTGCGGGCCATGTACCTGTTCAGCGGCGTCACCGACGTGGCCGCCGAGACGGGCGATGCCGAGCTTTTGGCCGTCATGGAGGGGTTGTGGCGCAACGTCACCCTGCGCAGGATGTACCTCACCGGCGGCATCGGCTCCGGCGCGGCGGGCGAGCGCTTTACCTATGATTACGACCTGCCCAACGACCTGGCCTACGCCGAGACCTGCGCCGCCATCGGCCTGGTCTTTTGGGCCCAGCGGCTGCTCCATTGCACCGGCGACGCAACCTATGCCGACATCATGGAGCGGGCCCTTTACAACGGCGTGCTCAGCGGCCTCTCCTTGGATGGGCGCCGCTTCTTTTACGCCAACCCCCTGGAGATGAACCCCGCCGCCCTGGCCGGCCGCCCCGACCTTTTCCATCCCATCGTCCAGGCCCAGCGGCAAGAGTGGTTCGGCTGCGCCTGCTGCCCGCCCAATATCGCCCGTCTGTTGGCCTCCCTGGGCGCTTATCTCTACGGCCAGAGCGAGGACGCCCTGTATGTCCATCTCTTCACCCCCGGCCAGGCCGAGTTCACCTTGGGCGGCCAGGCCGTCATCCTCCGCCAAGAGACCGATTACCCCTGGGGAGAGCTGGTGCGCCTGACGGTGCATCCCGCCCGGCCCGCCACCTTCACCTTGGCCCTGCGGCTGCCGGGGTGGTGTCGCGGGGCGCGGCTGACGGTGGCCGGCACCCCCCAGGATGTGCAGCCGCTGCTGCGCCGGGGGTATATCCACCTGGCGCGGCGCTGGCAACCGGGCGACGTGGTGGAATGGACCCTCCCCATGCCCATCGAGTGCGTGTATGCCCACCCCGCCGTGCGCGCCGACGCCGGCCGGGTGGCCCTCCAGCGCGGCCCGCTGGTCTACTGCCTGGAGGAGGCCGATAACGGCCCCCTGCTCCACGACCTGGCCCTCCCCCGCGAGGCCGAGCTCCGCGCCACCTGGGAGCCGGAGCTTTTGGGCGGCGTGGTCACCCTCAGCGGCCGCGCCCTGCGCCGCGATCCGGCCGGCTGGGAAAACGCCCTCTACCGCCCAAACGTCCACGCCACCCGGGCCGTCGCCATCAAGGCCATCCCCTACTATGCTTGGGCCAACCGCGGCGCCGGCGAGATGCTCGTCTGGCTGCGAGAGGCGTGCCCATGAGACAAACTTGACGTAAGGGGCCGCCGTGCTAGAATGAGCTGGTGTAAAATATGGACAACCGGCCGATTTAGGATCAGAGCCCACGCATTGGCAAGTTCTTGCCGGGGGTATGGTCATGTCAGGAGTTCAAGTTACGCTCGAACTGCCGCCGGGGGTATTGTCGGCCTTGCGGCAAGATCCCGCCAGTTTCGTCCAAGAGATGCGCTTAGCAGCAGCAGTGAAATGGTACGAGCTGCGCCTTCTCTCCCAGGACAAGGCCGCTGAGGTTGCTGGCGTTTCTCGGGGGGCTTTTATGGAAGCGCTGATACGTTATCAAGTCTCCCCGTTCCAATATGACGCCCAAGAGATCCTTGCTGAGGCCCAGGATGACTGAGCGTTGGGTTATCAATGCCTCGCCGCTCATCGTGTTGGCGCGAATCGGCTATGAGCGCTTATTATGCGACCTACCCGATCAAGCCGTTATACCCCAGGCAGTGGCCAGCGAAATTGAGGTCGGCCCCCAAGACGATCCGGCACGGAGGCGTCGGTTCCAAACCGACGCCTCCCCCAGCCAAGCCCGCCCCGCGGGCTTATCAACCCCAGCCGTCGGATTCCATCCGACGGCGCAAGGGCCCCGTCCCACCCCAGCCGATGGCGCCCCAGCCAGTCCTCGCTCCACCCCTACCGTCGGTTGCAAACCGACGCCTCCCCCAGGTAAGCCCGCACCGCGGGCTTATCAACCCCAGCCGTCGGATTCCATCCGACGGCCCAGGGGCCCCGTCCCACCCGGCCAAAGGCGCCCCCAGCCCAACCGTCACGGCGCTCGCATTCTCCCAAGAAACCGATAAGAACTAGAGATCGCGCCCTAGCTGTCGCTCTCGCATCCGCAGTCGATTCCAGTGTATTTGGACTTGGTCGCCGTGCGCGCCCCCCAGACCTGACAGGTCTTCCGAGACCTGTCAGGTCTATTTTTGGTCTAGCACAGCGCTCGCATCCGCAATCGATTCCAGTGTATTGGGACTTCGCCCCGGCCCAAACCGTCTAAACTATCTGTCGCCCTTGACACCGCGCCACTATCCTATATAATCCCTCTGTGGGTATGTGATCTTGCAGTAAGCCTCATCTCCGGGGAGCAAAGGGGAGGAGAGAGGGAACCATGGACGACCAGCACAAAACCCGCGAAGAACTCCTTGCTGAGCTGGCTGCGCTCCGGGAACAGCTGACCCACCTTGAGGCCCACCAGCGGTCCATCTCCCCGGAACGCGGGCCCCGCGTCTGGGAATTTATCCAGCGCCAATTGGCCGCCATGGAGGCCGCCATAGACGGCATGGCCATCCTCAACCGCGAAGGGGTGTACCTCTACCTCAACCCGGCCCACGCCCAGATCTATGGCTACGGGAGCCCGGAGGAGCTCCTGGGCCAAACCTGGCGGGTGCTCTACGACGAGGCGGAACTGCGGCGTTTCGATGCCGAGATCATGCCCCTCTTGCAGCGCGACGGCCACTGGCGGGGCGAGGCCACGGGCAAGCGCAAGGACGGCAGCACCTTCCCGCAAGCCCTCTCCCTCTCCCTGCTGCCCGATGGCGGGATCATCTGCATCGTGCGGGATATCACCGCCGAGCAGCGGGACCGGGCGGCGCTGGCGGCCAGCGAGGAGCGCTTCCGATGCCTGGTGGAATCCATGGACGATATCGTCTTTACCCTGGATACCGCCCAGCGCCACACCGGGGTCTATGGCCACTGGCTGGAGCGGTATGGCACCAAGCCGGAGGTCTTTTTGGGCAAGACGACGCGGGAGGTGCTGGGCGATGCGGCCGCTCCCCCGCACGAGGAGGCCAACCGGCGGGCCCTGGCCGGCGAGAGCATCACCTACGAATGGTCCGCCCCCGGCCCCGGCGGCCTGTCCCATTTTCAGACCACCGTCTCCCCGCTGCGCGATGCCAGCGGCGACGTGGTGGGCATCGTGGGCGTGGGGCGCGATATCACCTCCCTGCGTCGGGCCGAGGAGGTCCTGGCCGCCCGCGCGCGGCAACAGGAGGCGCTGGCCCGCCTTGCCCGGCGCGCCCTGGCCCCCCTGGAGCTGGACCAGCTCTTCACCGAGGCGACCCAGCTCGTGGCCGAGACCTTGGCTGTGGAATACAGCAAGGTGTTGGAGCTCTTGCCCGGAGGCGAGGAGCTTTTGCTCCGGGCCGGCGTGGGCTGGCGCGAGGGGCTGGTGGGCGTGGCGCGGGTGCGGGCCGATACTGCCTCCCAGGCCGGCTACACCCTCCTCACCGATGCTCCGGTGCTGGTGGAGGACCTGGCCCAAGAGACGCGCTTTACCCCGCTGCCCCTCTTGCGCGAGCACGGCGTGGTCAGTGGCATGAGCGTGGTCATCCCCGGCGAGATGCGTCCCTTCGGCGTCTTGGGCGCCCACACCCGCCGGCGGCGCGCCTTCACCCAAGATGAGGCCCGCTTTCTCCAGAGCATGGCCCACCTTTTGGCGCTGGCCATCGAGCATCAAAAAACCGAGCAGGCCTTGGCCCAGCGCCAGCGGGAGTTGGAGACCCTCAACCGGCTGGGGTTGGCCCTGGCCCAGACGTTGGATTTGGACGAGGTCTGCCGCATCGCCCACACCCATGTGGCCCAATTGGTGGATTGTTCCTGCTTTGGCATCTCGCTGTGGGATGCGGCCGAGGGCACCCTGCGGGCCGCCTTCATGGTGAGCGACGGCGAGACGTTGGATATCTCCCGTTTTCCGCCGCTACGCATCCCTCCCGCGCCCGCCCGGGGCCGGGGACGGGCCATCGTGAGCGGCGCCCCCGAACTGGTGGAGGACGTGCCCGCCGCGGCCCAGGCCAACGGCGCGGCCATCCATGTGGGCACGCCGGGAGATGAGCGCGTGGCGCGGACGGCCCTCTATGTGCCCATGTTGGTGCAAGGGCAGGTGCGGGGCCTGTTGGAGGTGCAAAGCTATCGCCCCCAGGCCTACAGCGCGGCCCAGGTGGCCCTTTTGCAGCCGGTGGCCAACTGGATCGGCCTGGCCCTGGAGAACGCCCAGCTCTTCCGCGAGGCCCGCCGCTACGCCGCCGAGCTGGAGGCGCGCCTGGCCGAATTGCGCCAGGCCCACGAGGAGCTGCAGCGCAGCAACGCCCGCCTGAACACGCTGATCGATCATTCGCCGGTGCCCATCTGGACGTTAACCCCCCAAGGGATCGTCACCCGTTGGAACGCGGCAGCGGAGCGCGTCTTTGGCTGGAGCGCGCAGGAGGCGCTAGGCCAAACATTGCCCATCATTCCGCTGGAAGCCGAGGAGGAGTTTCGCGCCCTCATCCAGCGGGTGACCGGCGGCGAATCCCTCAGTGGCCTGGAATTGCGTCGCCGGCGCCGCGATGGGACCATGATCGATATCAGCGTCTATGCCACCCCCATCCGCGATGCCCAAGGGCAGGTGGCGGAAATCATGGCCGTCGTCCTGGATATCACTTCCCAAAAACAGGCGATCGAGGCGCTCCGCGAGTCGGAGCGGCGCTTCCGCGAACTGCTGGAGACAGCAGATCTCATCGCCATCATCTTGGATCTCGAGGGGCGTATCCTGTTCTGCAACGATTTCCTCCTCAACCTCACCGGATGGAAGCGCGAAGAGATCTGGGGGCGCAACTGGCTGGAGCTCTTCATCGCCCCTGAGCTTCGCGAGAGCCTGCGGGCACGCCTCTTCGAGCCCCTGTCTAGCGGTCACATCCTGATCTACAATGACAACGAGATCCTCACCCGCTCCGGCCAACGGCGACTGATCCACTGGACCAACGTTCCCCTCCGCGATCGCGCGGGCGCCATCATCGGCATCGCCAGCCTGGGCGAGGACATCACCGAGCGCAAACGCCTGGAGGAGCAACTGCGCCAGGCGCAAAAGATGGAGGTGGTGGGTCGGCTGGCCGGCGGCGTGGCCCACGATTTCAACAACCTCCTCACCGCCATCGGCGGCTATGCCACCTTTGCCCAAGATGCCCTGCCCCCAGATCATCCCGCCCGCCCGGATCTCGAACAGGTGCTCAAGACAGTGGCCCGGGCCGCCCGGCTCACCGGGCAGTTGCTGGCCTTCTCCCGCCGCCAGACCATCACCCCCCAGCCGCTCAACCTCAACGACGTCGTCACCGATGCCAGCAAGATGCTCCGCCGGCTCATCGGCGAGGATATCGAGCTGGTGCTGGCGCTGGCCTCGGACCTGGGCACCATCCAGGCCGACCCGGGACAGCTGGAACAGGTGCTCCTCAACCTGGCCGTCAACGCCCGCGATGCCATGCCCAACGGGGGCAAACTGATCATCGAGACGGCCAACGTGGACCTGGACGAGGCCTACGTCCAGCGCCACCTGGGGGCCAGGCCGGGCCCGCACGTCCTTTTGGCCGTCACCGATAGCGGCGTGGGCATGAGCGACGAGGTCAAACAGCACCTTTTCGAGCCCTTTTTCACCACCAAAGAGCCGGGCAAGGGCACCGGCCTGGGGTTGGCCACCGTATTCGGTATCGTCAAGCAGAATGGGGGCAATATCTGGGTCTATAGCGAGCTGGGCCAAGGGACCACCTTCAAGATCTACCTCCCCCGGGTGGATGCCCCGGCCGAGGCCTTGCCCTTGAAGGACGAGCTGGGCTACCTGCCCCGGGGCCGCGAGACCATCCTGGTGGTGGAGGATGAGGCCGCCGTGCGCGAGATCGCCGTCCGCACTTTGGTGCAACTGGGCTATCGCGTGCTGCAGGCGAGCGACGGCGCCGAGGCCTTGGCCGTGGCCTCGACGTACCCCGGCGAGATCCATCTCCTGGCCACCGACGTGGTCATGCCGCAGATGAACGGCAAGGAGCTCGCCGATTGTCTGCAAAAGGTGCGCCCCGGCCTGCGCGTGTTGTTCCTCTCCGGCTATACCAGTAACGCCATCGTCCATCACAATATCCTGGAACGGGGCGTGGTCTTGATCCAAAAGCCCTTCACCGCCTCCGCCCTGGCCCGCAAAGTGCGGGAGGCGCTGGAGCGGAACCCTATCGCCTAGGGCCTTGTGCCCGTCGGTGGACGCCCACAAGGGGCTAGGCTACCAGCGCTACGCAAATGCCGGTGGCTTGGGGCCTTGTGCCCGTCGCTTTGTGCCCGTGGGATTCTGCCCATCACCGAAAACCACATCAGGAGGGCCAATGCAATCCAAACATCGCTGGTTCGTCTTGATCGTGTTCTATGGTTTCATCCTCTTGCACCAAGCGGATAAACTCTTGATCGGGCCGCTGACCACGCCCATCATCGAGGATTTTGGCATCACCCAGGCGCAGATGGGCGCGGTCTCGAGTTTCGCCATCATCGTGGCGGCGGTGCTCTACCCCGTTTGGGGCTACCTCTATGACCGCTTTGCCCGGGCCAAACTTCTGGCGTTGGCCTCGTTCATTTGGGGCTCCACCACCTGGCTGAACGCCCTGGCCCGCAGCTACGGCGTCTTTCTCGTCACCCGCGCCTCCACCGGCATCGACGATTCCAGCTACCCCGGCATCTACAGCCTCCTGGGAGATTATTTCGGCCCTCGCCTGCGGGGCAAGGTGTTCGGCGTGCTCCAAACGGCCATGCCCTTTGGCTACATGTTGGGGCTGATCCTGGCCACCACGCTGGGCGGCGCCCTGGGCTGGCGCAGCGTCTTTTTCATCACCGGCAGCATCGGCATCGTCCTGGCGGCCATCATCCTGATCGGGGTGCGCGAGGCGCCCCGTGGCAAGGCCGAGCCGGAGCTGGAGAACCTGGCCGAGATGCCCAAGTTCCAATTCGATTGGCAGGTGGCCAAACGCCTGCTCAAGACGCCCAGCCTGCGGCTGATCTTGGTGCAAGGCTTTTTCGGCGTCTTTCCCTGGAACGTCATCACCTACTGGTTCTTCCGCTACCTGGAGACGGAACGGGGCTTTACCGGGGGCCAGGCCACCACCACCATGATGATCGCCATCGTGGCCCTGGCCAGCGGCTATTTCATCGGCGGCAGCATCGGCGATGCCCTCTTTCGCCGCACGTTGCGGGGGCGGGTGCTCACCGCCAACGTCGGCGTGATCTTGGGGGCCATCCTTATGCTGGCGGCCCTCAACGTCCCCAACGAGAACCGCCTGCTCTTTACCGTGTTGGTGGCCCTCACCGGCGTCAATATCTCCATCGCGGCGCCCAACGTCTCGGCCACGGTGCAAGACATCGCCGAGCCGGAGGTGCGCGGCACCACATTGGCCCTGTTGAATTTGATCGAAAACTCGGGCGCGGCCCTCTCGCCCTGGCTGGCCGGCCTCATCGCCGACCACTCTTCCCTGAAGACGGCCATCTTGAGCATCTCTGTGGTCACCTGGATCCTGTGCGCCCTGTTTTTCTTTCTGCTGGGCCGGGTGATTCCTCAGGATGTGCAGCGCTTGCGGGCAGCGATGCGGGAACGCGCCACCCTGGCCGGGTCGTGACCATGCGGGTGGATCTGCATGTGCACACCTGCTATTCCCCTGATTCCCTCACCCCACCGGAGGCGCTGTGGTTCTGGGCCCGTCGCCGTGGGCTGGATGCGTTGGCCATCACCGACCACAACACCATCGCCGGCGCGCTGGCCCTGGCCCAAGAGGCGCCCTTGACCGTCATCGTGGGGGAAGAGATCCGCACGACGGCCGGGGAGATCATCGGTCTCTTTTTGCGCCAGGAGATCCCCGCCGGCCTCACCCCGCGTGAGACGGTGGCCCGGATCCACGCTCAGGGGGGCCTGGTGTACATCCCCCATCCGCGGGATAGGTGGCGGCGCTCCTCTGCCCTGGCCCAGGAGGCGCTTTGGGAGATCATCGCCGAGGTGGACATTTTAGAGGTGTGGAACGCCCGGGTCACCTTTGCCCAAGATAACCGCGAGGCCCTGGCCCTGGCTCAAGAGTATGGCCTCCTCCGCGGCGCGGGGAGCGATGCCCACCAGGGCCACGAGATCGGCCAGGCTTATGTCGAGCTGCCCCCCTTCCATGACGCGCCCACTTTCCTGCGCAGCCTGGCCCAAGGCGCGGTTCACGGGCACACGTCCCCGCCGTTGGTGCATCTGGGCAGCAGCTGGGCCAAACTGGCCAAAGGGTTATTGCCGCGCCCGCTCAAGTTCAGCGGCTAACGCGTTCACCCCTCATCCCTGCCCTTCTCCCAGAGGGAGAAGGGGCGCAACCAGCGGCCCCCCCAACCCTCTCCCTGCGGGAGAGGGCAGGGTGAGGGAGAAAATGTACGGGAAGAGTTTATGTCCACCCTAGTCGCCTTGTTGCTCTCCATCCTCGCCGGGGTGATCCCCACAATCCTGTACGTGCTGCTGGTCTGGCGGCTCGATCGCTACGAGAAGGAGCCGTTGCACCTTTTGGCGGTGGCTTTCCTTTGGGGGGCGCTGCCGGCGGCGGTGCTGGCCATCATGGTGGAGACCATCTTTGACCTGCCTCTGGCCCTCCTCCCGCAGGAGGTGGGCGAGCTGGTCAGCTCCAGCTTTATCGCCCCGCTGGTGGAGGAGGCGGTGAAGGGGCTGGCCCTTCTCGGCCTCTTTTTGCTGGCCCGCTCCGAGTTCGACGGCATCCTGGATGGCATCGTCTATGGCTCGTTGATCGGCTTTGGCTTTGGCCTGACAGAGGACATCCTCTACTTTTTCCGCGCCTGGCAGGAGGGCCTCTCCTCGTGGAGCGCCACAGTGCTCTTGCGCACCCTGGCTTTTGGGCTGAATCACGCCATGTTCACCGCGTTGACGGGGGTGGGTTTCGGCCTGGCCCGATACGAGAAGGCGGCCCGCAGGCGCTGGCTGTGGATCGGGCTGGGCCTCGCGGCGGCCATCACCGCCCACCTGTTGCACAACCTCTTTCTCTCCTTGGGCGAGCTGTGCCTGCTGAGCTTGATCGCCGATTGGGCGGGCGTGGCGGTGATCCTGGCCTTGGTGGCGCTCTCTTGGCGGAGGGAGCGGCTCTGGGTGCAGACTTATCTTGCCGAGGAGGTCAGCTGGGGCGTGCTCAGCCCCTGGCAGGTGGAGGCCATCGCCTCGCGGCGACGGCGGCTGCAGCGGCAGTGGCAGCTCTTGGGCAACTCTGGCCTGAGCGCGGCACAGTTGTGGCGCCGCCTGGTGGATGCGGCCGTGGAGTTGGCCTTTAGAAAACACCAACAGGTCGTCATGGGCGCAGAAAAGGTCCGGGGCGCGACGATCCCTGCCCTGCGGGCCCGGATCATCCAATTGCGCCATCAACTGGGCGATCCTGCCGCGCCCCCAGGCCCCCTCTGCAGCGCCTGCGGCTTGCCCGTCTCAGCGGAGGACGCGGCCTGCGCCCATTGCGGCGCGCCCCGGCCCTCCCCACCACCCACCCCGCCGCTCACCTAAGCCTCAAAACGCGGTGGGGGATGCCTTGCGACATCCCCCACCCTCTGAATCAGTTCTCGATCTCGACCTTTTCCAGAGGTTTCGTGCTGGGGCACGCGGCCAGGTTGGTGTAGGGCCCCGGCACAGGCGCCGCCCACCGGACGGCGTTGGTGATCACCTTTTGCACCGTCTCGTGGTAGTAGATGGGTAGCGTCTCATGGCCCGGACGGAAGTAGAACACCTTCCCCTTGCCCCGGTTCCAGCAACAGCCGCTGCGGAAAACCTCGCCCCCCTGGAACCAACTGATGAACACCAGATCGTCGGGCTGGGGGATATCAAAGAACTCGCCGTACATCTCCACATGGGGGATCTCGAAATACTCGCCCAGCCCTTGGACGATGGGATGCCCCGGATTCACCACCCACAGCCGCTCCCGTTCGCCGATCTCGCGCCAGCGCAGGCTGCAATTGGTGCCCATCAGGCGCTTAAAGATCTTGGAGAAATGCCCCGAATGGAGCACGATGAGGCCCATGCCGTTGAGCACCCGCTGCTGCACCCGATCCACGACGGCATCTTGCACCTGGCCGTGGGCCATGTGTCCCCACCAGATGAGCACATCGGTCTGGGCCAAGACCTCCTCCGTCAGGCCGTGCTCCGGCTCGTCCAGCGTGGCCGTGCGCACCACCATGTCGGGGTTGGCGCTGAGGAATTTGGCGATCTGCCCGTGGATCCCCTCCGGGTAAACCTTGGCCACGGCCTCGTGGGTCTTTTCGTGGCGATACTCGTTCCACACCGTAACACGAATCTTGTCTGCCATGTTGGCGGACCTCCTTTGAGAATAGCTGAGGGCCATCAGCGGTCAGCCATCAGCAAAATGCCTTACCCGAAATCACCGGCGACCTGCCGTTGCAAGCGCATTCTAGCACCCAAAATCGCCCACGGCAAGACCTCGCGTCTTGGATTTACGCGATCTCCACGGGGCAACGCAGCGCCCCGACGGGGCACACCTCCTCACACAGGCCGGCGCCGGGGCACGCAAGGCCACGTTCCCTCAGGGCCGCGCAGTGTGCGCCGCAAGCAAAGCGCAGCCCCTCCGGCGTCAACGTCACCGCTCCACAGGGACACGCCTCCACACACAGCCCGCAGAGGGTGCACAGCGCATCCTGCACGATGGGATTCCTCTCTGCCGACATATTCATTCTCCTTGGGCCTCGCGCTCCAGGGCCTGGCGGTTGACCACCACGATCCGTCCCCGCTCGCGGCGGATGAGCCCCTCCTCGGCAAAGGCGCGCAGGGCGCGGCCTACCACGTCGCGCACGGTGCCGATCTGCGCGGCCAGGTCCTCCTGGGTCCAGCGTTGTTGCGGAGGATTGCTTTCGGCATGTTGCACCAGAAACCGGGCCAACCGCACCCGCACGGGATGCAAGGCCAGCTCTTTCACCATGGTCTGCAGGCGGCGCACCTCGCCGGCCAGGTGTTGGGCCAGGGCCAAGGCAAGCTGTGGGCGTTCCCGCAAGAGCGCCAGCAGCCGCTCGCCGGGCAGCGCGTAGGCTACCACCGGCGAGGCGGCCTCCACCGTCACCGGCGCCGCGCCGCCATCCAGGGCGGGCAACAGGTTGAACAGGCTCCCCGGCCCCAGGTATCCCAGGATGTGTTCCCGTCCCTCGCGGGAGCTTTGGCGCAGGCGCACGACACCCCGCGCCACGGCATACACCTCGCGGCGCGGCTCGCCCTCCAAGAGGATCATGGCGCCGGCCGGATAGCTCTTGCGCTGCCAGTAGGGCGCGAGCTCCCGCCGCGCCCCTTCATCGAGGCCAGCGAAAAGCGCCGCCCGCTGCCATTCCTCGCCCATCATGGCCCCGCCACACTTCCCAATTATGGCACCGGATCCAACACGATCTCGCCCGCGCCACGGAACGTGTGGGGTTGATTATACCCATCCCCGCCGCCCAGGGCCACGATGACCTTGTAGGTGGCGCCGGGCTTGAGGGGTTTGTCATATTTATCGCCCGAATCCAGCGGGATCTGGAACTCGAAGCGCGTCAGGTTCCCCTCCTCCACGCCGGCAAAGGCCAGGATGTCGTTGCGCCCGCCCAGCTCCTCATCGGGGGGATGGCTGGCGCCCACAGGCGCGGTGCCGTAGGCATCCCAGGCCTTGGCCACGCCCTGCTCCACCGCGCCGATGAGATAGTTGGCGCCCTGCATCCGCTGTTCGGGATCCAAGCCCACAGCGACCCAACCTTTGGTGGGCGCCTCCACGGCGAGGTAGAGATGCCGACCATCGTTACGCCACCACAGGCGCATCTGGCCGATGGTGGCAC
Organism: Anaerolineae bacterium; assembly: GCA_034433995.1. GTDB lineage: Bacteria > Chloroflexota > Anaerolineae > UBA1429 > UBA1429 > DAOTZU01. Next base: position 17,334 of record DAOTZU010000140.1, read on the forward strand.
TGTGGGGATACTCCCCCTCACCGATTTTGCCATCGGCGGCCCAACCGGCGTCGGCCGGGGCCAGCGTAGGGGCGACGGTGGCTTGGGGCACCGCGGTGGCGGCGGGCGCCGTCGCCGTGGCCTGCGCGGCGGGTTGCGCGGCCACTTGGGTAGCGGTCGGCGCTGCGGGCTGTGGCGTAGCCGTGGGAGCGGCGCAGCCGCTGGCCAATAGGACGCACAAGCAAACAAGCAGGACAACAGCTCTCATGGGACACCTCTTTGCTATCAATGCCGTTACAATGTTTCATATTCTAAAGCGGTTGCGCCCTGAAAGCAAACGACACGTGGGCTTGCCAAATTCCGCAATTCCGCGTACATTAGGCCCCAAAGCGAGCCAAGATGCTCGCCACATCACGCGATGCAGAAGGGGGTCAACGTGGACATCAATCCAGCGGAGTTGGAACAGACCTTGGTCCTCATCAAGCCGGATGCCCTCAAAAACTCGCTCACCGGCTATGTCCTCTCCCTGCTCTCCGAGTTCCACACCGGGTTGCGGTTCGCCGGGGCCAAAGTGGTGCAGGTGAACCGCCTCCTCGCCGAGGAACATTATGCCGAACACCGGGGCAAAGTGTTCTACCCCGCGCTGATCGAGTACATCATGGGCCATACCCATTACCCCGACCAGCCCTGGAAGCGCCGGGTCATCGCTA